>NZ_JBSGFZ010000002.1:0-424954 GCF_053603655.1 Kribbella sp. NPDC004138
ACATCCCCGAGCATCCACGAACTGTCTCCGATGTCGTGAGACATCAGTCCGGTATGTCGTGAGACACCCGTCCGGGATGTGTTGAACCACAACACTGCCGGGCGCGCAAGCTGTGACCTGGGCAGATACCGGACCGGTGTCTGCCCAGGTTCGACTCTGGAACAAGATTCGGCCGTGCCCCGGTGCCCGCTGCCGCGATATCTGGCCAGGGTCTGCCCGCGGGGCGGAGCCAAAGTGGCTGTCCGCGCGGTTGCGCCCGCTTCGCCGGTGGCCCAGGCCGAGCTCATCCACCGAGGGGGAGGCGATTCGCCTGGCTCGATTGTGAGGTGGCGGCAGATGCGTTCACCACGACCAGGGAGCCTGATTGTGCCTGCAGACCTGAGCGACCGTACGGATTTCGAGAACGCAACGCGGGGGTTGGTGGCGCGTCTGGAGCCAGGGGTGATCAAAGCAGCCGACGGCCGGGTCGTCTATGACGCTGATGCCTATACCGCGGCCACGTCCGGAGCGTGTCCTGACACGGTGAATCCGAGTCTGTGGCGGCAGAGTCAGCTGACGTCGATCCAGGGCCTGTTCGAGGTGACGGAGGGCATCTACCAGCTGCGCGGCATCGAACTGTCGAACATGACCATCGTCGAAGGCGACGCAGGGGTGATCGTGATCGACCCTGCGGTGTCGGCCGAGGTGTCTGCTGCTGGTCTCGCGCTCTACCGCGAGCACCGCGGCGATCGACAGGTACAGGCGGTGATCTACACACATTCGCACATCGATCATTTCGGCGGTGTCCTCGGCGTGGTGGATGCCGACACGGAGGTGCCGATCGTGGGGCCGGCTGGGTTCCTCGAGCATGCGGTGTCGGAGAACGTCTACGCCGGAACGGCGATGCTTCGCCGCGGGCTGTACCACACCGGAATGGGCCTGCCGGTGAGCGCGACCGGGACCCTCGGAGTCGGCCTCGGTCCGGGCACCTCGACCGGCACGGTCGGATTGATCGCCCCCACGCTCGACATCACGCGCACCGGCCAGGAGGAGACCCTCGACGGTGTGCGGATCGTCTTCCAGCTCACGCCCGGCACCGAAGCGCCGGCCGAGATGAACTTTCAGTTTCCGCAGCGGCGCGCCCTGTGCCTGGCCGAGAACGTTACCCACAACCTGCACAACCTGCTCACGCTGCGCGGTGCCGAGGTGCGTGACGCCCGCGGCTGGTCCCGCTACATCAACGAAGCCATCGAACTGTTCGGGGACGACTCCGACGTGGCGTTCGCGTCCCACCACTGGCCGACCTGGGGCTCGGACAACATCGTCACGCTGATGAAGCAACAACGTGACCTCTACGCATTCCTGCACGACCAGACGCTGCGGCTGATGAACCAGGGCTATGTCGGCAGCGAGATCGCCGAAACGCTCGAACTGCCCCCCGAGCTGGACGCGGTCTGGCACACCCACGGCTACTACGGCTCTGTCAGCCACAACGTCAAAGGGATCTACCAGCGCTACCTCGGCTGGTACGACGGCAACCCCGCCCACCTCTGGCAGCACCCGCCAGAGGCCGCGGCCGCCCGCTACGTCCAAGTGATCGGGGGCGTCGAGGCCACGGTGGAACGGGCTCGCGAGTTCGCCGAGTCCGGAGACCTCCGCTTCGCGGCCGAGCTCGCCAGTCACGCCGTGTTCGCCGACCCGGCCCACGCCGGCGCGAAGACGCTGCTCGGCGAGGTGTTCACCCGCCTGGGCCACGGATCGGAATGCGGCACCTGGCGCAACAACTTCCTCACCGGCGCACAAGAACTTCATGGTCCGGTTGCACCCGCCCCCGTGAGCTCGGCCGGGATGGCAAGTGCCCTCACCGTCACCCAACTGTTCGACAGCCTCGCGATCCGCGTCGACGGAAGACGCGCCTGGGATCTCAAGGCGTCCATCCTCTGGCGCTTCAGCGACACCGGCGACAGCTACCGAATGGAACTGTCCAACGGCGTCCTCACTCATCACCCGACCAGCCGAACCAAGGACGCGGACCTCGTGATCACGCTCACCGAACCGCAACTGCTCCGCATGCTCGGCGGTGCGGGCAGCGACGACGTCCAGTTCGACGGCGATCCGACGATTTTCACCAAGATCATCAGCCTGACCGACCAGCCCGACCCAGCCTTCGCGATCGTCACCCCGTGAATCTCTACGGCCCGGCTGCTCGCTGTCAGGCTTCGGGAACGTCGATCACGGCGACCGGTCGGTCTGCGTCGTTCAGCACTCGCCGGCTGACGGATCCGAGCAGAATCCGGCGTACCAGGCCTTTGCCGTGGGTGCCGACCACGATCAGCCGCGCGTCCTTGGCGTGGCCCAGGATCGCCTCCGCGGCGGGGCCTTGCACCGCGACGGGTTCCACGCTCACCGAGGCGGTGTCCGTGCCCTTCACCTCGTCGAGCGCATGGGCGATGGTGTCGGCGGTCTCCCGCTCGACGTCGGCCTGCATGCGGGCGACGAGCTCCGGGTCGTCCCGGAGCGCGGGATGCAGCAGCTCGTAGGCGGCGACGGCGCGGACCGTGGTTTTGTGCACGGCTGCCTCGGCGAGCGCGTAGCGCAGCGCGCGCACGCCGAACTCCGACCCGTCGATGCCGACCACGATCGGGCCGGTCGTCGGCCGCTTTTCCTCCCCGACCACGACCAGCGGACATTTCGCCTGGCTCGTCAGCCGGTTGCTCACCGAACCCATCAGTGTGCTCGCGACGCTGCCCAGCCCGCGCCGGCCGACCACGACGGCGTCCGCGGCCTCTGAAGCCTCAGCGAGCAAGTAGGCCGGGTGGCCGAGCTGCGAGGTCAGCTTGCAGGTGAGAGCGGGCGCGAGCTCCCGTACCCGTGTCGCCGCGGCCTCGAGCAGCTGCCCGGAGAAGTCGATGTACCAATCCACAGGCTGGCTTGGTGCGCCGTAGAAGCCGTAGAAATTGAGCTCTGGAACGAGCGTGTAGGCGTTGAGCAGCTCGAGCTGCTCGCCTCCGAGGCGCGCCCGCTCCACCGCCCACTCGAGCGCGTTGCCGCTTTGCTGTGAGCCGTCGATGCCGACGACGATCCGACCGGTCATGTGACGTCCTCCCGCGAGAGAGCCCAGGAACCCGAATCTAGCGTGCGACACCCCTCATAGCACGCCTATCAGGATGATGATCGCGGCAGGGAGCGCGATGAAGACGGTGATGAGATAGACGGCGAGGACCCACCTGCGCTCGGACGCGACGCGGGCCAGGCTCTGGGCGCAGAACAGCGGTACGGGACGCAGGAGCGGTATGACGTAGATCGCCACGATCGCGAAGACGTTGTAGAGCAAATGCACGAAGGCTGCCTGCAGGCCGATCTTCGCGTCCTGTCCGACGACCGCGAACGCCGCGAGTACCACCGTGAAGGTCGTGCCGAGGTTGGAGCCGACGACGACCGGATAGATCTGCGCCGGCGTCAGGATCCCCGCGCCGGCGAAAGGGACCAGCACGGACGTGGTGATGGTCGAGGACTGGGTGACGACGGTGACTCCCATGCCAGACGCCATGGCCAGGTAGGCATTGCGGCCGACCGCGCTGATCAGGGCATCGCGGGCCTTTCCGACCATGAGTTGCTTGAGCAACTTTCCGAGGTAGCGGACCGCGACCAGGATCAAACCGGCGCCGATGACGATCGTGACCAGCGGACCGAGCGCACTGCTGAGTTGCGAGGTCGCATGAATCACAGCGTGTTCCACCGGCCGGGTCGCCGCCCGGATGAAGTTGAAGTGGGCCGGATTCGGCAGCCAGCCCGTGCCGTACAGCGCGTCGGTCAACGCCCCGCTGACGCGTTCCAGGGGATGCCAGAGCAACTCGACTGGGAAGAAGATCAGCAGCGCGAGCCAGTTGTAGAAGTCGTGGACGGTGGACGCGCCGAGCGCCCTGCGAAACTCGGTGCGGTTGCCGACGAAGGTGAGGGCGACCAGGCTGGTCGTGACGGTGGTGCCGACGTTCGCGCCGAGAATGATCGGGATCGCGCTGTGAACGGACAACGCGCCGGATCCGACGGCGGTGACAGTGATGGCTGTCGTCGTGGTCGATGACTGGATCAGGACCGTACCGAGGATGCCGACGCTCAGCCCGACCAACGGGTGCTCGGCGAAGGCGAACAGGGTGTGCGCCGCCTCGCTGCCCAGTCCCGCGAATCCGCGGCTGATGATGCTCACCGCGCAGATCAGCAGGTAGATCAAAGCAGCGACACCGCACCACTCGACGGCAATGAGCCAGGTGGCGCGCTGCGCGACCTGGCCACCGTCAACAGCGGTGGCCGCAGGCGCCGAGCCGCCGGCAGCGGACCGACCAGCGACGTACCCCTTCTCAGGGGAAATGTCCGGCCCCTGCTCGGGCCTGGCTTTCGCCATACGACCACAGTAAGTGTTCCCGACGAGTAGCGCGGCCCTCGCTGACGGCGGCCGAACTGGCGGGCCGGGCGAATCATTCGTTGCGGGTGATTCGCACCCGACCGAGCGGCAGCCACCATGGTGCGACGTCTGACCGAATGGCGGTCGGAGGACTTCAGGGGGATCCGATGGGCTGCCTGTTCGCGTTGATGGCCGGCGTGTTTCCGCGGCTCGGGGTGTTCATCGTCTGGGTCGCGCGGCCGGAGCGGGTCGACGCGGCGTTCAGCACCTGGTTGTGGCCGCTGCTCGGCATCATCTTCCTGCCGTTCACGACGCTGATCTACCTGTTCCTGTGGGCTCCCGGGGGCCTCCACGGGTTCGACTGGTTCTGGATCGGCCTGGCCGCTCTGCTCGATCTCGGGCACTGGGCGGCGAGCGCGACGCAGCGCAACCAGATCCCGGGCCGGCAGGCGCGCCCGGCCTGATCCCCGAGACACCCAGAGATATCCAGAGGCGAGGTAGTCATGGCAGAGACGGCAACCGGCCCGAAGGCGGCGGACGTCCTGGTGATCTTCGGGATCACCGGCGACCTGGCCAAGGTGATGACGTTCCGCTCGCTGTACCAGCTGGAGGCGCGTGGTCTGCTCGACTGCCCGATCGTGGGGGTGGCGGCCGACGACTGGACCGTCGACCAGCTGATCGAGCGGGCCAGGACGTCGATCGAGGGGACCGGTGTCACGATCGACAAGGCCGTCTTCGACAGGTTCGCCGACCGGCTGTCGTACGTCGGCGGCGACTTCACCGACGCGCCGCTGTACGAGCGGGTCGGCGAGGCGATCAAGGGCGCCCAGACCCCGGTGTTCTACCTCGAGATCCCGCCGTTCCTGTTCGGCCGGGTGATCCGCGGACTGTCCGAGGCCGGGCTGACCACCGGGGCGCGGGTCGTGGTCGAGAAACCGTTCGGTCACGATCAGCAGTCGGCCCGCGACCTGGCCGCCGAGCTGCACCAGTACCTCGACGAGTCGCAGCTGTTCCGGATCGACCACTACCTCGGGAAGATGGGGCTGGAGGAGATCCTGTACCTGCGGTTCGCGAACGCGGTGCTCGAGCCGCTGTGGAGCCGCAACTACCTGGACTGTGTCCAGATCACCATGGCGGAGAGCTTCGGCGTCGAGGACCGCGGCCATTTCTACGACCCGGTCGGCGCGCTGCGCGACGTCGTGGTCAACCACCTGATGCAGGTGGTCGCGGCGGCCGCGATGGAGCCGCCGTCGCGCGGCGATCCGAGCACGCTCAAGGACTCGCAGGTCATCTTGTTCCGCGCGGTGGAGGACGCCGATCCGGCCCACTACGTCCGCGGTCAGTACGACGGCTACCTCGGGATCGACGGGGTCGCGAAGGGTTCGGCCACCGAGACGTACGCCGCGCTCCGGCTCGACATCGAGAACTGGCGCTGGGCCGGTGTGCCGTTCTTCATCCGCACCGGGAAGCGGCTGCCGGCGACCCAGACCGAGCTCCGGCTGGTCTTCAAGCGCCCGCCGCGGCTGGGGTTCGGGCCGCGGGGACACATCGCCGAGCCGAACCAGCTGGTGATCAAGCTCGACCCGTCGACCGGCGTCCGGGTCCGGATCGACGCGCACCGTGCGGACATGTCACGGATCGCGCCGATCGACCTGGACACGGAGTTCGCCGCCGAGGGCGGCGAGGGCCCGACGCCGTACGAGGTGCTGCTGCACGCGGCGATGACCGGGCAGAGCACCCGGTTCACGCGCCAGGACGCCGTCGAGGAGCAGTGGCGGGTCATGCAACCGTTGCTCGACGCACCGACGCCGATCCACACGTATCAGCCCGGGACCTGGGGGCCGGCCGCGGCCGCCGAAGTACCGGCCGGGTACGGCGGCTGGCGGCATCCCTGGATCCCGAGCTGACGCACAGCTGTATCAGCCGAGGCGCTCCAGCAGGTGGTCACCGACCCGGAGCGCGTTCGCCATCGCGGTGAGCGCCGGATTCACCGCGCCGATGCTCGGGAAGAAGCTGGTGTCGACGACGTACAGGTTGTCGACCTCGTGCGCGCGGCAGTTGACGTCCAGCGCCGAGGTCTCCGGATCGTGCCCGAACCGGACCGTCCCGGCCTGGTGCGCGCAGCCTGCCACCGGGATGTCATTCTTCATGTAGACGCTGCGCGGGATCAGGTGGCGCGGGTGCATGCCGAGCCGGCCCAGGTTCTTCTTGATCCGCCGGTACAGCTGTGTCATCGGCTCGGTGTTGTTCGGCGTGTAGCTCAGGACGACCGCGCCGTCCCGGTCGAGCGTCACCCGGTTGTCCTGATCGGGCAGGTCCTCGACCGACAGCCAGAAGTCGACGGCGTGCGCGGCGACGTCGCGCAGCGCGAACGTCGGCGCCAGGAGGGTCTCGACCGGCTTCTCCCCGCGGTACATCGGGGCCGACGACTTGCCGACCATCTGCAGGTTGCCCATCGGGTAGTCGAAGTCGGCGTCGCCGAAGTAGTAGTCGTTCAGCCCGAGCGTCTTCTGGAACCGGGTGTCGTTCTTCTCGGTCGAGACCGCCAGGAAGGCCCGGCTGTTGTGGAACACGTAGTTGCGCCCGACCTGGTCGGACCCGTTCGCGAGCCCGTTCGGATGCCGGTCGCCGGCACTCGCGAGCAGGATCCGCGCCGAGTTCACGGCGCCGGCCGACAGCACGACGATGTCGCCGCTGAACCGTTGTTCGGCCCCCTCGACGTCGGCGACGACCGCGGTCACCGTGCGGCCGGTCGCGTCGGTCTCGAGGCGCCGTACGACGGCGTTGCGCAGCAGCGTCACGTTGTCGTGCTCGATCGCGGGCCGGACCGCGATGACGTCCGCGTCGGACTTCGCGTGCACGAGACACGGGAACCCGTCGCAGGTCGCGCAGCGCACGCACGTGCTGAACGCGGGCCGGCTCTCGTCCAGCATCACACCGCACGGCGCGTGGTACGGATGCAGCCCGACCGCGGCCATGTCGTCGAACAGCTTCTGGATCCGCGGCTCATGCGACACCGGCGGGAACGGGTACGGCGCGGACGCGGGCGGGTCCGTCGGGTCCTCGCCCCGGACACCGTGAACCTGGTAGAGCTGCTCGGCCTGCGTGTAGTACGGCTCCATCATGTCGTAGGAGATCGGCCAGGCCGGCGAGACGCCGCCATGGTGCTTGAGCTCACCGAAGTCCCGCTCGCGCAGCCGGTACAGCGCGGCGCCGTAGAACTTGGTCGCACCGCCGACGAAGTAGTGCACCTGGGGCTGGAACGGCTTGCCCTCGCTGTCGAACCACTGGTCCGGTGAGACGTAGCGGTTGTCGACGAAGACGGCCTCGGCGTCCCAGTTCTCGGCCTCCCGCGGGAGCCAGTCCCCCCGCTCCAGGATCAGGACCCGCCGTCCCGACGGTGCGAGCCGGTGTGCGAGCGTGCCGCCACCTGCTCCTGATCCCACGATGACGACGTCGTAGTGGTCGGACATGTCTGTTCTCCTCAGGCGTCGCGGGCGGTCGGGTCGCCTCGGTCCAGGTCGATGTGCGGAACGTCGGCGGCGTCGTCGCCCCAGGCGATCCGCTCCGGCGTGGTGGACCACTCGACGGTCGCGGCGTGGTCACGGTCGAAGTAGTCCCAGGCCCAGGACAGGAACGCGTCGGTCCTGCTGTGCGCACCGCTGACCAGCATCGCGTGGACGCCGAGCCATGCCGCGAACGCGACCGGGCCCTCCACCTGGTGCCGATGCCGGCCGACCTCGGCGACGGCCGCGTTCCGGCCGATCATCGCCATGATGCCTTTGTCCTTGTAGTGGAACGGTTTGGCCTTGTCCCCGTGCAGTTCCCGCAGGATGTTGCCGGCGGCCCATGCACCGGACTGCTGCGCGACCGAGCCCAGCTGCGGCAGGATCGAGCCGTCCTTGGCCGGGATGTTCGCGACGTCGCCGACCGCGTAGACGTGCGGGTGGCCGTCGACCGTGAGGTCCGGCAGGACGTCGATGCGCCCGCCGCGGCCGGTCGGCAGCCCGGGCGCGTTCGCCACCACCGAGGCGGCCGACTCGCCGCCGCCCCAGATGACCGTCCGGGTGCGGATCGACGTCCCGTCGTCGAACTCGACGCGGTCGGCGTGCACCGCGGACACCCCGGTACCGAGCCTCGGCTCGGCGCCTTCCTTGGTGAGCCGCTCGTGCGCGTACTCGTGCGACTTCTCGGAGAACGCACCGAGCAACGTGTCACCGCGGTCGACCACGATGACCTTGCCCGGCCGCGGGATCCGTTCGGTGGCCACCAGCGCGGCCATCAGCTCGGTGAGTGCCCCGGTGATCTCGACGCCGGTCGGGCCGCCGCCGACGACCACGATGTCGAGCTCGCTCTCGTCCGCGTTCGGCTCGGCGCCGGCCTGGACCAGGGACTGCACGTGGATCCGCAACCGCTCCGCGTCGGCGACCGAGTACAGGGCGAACGCGTGCTCGGCCGCGCCCGGAACCCCGAAGTACTCCGGTCGCGCGCCGGCCGCGATCACCAGGTGCGATCCGGTGATCGTGTCGCCGTCGGTCAACCTCAGCGTGAGGTTGCCGGCATCGATCTGCGCGACGTCGGCGGTGCGCACCTCGACGGTCGGATGCTCGCGGAAGATCGCCCGGTGCGGCCGGGCGATGTCCTCGGCCGGCAGTTGCGCCGTCGCGACCTGGTAGAGCAACGGCTGGAACTGGTGATAGTCGTTGCGGTCGACCAGCGTGACCCGGACCCCCTCGTCCCCGAGGCGGTGCGCACACGCGACCCCGCCGAGCCCGCCCCCGAGTACGACGACGTGCGGGCTCTCCTGTCCCTGCGCGTTCACAGCGACAACTCCTCCCGGAAGTCTGCGAGGATGATCCGGCCGGCCGCTCCGATCAGCGCCAGGTGGGAGAACGCCTGCGGGAAGTTGCCCAGGTGCCGGGCCCGGTCCACCTCGAACTCCTCGGCGTACAGGCCGAGCTTCGACTCGATCCGGAGCAGCCGCTCGAACTGGCTGCGGGCACGGTCGATCTCACCGATGACCGCCAGCGCGGACACCAGCCAGAACGAGCAGATCAGGAACGTGCCTTCCTTGCCGGACATGCCGTCGTCGGTCTCGTCGGTCCGGTAGCGCAGCACGAAGCCGTTCTCGGTCAGCTCGTTGTCGATCGCGTCGACGGTCGCCCGCATCCGCTCGTCGCTTCCCGGCAGGAAGCCGAACAACGGGGCCAGCAGGGTCGAGGCATCCAGCGCGTCGGTGTCGTAGTGCTGGCGCAGGACACCGCGGTCGCTCACCCCGTGCTCGAGGATGTCGTCGCGGATCTCCTCGGCCGTCTTCGCCCACAGCTCGGCGAGGTCTTCGTCGTTGCGGATCCGGGCCAGCCGGGACGCACGATCCAGGGCCACCCAGCCCATCAGCTTGGACGAGACATAGTGCTGCGGATCTCCACGGGCCTCCCAGATGCCCTGGTCGGGATCGCGCCACGACGACATCGCACACTGGGCCTGCGACTCGACCAGGGGCCAGAGCCGGCGCGGCAGTCGCTTGCTCCGCACGGTGTGCAGCAGCACCGAGTCCAGCACCGCGCCGAACACGTCGTTCTGCCGTTGGTCGAACGCGCCGTTGCCGATCCGCACCGGGCTGGCGCCCTCGTAGCCGCTGAGGTCGTCGCGGGTCGACTCGGCCAGGTCGCGGCGGCCGTCGATGCCGTACATGATCTGCAGCGCGCCGTCCGAGTTGGGCTCCAGGTCGGCCACGAACTGCATGAACTCGTTGGCCTCCCAGTCCAGGTTCAGGTAGTGCAGCGCCTGCAAGGTGAACGTCGTGTCGCGGATCCAGGTGTAGCGGTAGTCCCAGTTGCGTTCGCCGCCCGGCGTCTCCGGCAACGAGGTGGTCAGTGCGGCGATCGTGGCCCCGGTCGGCATGTAGGTCAGGCCCTTGATGGTCAGTGCCGACCGCTCCAGCGAATGCCGGTACCGGTGGTCGGGGATCCGGGCCCGGGCCAGCCAGTTGCGCCAGAACCGGATCGTCGCGGCGATGCGTGCCTCCGCGTCGGCGAGGTCGGCCGGTGACGCCAGTCCGTCGGCCCAGGACAGCGCGCAATACGCCTTCTCCCCCTTGGAGATGACGTGCCGGGCCCGGGCGGAGCCCCCCTCGATCCCGATCAGCATGTCGGTGCTCAGCCGGAACGTCCGGCCGGCGCCGGACGCGTCCGCGGTGTGCGCGTCGTCGCCGACCATCGCCCATTCGGCCGGGACGCGCCCGTAGTCGAAGGCCGGTTCGCAGACGAGCTCGATCTCGACCGATCCCTCGAGGCACTCGACGGTTCTGATCAGGACGTGCTCGGCGTCGTCGTCGGCCGGCGGACGGGTGTGCGGGGTCACCGTGTCCGGGCCCTGTGACGGGCCCATCGTCAAGGCGTCGTGGACGAGCAGCCAGCCGGCCGGGGTGTGCCACGTGGTCGTCATCACGTTCGTACCCGGCACGTACGTCCGGGCGGTCGGCTGGTTGATCCCGTACGGACCGAACCGGAAGGACCCGGCCCCGCGGTCCAGCAGGTTGCCGAACACGCTCGGTGCGTCGAACGACGGCAGACAGAGCCAGTCGACCGATCCGTCCGGAGCGACCAGGGCACCGGTGTGGCAGTTCGACAGAAAGGCGTAATCGGCGATCGGCGGGAACGGCGACGAAGTCATGGCGGCAGCTCCTTCACAGTCGTGACACGCGACGTCACGGGACTGCCTCCACGATCTGCGGCCGTGCAGGACAAGGAATCACCCGCCAGAGGTGATTGGACGGTCGCCGACGTCCTCGACACTCTCGTCGGGCAGCAGCGCCCGCTGGTCGAGCACGTAGAGCAGGACGAAGCCGGGCACGACGATCAGCACTGCCAACCCGACCGCCACGAGCAACGCGACCAGCGTGTCGTCGGGTGCGGCCGCCGCCGCGACGGTCAAGCTCTCCGGCAACAAGTACGGCCACTGGGCGATGCCCCAGGTGACGATGATCCCGGCCACGGCGAGTACGGCGAGGACCCGCGCACCGCGGGCGGCGTACCGCATCAGCAGCACCAGCGCGCCGAATCCGCACAGCACACTGAGGATCGCGGCGGGCAGCGCCCTCGACGTCATGCCGTCGAAGACGTGCGACGCCTTGGCGTTCAGGACGAACAGGGCGGCCACCGCGACCACCGCGGCGACGACGGCGCTCACCACGGCGCGGCGCCGGAAGTACTCGGCCATCGCGAACTGGCGGAAGTGGCGAGCGTCCCAGACCAGATAGACCGCGGCAAGGTACGCCGCCACGACGACCGCGAGCACGCCGGTCAGCAAGGACGTCGGATTCAGCCAGCTGTCCACAGGGTCGCCGGCCTTGCCGCCCGACGGCACCTGCCCCGACGCGATGCCACCCGCGATCGCACCCATGCAGAACGGCACGAGCACCGACGACAACGCGAACGCCCCGCCGAAGATCCGCCGGAACCGCAGCGTCACGACCCCTTTGCGGAAGGCGAAACTCGCACCCCGCAACACGATCCCGAGCGCGGCCACGGTCAGCGGGACGAACATCGTCAGCATGATCGACTGGTACGCCGCCGGGAACGCGGTCCAGGTGACGACGAAGATGAAGATCAGCCAGACGTGGTTCGCCTCCCACACCGGACCGATCGAGCGCTCGATCACCGCGCGGGGCTCCGCGCCGCGGTCCGGTCCGCCCGCGACGAGGTCCCAGAACCCGGCGCCGAAGTCCGCCCCGCCGAACACGGCGTACGTCGCCAGGGTGAGGAGCAGCACCACCGCGATCGTCGTACTCACGGCGTCCGCTCCTCGACCTGCTCGGCCGTCTCGACCTCCTCGGCCGCGGCCGCCTCCGTCGGTCCGTACGGCGTGTCCCCCTCGACGAAACCGCCCGCGCGGCGGAAGCGCCGGCTCATCCCGCGCAGCACCAGGATCAACGTGACGCCGAGGGCGGCGTACAGCACGAAGACGCCGATGAAGGTGAGCCAGACGCCGGTGTTCGCGGTCGCGGCCGCCTCGACCTTCATCCGCTGGTAGACGATCCACGGCTGCCGGCCGACCTCGGTGACGATCCAGCCGGCCTCCATGGTGATCACGGCGAGGACACCGGAGCAGGCCGCGGCGCGGAGGAACCACTTGCTCCGGGGCATCCGGCGGCGGACAAGCCAGATCACGCCGTACCAGACCGACAGCAGGAACAGCGCGGTACCGATCCCGACCATGACGTCCCACGAGAGATGGACGATGTTCGTCTCGTCGACGGTCGGGCGTTCGTCGGCCGGCACGCTGTTCAGCCCCTCGACGACGGTCGATCGACCGGTGCTCGGATCCGACAGCCAGGACGCCAGCCCCGGGATCGGGATGCCGCCGGTGACCTTGCCGTCCGGATTCAGCTTGCCGAGCAACCGCTCCGGTACGTCGGAACTCGTCGTCGGCACCAGCTCGATCGCGGCGAACTTCACCGGCTGGTTGTTGAACACCCACCGGGCCAGCGCATCGCCGACCCCCATCTGGATCGGCGTGGCCACCGCGGCGACCGTGAACGCGATCGTGAACGCGAGCCGGTGGTACCGATCGTCCCGGCCGCGCAGCATCCCGGCGGCGTACACCGACGCGACCAGGAACCCGCCGACCAGGTACGCCGCGATCACCATGTGCGTGGCCTGCAACGGCATCGCGTCGTTGAAGATCACCTTGACCGGATCGACGTCGGTGATCTCGCCGTTCGCGTTCATCGTGAATCCGCCCGGAGCGTTCATCCACGCGTTCGCTGCGACCACCGAGATCGAGCCGAAGACGCCGGCGACCGGGATCGGTACGCCGGTCCAGAAGTGCGTCCAGGGTTTCAGCCGGCGCCAGCCGAAGATGTAGATCGCGACGAAGATCGCCTCGGTGAAGAAGAACAGGCCCTCGAACGCGAACGGGATCCCGAACGCGTCGCCCCAGGTGCCCATGAACCGCGGCCAGAGCAGGCCGAACTCGAAGCTCAGCACGGTCCCCGTCACCGCACCGACGGCGAACGTCACGGCCATGTACTTCGACCACCGCTGCGCGAGCAGCAACGCGTCGTGGTCGTCGTGCCGTACCGCCCGGTAGTTGGCGATCAGGGCCATGAACGCCCAGGACACCCCGAGCGGCACCAGGACGATGTGGAAGGCGAGTGTGAACGCCATCTGCGACCGCGCCCACGGGACCGGGTCCGCGGCGGCCGCGACGGCCAGACCGATCACGGTCTCCCCCACGATCATCGAGCCTCCCCCTGCCCGCCGGACTTCTCCGGCCCCGACTCTGTCCGGTCCGGACGGCGCCCGGCATCACTCGCCCGGAGTGATTGGTCAGATCAGGTTCAGGTCCCACGCCCGGCGGACGGACTCGTTGCGGCTCGAGACCGACAGCTTCCGCAGGATGTTGCGGATGTGCGACTTCACCGTGTTGACCGAGATGAACAGCTCGGCGGCGATCTCGGTGGTGGTGCGCAGTGCCGCCAGCAGCCGCAGGACCTCGAGCTCCCGTTCCGACAGTTCCTCCACGATCGGCGCCGGGCCGTCCGACGGGTCCCCGGTCGTCAGCTCGTCCGGGCCGAGCCAGCCGGCCAGTGAGCGCAGCGCGGCGTCGTTGCGGATGATTGCCCGGATCCGGGCGGACGTGTGCGCGAACGGACGGCGAAGCCGCTCGGCGCGACCGAGCGACAGCGCCTTGGCGATGTCGGACCGGCCGTCGCGGACGTTCCCGTCGAGCCATTCGGCCAGCGCCTGGTCCAGGAGCTTCTGCATCTGCTGCGACGCGGTGACCGTCCCGCGCCCGGTCGTGTCGTGCCGCCCGGCCCGGTCCAGACCGACGCCCGCCGCCTCGGCGTCGATGGACCTGCGCAGCCAGCTGTCCGGCGGTTCCGGGTCCGCCAGCGCGCCGCGGGCGCCGATCCGGTCGCCCCGGTCCCGCATCAGCCGGACGCTCAGCAGCGAGAACATCGAGCTGAAGAGGTGGTCGCTGTGCGTCTCACGGAGCCGGCGAGCGCGGTCGAGGGACTGCTGCGCTCCGGCGAGGTCCTGACGCTCCAGCGCCACCCAGGCGTGCGCCAGATGTGTTGCGGCGGGACGCTCGGCCGCGGCGACGGACTCCGCAGCGAGGCGCTCGGCGGTGTCCGCGAGCCCTTGGGCGCGGGACAGGTGGCCCCGGCAGGCTTCGGCGAGCGCCAGCGTGGCAAGGCAGAGCAACCGGAGATCCGCGCAGTCACCCGTTGCGGCCGTCCGGACCGCGTCGGTGAGCACCGCACACGCGACATCGAGGTCGCCGCCCCGCAGATGCGCCTTGCCCTCCGCGCCCAGTACCAGTGCGTTCAGTACTGCGTTGCCGTGCGCGGCCAGTTCCTCCCGTTGCGCTCGGGCGGCGAGCAATGTCTGGTCGACACTGCCCGACTTGTCGTACAGCAAGGTGGTCACGGCAGCGGCCGACGCCGACCAGTCACCGCTGACGGGGTGGTCAACCGCGCATTCCGCGAGGTGCTGCCTGGCCGCGGTGACGTCGTCGTTGGCGACGGCGATCGCGGCGCGAACGAGCTGTACGTCGACGGAATCCACGGCCGGCATGTCCGACAGGCCACGGGCCAGCTCCGTGCCGACTCCGGTCCGCAGCAGCAGGTCTCCGACGCCCAGCCCGGTGACCACGAAGCCGGCGGCGCGCTCCCAGTCGCCCGTCTCGGCGGCATGGCTGACGGCCTGCACGAGTCGGCCGTTCGCGCCGTACCAGTCCGCGGCCCGCCGCCGGAGGTCGTCGATCGCGCCGGGCAGGGTGCGGACGAGCTCGGCGCGGAGGAACTCCCGGACCAGCCCGTGGATCCGGTAGTGGCCGTGCACAGGTTGGACGAAGGTGTTGCCGATCGCCATCCGTCGCAGCACGCTGTCCGCGTCCGGGCGATCCGCGAGCGCGGCAGCGAGCTCTGCCGGAAGCTCGTCCACCAGGCTGATCCTGAGCAGGAAGTCCCGATCGTCCCGGTCGAGATCGGCGAACACCTCGGCAGCCAGGTAGTCGGCCGCGAACCCCGTCGGCAGGGTCTTGTGATCGCCGGCCCACAGCGCGAGCGCTGCCAGCCGCACGCCGGCGGCCCAGCCCTCGGTCCGTTCGAACACCTCCTGGACCGCCTCCGGCGCCTCGATGTCGTGGACGCCGAGCAGTGCCCCGACTTCGGCGGCGGTGAAGGCGAGGTCGTCGGAGCGGACCTCCGAGACCGTCCCCTCGAGTCTGAGCCGGTGCAGCGGCAGCGGCGGATCCGCCCGCGTCGTCATCAGCACCCGGAGCCGCTCCCCGGCCGCGTCGAGCAGCCTGCCCAACTGCTCGAAGACCACCTGGCGCCGTACGCGGTCGGCGGCGTCGAGGACGAGGACCACCGGTTCGTCCAGCAGCAGCAAGTGCGCGGACAGCGCCTCGACGTCGGTCAGATGCGGGTCGTCGGCGTCCAGAACACCGGCGCCCGCGAGCGCACTGCACACATCCGGGATGAACGTGTCGTCACGATCGGACAGTGAGAGCCAGGCGACCGGCGTCCGTCGGTGGTGCCTCGCCCAGGCTGCGGTGAGCACCGTCTTGCCGGAACCCGCACCTGCGCTCACCAGCGTGAGCGGGGTCTCGCGGACGCCCCGCGAGATGAGGTCGAGCAACCGCGGCCGCTGGACGACCCGGAACGGCGGCGGCCCCGGTGGACGGATCCGGTCGGGCGGGACGGCCGAGTCGGTCACGCGTCTGAGACCGTACGTACCCGCAGTGTGTTGTCCGATGCGCTCCGTGCGCAAATCTGCCCTCATATCCCCCCGACCCCTCCCCGCAGCCTGCTGCACACGTCCGGCAGGACCCGGACGATGTGAGCGGTCTTCGTTCGACTGTGGATTCGCCGCTGACCCCGCGGCATCGCCCGCACTGGGTGAAACCGCGATCGCGGACCACAGGCTGTTCGCGTTGCCTCACAGGGGCGTTATGTCGCAGAGGGACGAGCGGAGTGGCGCGCTGTCACTGATCGGGTCGCCAGGTTGCTGGGGCAGCACGAGGTTGAGGTTGGCGCTGCCGGGGCCCTCGACCGGGTAGCCAGGGAGGTCGAGGTCAGCGCAGCCCTGCCACCAGCCGTGCTGGCCGCAGACCACCGACGGGTCGAGGCCGGCGTTGAACTTGGCGCGGGCCCGGACGCTGCCGGCCGGAGTGGAGATGCGAACCCAATCGCCGGCTGCAATCCCACGCGCACCGGCCGTGTCAGGGTGCAGCTCGACCTGCGGGTCCGGCGTGGACTTGCGGAGGGCGGCGATGCCGCGGTGCTGCGACTCGCAGAACCACAGCGACTTCGCACACGTGAGGACGAGCGGGAACTCCGCGGCCAGGTCGGGGCGGGACCGCGGGCTGGTGGCCGGCTCGGAGTACGCCGGGAGCGGCGGAGCACCCGCGGCCCCGAGCGTCTCGGAGTACAACTCGATCTTGCGGGTCGGCGTGCGGAAGCCGGTGTCGCGATACTTTCGGTACGCCGTGGTGAGCGGGACGCGAACGCCCGCCGGGTTGTCCCGCAACTGCTCCAGCGTGATACCGGCCGGCTCGAGCTGGTGACGGAACGCGGCCTCGATGTCCCCGCCGAAGAACTGGTCCCCGACGCCGAGGCGCTCGGCCAGCGCGAAGACGATCTGCAGGTCGGAGCGGGCTTCCCCGCGCGGCGCCGCCAGCGGGGTGCGCAGCTGGACGAGCGACTGCGCGTCCTGGCTGGTCTCGAAGCCGATCCGCAGCGCCTCGGCCTCGAACGCGGCGGCCACCGGCAGGACGATGTCGGCGAGTTCGGCGGTCGGGTTCATGAACAGGTCCGCGTGCGCGACGAAATCGACGGCGGCGAGTGCCTTCCGGCCGCGCGCGCTGTCGCCGTGGGCCATCACCAGGTTCGCACCGAACGTCAGCAGCGCCCGGACGCGACCGTCGAGCGCGGCCTCGTACAAGGCGGACCCGGTGACGAAGCCGAGCCGCGCCGGGCCGAGCGGGCGTTCAGTGAACCCGAGAGTCTGCACCTGCTCTGCCGGCGCGGCCCTCGCCGCCACCGGGTTCGATGGGACCGCCGAGAACAGCACGTTGCCACCTGGAGCGTCGAGGCTGCCGGTCAGTGTGTAGAGCACGTCGATCGCACGGACCGTCTGCGTGACGTTGCTGTGCTGCTCGAGTCCGCTCCATGTGTAGAAGGCGACCGGGCGGGATTCCCACAGGGTCCGCGCACACGCCTCGATCTCTTCCGCCGGCACTCCTGTCAGGTCCTCCGCCGCTTCCGGCGTCATGCGGGCGCACTGCTCGGCCAGTACGGCGAACACAGGGCGGCACACGACCTGCCCGGCGGCCGTCGGCACGACATGTGTTCCGGAGAGGTCCAACTGCGACTCGTCGACCTCGTACTGGCCTGCTGAGGGGTCGTACCGGACCGGGCGACCCGCCCACGCGACGTACCCCGCCGGATCGCCGTCCGCGCGAAGCAACTGCCCGGTGTCGCTGCGGACAAGCAGTGGCGCGTTCGTCCAGCGACGTACGAAGTCCTCGTCGTACCAGCCGCGCGCGATCATCACGTGCGTCATCGCCAGGGCCAAAGCGGCGTCGGTCCCGGGCCGGACCCGCAGCCAGTGATCCGCCTTGCTCGCCAGTCCTGCGCGCCGCGGGTCCACGACGACGAGCTTGGCTCCGCGGCGCAGCGCGGCGGTCGTCGCCGTGGCGTGCGCCAACCGCGCCACCGACGGGTTGTAACCCCAGAACAGGATGCAGCCGGCGTTGTCGAGATCAGGCATGTACGCCGCGGGAACCGGCGCGCCGAACGTGAACAGCGGCGCACCCATCCGGCCCCACGCGCAGAGTTCCATGTAGACCGCGAAGTTCGGGCTGCCGACGGCGCGCCGCAGCCTGTCCACCCAGTCGATCGAGTCGGACATCGCCGACGTCGACGGGGACGCGCTCGCGAACACGACCGATTCCGGGCCGTACTCCCGCGCAGCGGCGGTCAGCTTCGCGGCGATCGTGTCCAGCGCCTCGTCCCAGCTGATCCGCTGCCAGCCAGGGTCCGCGGCGCCCTTCGGTGCAGTCCGTCGGACCGGGTACAGCAGCCGATCGGGATGGCTCAGCACGGCGGGCGCCGCCTTGCCCTTGATACAGACGGCCTGCCCGGTCGGGTGCGACGGATCGGGTTCCAGGGCAACGAACTCGCCGTCCTCGATCACCGCGGTCGCGCCGCACTTGGACACGCACAACGGGCAGTAGGTCGGAACCCGGCGTACGGCACCGCCCATGGCCGCCACCTCCCCTGATTCGCCCCGCTAGAACCGATGGTGGCACCTGTTAGGCTCGGTGTCGTGGAGATCGAGGTCGACAGAATCTAGCCACCGGACCGCCGGTGGCTTTCAGTTGCGTCCGACCCGTGCTGTCCCGCGGTCCGCCTGAGCCACGTCCGGCCTGTCCGCTTCGCGCCGACCTGTTCCCCGGGTCCGGGCGTTCCGACGCGCGTGACCTCGATCCACGAAAGCACACCTATGTCTTCCAAGTCCGCAATCACGCTGCGCGAGCTGACCTTCGAGTGGCCAGACGGCGTTGTCGCGCTGTCCGGCGTCAGCGGCACCATCAACGCCGGCCGGACCGGTCTGGTCGGGCGCAACGGCGCCGGCAAGTCGACCCTGCTGCGGTTGATCGCCGGCCTGCTCCGACCGGCGTCCGGGCAGATCGACGTGAGCGGCGAGGTCGGGTACCTGCCGCAGACGCTGACGCTGCGCCGGGACGCCACGATCGCCGAGCTGCTCGGGGTCGACGCGATCGTCGCCGCGATCCGCGCCATCGGGGCCGGTGACGCCGACGAGCGCCACTTCGACACGATCGGCGACGACTGGGACATCGAGGCCCGCGCCGGCGAGGCGCTCGACCAGCTCGGGTTCTCCGCCGCCGACCTCGACCGCCGGGTCGCCGAGGTGTCCGGCGGCGAGGCGATGCTGATCGCGATCACCGGGCTGCGTGTCCGCCGTACGCCGATCACGTTGCTCGACGAGCCGACCAACAACCTGGACCGGCCGACGCGCGCCAAACTCGCCGAGTTCGTCGACAAGTGGCCCGGGACGCTCGTTGTCGTCAGCCACGACCTCGAGCTCCTGGAGCACATGGAGAACACCACAGAGCTGTACGACGGCATGCTCAGCACGTACGGCGGTCCGTACAGCGCCTGGAAGGAGCACCAGGAACAAGAACAAGCGGCCGCGCTCCAAGCCGCACGGTCTGCTCAGCAGGCGCTCAAGGTGGAGAAGCGGCAACGCGTCGAGGCAGAGACCAAACTGGCCCGCCGCGAACGCACCGCGAAGAAGACACAGCAGCACGGCGGCATACCGAAGATCCTGGCGGGCAACCGCGCGAGTAAGGCGCAGGCGTCGGCCGGCGCGATGCGTTCGACGCTGGAAGACAAGGTGCAGTCGGCCCAGGCAGCGGTCGACGCCGCGGACGCCCGGGTACGCCAGGAGGGGCACATCAACCTCGTGCTGCCCGATCCCGACGTGCCGCGCGGGCGGCGGATCGCCGAGCTGTACGACAACGACCGCACTGTCGTGATCCAGGGCCCCGAGCGGGTCGCGCTGGTCGGCGCGAACGGCAGCGGGAAGTCGACGCTGCTCAGTCAGCTGGTCAACGGGACGGCTGCGACGCCCGGACGACCGCACGGGAAGCTCCTGACCGATCTGGTCGGCTACCTCCCGCAGCGCCTCGACGGCCTCGACGACGACGAGAGCGCACTGGCGAACGTGCAGGCCCTCGCCCCGCAGACGCCAGTCGGCACGATTCGCAACCAGCTCGCGCGTCTGCTGCTCCGCGGCGACAGCCCGGACCGTCCGGTGCGCACGTTGTCGGGTGGGGAGCGTTTTCGCGTCTCACTCGCCAGACTGCTGCTCGCGGAGCCGCCGGCACAGCTGCTCGTACTGGACGAGCCCACCAACAACTTGGACCTCACGAGCGTGGAGCAACTCGCGGAGGCTCTCGACGCGTACCGCGGAGCTTTGCTCGTCGTCAGCCACGATTTCGCGTTTCTGGAACGGATCGGCGTCGACACCGTCGTCGAGCTCGACGGCGACGGCCGGATGCACCAGCGGCGCGACCTCCGGCGTTGACCGGAAAGCCGCAGGTCAGAGGGTTGTCGCGCAGTCTTCAGGGGCGGTCCGACGGGGGCTACGCTCGACACAGGGCGTAGCCCCCTGGGGGCACGCGGGTTGCGCCGGACCTTCGAGGGGAGAGCGGTGGCATGACCACGTTCACGGTGTGGAAGTTCGATGACCCGGACGGCGCCGACAAAGCCGTCCGGATACTGAAGGGGGCCAGTGCGGACGGGTTGGTGAAGATCCTCGACCACGCGGTGGTCAGTTGGCCGAAGGGCCAGTCGAAGCCGACGACGCACCAGAGTCACGAGGAGACCTGGCGAGGGACCGGGTGGGGCGCGTTCTGGGGCTTGCTGCTCGGTGCACTGTTCTTCGTCCCGCTGATCGGCGGCGCCGTCGGAGCGGCGATCGGTGCGATCAGCAAAGCGACAGAAGACGTCGGCATCACGAAGGAACAGCTGCACAAGATCCACAGCGAAGTGACGGAAGGAACCTCGGCTCTGTTCGTCGTCACCGACCAAGGTGACCTCGACCGGCTGGGCGAGCGGTTCCACGGCCTGGGGATCAAGCTGATCGACACCAACCTCACCGAGGGCGAGCGGCAGATCCTGCTGGAGACCTTCGGAACTCACTGACCACACGATCTCTCAGGGAGTTCCTAACCACTTCTCAGCGTTCTTTCGGGGCCGCCGGCGGATCCTGTTCGTCCTACCTGTACCTGGCGAGTGCAGGAAGGACGTGCGTGGTGCATACGGGACTTGTCGAAGGAGTGCTGCGGGGACGAGAGCTGCGGTATGCGGTCGACGCGGTCGTACTGCTGGCCGGAATACCCGGCGCAGGGAAGAGCACGCTCCTGCGCCGGGTGTTCGCCGGCAACGACGACGTGCGCGTGTACGACTCCGCGCACATCCGCGACCGGTGGATGCCGGTCCTGGGAGTCCTCCCCTATGCCCTGTGGCGCCCGCTGGTGCATCTCGTGTACTACGTGACGCTCTTTACGGCTATGCGCCCCGGACGCGGCCCGCTGGTGATCCACGACTGCGCCACCAGGCCGTGGGCGCGGACCCTGATCGGATGGCGCGCCCGCCAGGCCGGCCTGCCGCTGCACCTGATCCTGCTCGACGTACCGGGCGACGTGGCCCGCTCGGGGCAGTGGGCCCGTGGCCGCGTCGTACGGTCGGCCAGCATGGAGACACATTGCCGACGCTGGCCGGACGTGGTCCGGAAGGCGGCGAGCGACCCGGGCCGCGTCGTACCTGGTGCACTGTCCGCGGTCGTTCTGACCAGACGGGACGCCGAGCAGGTCGAGCAGATTACGTTCGGTGATCTGCGCCTACGGTCTGGTTGCAACTGACTTCAGGCGGGAACATGTGCACTGTCGGCGGTGCTCACCCCTGACAGGCGCCGACGACATTCCAGGGACCCCGCCCATACGGTCCCGCGATGTCGCAGGAGGAACAGTGAGGATCGAACGTACGTCACGCGTGCGCCGTACCGTCCAGCTCCTGGCCGCCGTCAGCGCGGTCGCAGCATCCCTGTACGCCTTACCGGCGCAAGCCAAGGCTCCGTCACCGGCCGCGCGGCTGGCCGCGGCGCAATCCGCGGTCGAACGGTCCGGCGTCGGCGGCGTCGCCTGGTACACCGACGCGGCCGCCGGCAAGGTCGTGGTGACAGCAGACAGCACCGTCTCTGCCAAGGGGCTTGCGGCGCTGCAGCACGACGGTGTGCAGGTCAATCGCACCAACGGGGTGTTCAAGCCGCTGCTCTCGGCCGGTGATGCGATCTACGGCGGGCAGTACCGCTGCTCGCTCGGCTTCAACGTGCAGAAGGGCAGCAGCTACTACTTCCTGACCGCCGGGCACTGCGGCAAGGTCGCGAAGGAGTGGTTCACCAACTCCAACCACAGCACCCTGATCGGCCCGACCATCGGCTACAGCTTCCCCGGCAACGACTACGCCCTGGTGCAGTACACCAACACGTCACTGAGCCACCCGGGTGGCTTCACGGTCGGTGACGCGGTTGTCGGTGAGACCGTCACCCGCAAGGGCTCGACGACCGGCATCCACAGCGGCAGGGTCACCGCACTGAACGTCAGCGTCCGCTACCAGGGCGGCGGCAAGGTCGACGGCATGATCCAGACCACCGTCTGCGCCGAGCCGGGCGACTCCGGCGGCCCGCTGTACGACGGCACGAAGGCACTGGGCATCACCTCCGGTGGCAGCGGCGACTGCCGGACCGGAGGGACGACGTTCTTCCAGCCCGTCCGCGAAGCCGCGAACGCGTACGGCGTGACAATCTTCTGATCGTCGTTTCCTGAGGACGGACCGGCCGGTCCGCCGGTCCGTCCCGAAAACTGTCGGTGCCGCCTGATTGAGTCGTTCCTCTCGATGGGGAGGAGCAGGGATGAAGATTCGAGTCGGGCGCGAGGTGCTGGCCGAGGCTGTCGGATGGGTTGCGCGCGGGCTGCCGAGCAGGCCGAGCGTGCCGATCCTGGCCGGGATGCTGGTCGAGGCAGCCGACGGTCAGGTGACGGTGTCCGGGTTCGACTACGAGAGCTCGGCGCAGGTCAGCGTGCCGGCCGAGGTGGCCGACGAGGGACGGGTGCTGGTCTCCGGGCGGTTGCTGTCGGACATCTGCAAGAGCATGCCGCGGGACTCGGTGGATCTGAGCGGCGAAGCGGCCCGGGTCCAGGTGAGCAGCGGGGCGGCCCGGTTCGTGCTGCACACCTTGCCGCTCGACGAGTATCCGCCGCTCCCGGAGGTCCCGGCGGCGAGCGGCATCGTCGACGCGGAGGTCTTCGCGCGCGCCGTCGCGCAGGTGGTGAGCGCGGCCGGCCGCGACGACACGCTGCCGGTCTTCACCGGGATCCGGCTGGAGATCCGCGGATCGACCATCTCGCTGCTGGCGACCGACCGCTACCGGCTGGCCGTCCGGACCGTCCCGTGGGAGCCCGTCGATCCAGCTCTGGAGACGAACGCTCTGGTTCCCGCGAAGCTGCTCGCCGACGTCGCCAAGGCGATGTCCGGGCACGACATCACCCTCTCGCTCGGTTCGACCGGCGCCGGGGACGGGTTGATCGGGTTCGAGGGCGGCGGGCGGCATGCGACCAGCCGGCTGATCGACGGCGAGTTCCCGAAGGTGCGCGGCCTGATCCCGGCCGAGAGCGCAATCACCAGCACCGTCACGGTCCACACCGCCGCGCTCCTCGAGGCCGTCAAACGGGTCGCACTGGTCGCCGAGCGATCGGCGCCGGTCCGGCTGACCTTCGCGGACGGCACGGCGACGCTCGACGCGGGCAACGGCGAGGAGGCACAGGCGTCCGAGTCCGTCGAGGTCACCCTCAACGGCGATCCGGTGGTGACGGGGTTCAACGCCGGCTACCTGCTCGACGGGCTGGCGTCCCTGGGCGCACCGATCGCGCACTTCGCCTTCACCCAGCCCACCAAGCCGGCCAACCTGACCGGCCTCAGCTCCCCCGAGGACACACCGCCGTCCGACGCCGCCTACATCCTGATGCCGATGCGGCTCCCGACCTGACGTCAAACCGCCGCTTTCGGCTCCGACCACCCGGCAAAGGACCGAGCGGAGGGTTGGCAGATGGAGTTCGAGCGGCACTGCGAGCTGATCGTCGAGCAGGCGGAGTTGCTGGCCGGCCACCTGGGCACGGGCAAGGACCTGAGCACTGCGGTCCCGTCGTGCCCCGGGTGGAACGTCGGGCAGCTGGTGCGCCACGTCGGCGGCGCGCACCGGGAGGCGACCGTCATCGCCCGGACCGGCGAAGCGCCACCCGACGACGCGTTCCGCGACCCGACGCACTGGTACGCCGACCCGTCCGACTGCACCGACGAAACGGTCGATGAGCTGGCCGGGTGGGTCGTCGACCTGACCGGCGACTCGATCCGCTGGCGGCACAGCACCGAGCGGGCCGCGGTCACCGTCCGCGGCTCGCTGACCGACCTCCTGCTACATCTGTACAAGCGCCGCGACGACAATCTCGAGGTGGACGGCGACACAGACCTCCTCGAGTACTACCGGGAGCGAGTCAGCTTTGGATGAGGACGTCATCGCGCGCTGGCTCGCGCGCCGGGACCCGATCGATCGGCCGGTCGATCGGGTCGTGCTGATGGGCTCGGCCGTGGTGGAGTCGGTGGAGGTCGCGGCCGAGGTGCACCGCGCGCACTGCGCACCGATTCTCGTCAGCGGTGGGATCGGGCATTCGACACAGTTCCTCGACGAGGCCGTCCGGCGGCGCGGGCTCGACCTGGCCACCGACCGGCCGGAGTCGCACGTCTTCCGCGAGCTCCTGCTGAGGTACGGCGTCCCGGACGATCAGATCGTCGTCGAGGACCGATCCACCAACTGCGGCGAGAACGCGGCGTTCACCCGCGCGCTGATCAGCCACCCGCAAACGCTGCTGCTGATCCAGGACCCGACCATGCAGCGTCGTACGCACGCCTGCTTCGAGCGATCCTTCGCCGACCTGCCCGGCAGCACGATGATCAGCCACGCGCCGGTCATCCCGTGGATCGGTCCGGATCACGCCGGCGCGACGGCGGGCGCGCCTGAGATCTGGAGCCGCGAGCGCTTCCGCTCCCTCCTGCTCGGCGAGATCCACCGGCTGTCGCCGGACGTCTACGGTCCCCGCGGCCGCAACTTCATCGACCACGTCGACATTCCGGACGAAGTACTTGCCGCTTACAACCGTCTCGTCGGCGCATACCCCGCATCCGACCGTCATCCGTAGGTCGCAGCTCCAGATCGTGCTGAGGGCTGACGATCGAGGCACGCGCGTGCGGTGTAGTGAGGGGACCCGACGGAAGGAAGGCTGTGGAACCCTCACGGGGCCGGCTCCACGAAATCGACCTGTTGCGGATCCTCGCCGCGGTCTCGGTGATGGCGTACCACTACCTGTTCTCCGCGTACGCCGGCGGCCTCAGCGGTCTTCACTTTCCGCACGTGGATGTCGTCGCACGGTACGGCTACTTGGGCGTGGACCTGTTCTTCACGATCAGCGGCTTCGTCGTCCTGCTCAGCGCCTGGGACCGCGCGCCGCGCTCGTTCGTCAGCTCCCGGGCGGTGCGTCTGTATCCGGCGTACTGGATCGCCGTCACGCTCACCGCGTTCGTCTCGCTCGCCTTCAGCCAAGGGCGGTTCCCAGTCTCACTTCCGCAGTACCTGGCGAACCTGACGATGTTCAACTCATTGCCGAACATCGAGAACGTCGACGTCGTGTACTGGACGCTGTGGGCCGAGCTCCGGTTCTACGCGATGATCCTGGTCCTCACCTGGATCGGCATCACCGCCCGCCGGGTGACGATCTTCCTCTGGGCGTGGCTCGCCGCAACCTTCGCGTTCCAGGCCGGGCTGTTGCCGCACGCAACCGACCTGGTGCTGAACACCCAGTTCTCGCACTACTTCATCGCCGGTATGGCACTGTGCCTGATCCACCGGTACGGCGCGACGCCGCAGACACTCGCCCTCGTCGCGGTCTCGCTCGGCAACGCGATCTACCGCGGTATCGGGTTCGCCGACCGCGTCGGTCTCCGGTACCACACCGAGATCGACCGCACGGTCGTGGTCGCGATCATCCTGGCGATCTTCGGCGTCATGCTGGCGGTCGCGCTGAGGCTCACGCACCGGCTGGGCCGGCCGTGGTTCGCGGTGCTCGGCGCGCTCACTTACCCGCTGTACCTGGTGCACGCACACATCGGCTTCATCATCTTCGAGCGGCTCGGCGACCAGGTGAACCACGTCCTCCTGGTCGCCGCCACGATGGTGTTGATGACCGGCGTCGCGGCCGCCCTGCACTACGGCGTCGAGCGGCCGCTGGCCCCGCGTCTCAAACGCCTCCTGGACCGAGGTCTCCCCGGTCGCCGCCCGGTTCACGCAGCGCGGAAGTAACCTGCCAGCTCGCGCGCCAGGTTCTCCGAGGCGATGGTGTGGAACGTGCCGTCGTGGCCCTCGGCCGTGCCGTGCGGCAACGCGTCCGCGGTCTGCCGGACCGAGTCCTTCAGCCAGTCGGGACTCGCGTTGCTGTAGAGCGCCAGCGCCGGGATGTCGATGGACGACAGCAGTGCGGTCGGCACCGCGCTGTCGCCCATCTGCAGCGCGTCGTACACCAGGGTGTGCGCGATCGCCTCCAGGCCGGCCCACATCGGCGTCTCCCGGATCTGGTCGACCATCTCCTTCGGCTGCCCGACGGCCTCGACCATGAACAGCTCCGCCGCGCCACCGGGATTCCCGGCCGCGACGAACTCCTGCAACCGCTCGAGGTACCGCTGCGGCGCCGGCGGTGCGCCGTCCACCCGGAACGGCGGCTCGACAACCGCCAGCTTCTCGAACGGCACCCGGGACTGCAGCAGCACCATCGACCCCGACGAGTACGCGCAGGCGAACCGCGCGCCAGTCGCGTCGCGCACCGCCGCGAGGTCCTCCCACTCGCGCTCGACCGCGTAAGGCAGCGTGTCGCCGGAATCACCGCGACCTCGCCTGTCGTAGTTCACCACGCTGAACGCCGACGCCAGCGCCTCGGCGTCCTGGACGTACCTCGACCGGTCGGTGAACGCGCCGGCGACCAGCACGAGTGCGGGTCCGCTGCCGATCACGTCGTACGCGATCTCGGTGCCGTCCTTCGAGACAACCTTCTCCATCACTGCTCCTTCGCCCGAAAAATCTCTCTGCCCTACCGTCGAACGGCGCGGTCCACCCGAGACATCGTGTGACCCACATCACAGTAGGCCGGGATCTTTCCGTGCGCGACCGGTCTCACTACAGTTGGATTATGTATACAGGCGACTGCACACCAGCCCGAGGCCGTTGATGCTGCTCCGTCAGCTCGAGTACCTCGTCGCCCTCGCCCGCGAGAAGCATTTTGCGCGGGCCGCGGACGCCTGTTACGTCTCCCAGCCGTCGTTGTCCGCGGCGATCCGCAAGCTCGAGCAGGAGCTCGACGTACCGATCGTGCGCCGCGGCCGGCGTTTCGAGGGCCTGACTCCCGAGGGCGAGCGGGTGCTGCTCTGGGCGCAGCGGATCCTCGCCGAGCAGGACGCGCTCCGCCACGAGCTGTCGATGATGCGCGGCGGCCTGAACGGCACACTCCGGCTCGGCGCGATCCCGACCGCGATGCCGGTCGTCTCGCTGCTCACCACCCCATTCTGTGAGCGGCACCCGAACACCCGCGTCACGCTCGAGTCGCTGTCGTCGCGCGACATCACCCAGAAGCTGGCCGAGTTCGAGCTGGACGTCGCGATGACGTACCTCGACGACGACACGCTCGGCCAGGTGCGCAAGACGCCGCTGTACGAGGAGCGGTACCTGCTGCTCACGCCGAAGGGCACCGAACTCGCCGAGCAGCCGTTCGCGACCTGGGCGGAGGTCGCCGGCCTGCCGCTGTGCCTGCTCTCCCCCGACATGCGCAACCGCCGGATCATGAACGGGTACTTCACCGACGACGGCGTGACCGCGACACCCTCGATCGAGAGCGACACGGTCTCCGGCCTCTACAGCCACCTGCACGGCAACCACTGGTCGACGGTCATCTCGCACGCGTGGCTGCACATGTTCGGCGTACCGGACGGGATGCGCGTCGTACCGCTGAAGCGCCCGGCGCACGGCCCGCGCGTCGGCCTGGTGATCGCCGCCCGCAGCCCCGAGCCCGTGCTCGCCCGCGCGCTGCTCGACGTCGCGCGCCAGGCCGGCGTACAGAAGGCCCTCGACGATCTGCTCGACGTACATCTGATGGATTCGGGCTATCTCGACATAGCAACCAAGTCTTTGACCGCCGGCCACTGACCCGGCGATGGTGGAAGTGCCTACCTGATCGTGTAAGCGGGATCACGGCGTACGTAACGGGGATCACGTGAGACGTGGGCATAACCGGTGAGTACTGCTGGTTGAATGTATACAGAAGGCAGAATTCAGGAAAGGACAGCAATGATCTTCACGCGGAGGTTCGGTGCTCTGGCGGCGCGGCCGCAGTTCCCGGACGCCCCGGAACTGCAGGAGCTGAGCACGCCGCTCGATCTCGATGCGGAGCTCGCGAAGCTGACGGCCGAGGAGGGCCGCGGTACCCACGACGACGACCGCGAGTCGGCCGCCTGAGTCCGGCACAGAACACTCTGTCGCCGGAGCTATATGTCAGGTCATGGCACTTGGTAGACTGTCTACCAAGTGCCATGACTGTAGGACCGGAAGGGACCTCATGACGACCATCAGCGCAGGCCCAGGGGCGGGTGCGGAACCGGCCGGTGTGCGGCACGTCAAGCGCCCGCAGCCGTTGCGGGAATCGGTGTACGAGGCCCTCACCGAGATGATCATCGACGGCACCCTCGAGCGCGGCCGGCACCTGGTCGAGGTCGAGCTCGCCGGGATGCTCGGCGTCTCCCGTCAGCCGGTGCGCGAGGCCCTGCAACGGCTGAACAACGAAGGCTGGGTCGATCTGCGGCCCGGGTTCGGTGCGATGGTGCACGTGCCGGCCGAGGACGAGGTCGACCAGTTGCTCGCGGCCCGCGCCGCCCTGGAATCGGAGTCCGCACGCCTCGCCGCCCGGCACGCGTCCAAGGACGACGTCGCGCGGTTGCGCGAGCTGTGCAAGGTCGGCACCGCGTACCAGGAAGCCGGCGACATCGACGGCACGGTCCGCACCAACGCGGAGCTCCACAGCCTGATCACCCAGATGTCCGGCAACCGCTTCCTCGTCGACTTCGCCGCCCAGGTCGACCGCCGCGTCCGCTGGTACTACACGCCCGTCGCCCCCGTCCGCGGCGCCGCGTCCTGGCGCGAACACAACCGCCTCGTCAAGGCCATCAGCGATGGCGACGAGGACAAGGCCGCCCAAATCATGCGCGAACACACCGAACACACCCGCAAGGCCTACCACGACCTCCAGGCCTCCACACCCCCCGCAGAAACCCCCGACCCCGAACCCTCCCGCCGCCGACGCCGGAGCTAAAGCCGTACCTGGTAGGCGGTCAGACGCTCGGTCACGCGAAACCCGTGCTTCAGATACAGGTTCTGAGCATGCGTGGGGCTCTCGCCGTCGACCGTGAGGGTTACTGGAGCGAGTCCGTTCTCTCGGCAACACCTGAGCACGGACGCGAGCAGCGCTGAGCAGACACCGCGCCCTCGCCAGGCCGGGACGGTTCCGATCGGACCGAGTTCGACGCCGCGGCGCCCATGCCTGAACCCGAGAACGAATCCCGCTACCTGCTCCTCAGGGGTCATCGCCAGAACGCCGAGTTCCGCGGCAAATGCATCACCGCGGGCGAGCAAGGCCCAGGCTTCAGCGCCATGCGGTTCGACCACCCGCTGGTCGCGGTACGACTGTGCGTAGGCGGTCTCGAACTCGCCCGGCACCACGTCTGACCATCGGCCGACGCGAAGAGGTACCGGCAGAACCGGCGCCCGCTGCGGCCAGGTAGTCCCGTCGTGGACCATCGTCCAGAGCGGATAAGCGCGTTCGAACCGGGGTTCATCGACAGTTTGCCCGTCGGGCAAGGAGATCTGCAGGACACTCAGGCCAGGCACGGAGCTCGCCAGGTGGATCAAGCGGTCCACGACGTCGCGGTGGGCCGAGTCCCGGCGTCCCCACCAGGCGCCGTAACCCCGCGCATGACCGTCGGCCGGCGGGAGAACCGCCACCGCCGCGGTGCCCTCGTCGTCGATCTCGACGCGCCAGGTCTCGAGGAAAGTCGCCGCATCACCCGGGCTGACCCTGCTACCCGACGCCTGACTCGCCAACTCAGCCAGAAACCCCGCATCACCCGCAGCTGCAGAACGCCAACCCATCCCCATCATCCCCAACCATCCCCTGGCCGAACGAACATTGTCCACAGGTCGCACGCGTGACGTCTGCCGGCACGTGCGAAGGTGAAGAGGTGGATGAGCTTCGGTCGGTGACTCCTGTCTTGCCACCTCCGTGCGAGTGCCGCCGTTGGCCACTACGGGAACTTCCACACCACCGGCGTCATCCGAGGCCAGGAACATCTGCCGAACATCTGCCGCTGAACCCCTCACTCGCGTACGCCGTGGCGCGCGCAACGCCGCTGAAATGCGGATCTCCACCACTCACCAACCAGGTCCGCCGGGACGTCCGCACGCTCAACTGCAGGCGTCTGCCGAGTGATGGCCGGGCTTGATGAGTGCTGCAGATCCGCTGCAGACAGCTCGGCATCTGCAACAGCCTCTTTGCGGAACAAAATCGTCACAGGGTGCCATCTCTTCCGGAAACCCCCGCTCCGGCCAGGCACGCCAAGGCGAAACGGCAACCGTCACCCTGGGTGCCGTGCGCCGTTCACAGTCGCGCTCAGCACAGTCCACGCTCCGCCGAAGGCGGCAACAAGACAGCCGCCGCGAAGCGGCGACCTTTGGTCGCCCGCAACCTCAAGGGTTACGGGCGACTGTCAGGCGGTGCGGTTCTTGCGGCCTCGGCCGGTGGCGGCTTTGCGGGCCTCCAGGGCGGTGGCCAGGTGGGTGTACTGCTCGACAACCCGTCGGGCGTACATGTTGCGGTCGAGGATGTGCGGCCACCAGAGGCGGCCGATCTGTTCGTGCATCCAGAGGAAGCCGATCGCGAATCCCATGCTCACCAGCGCACGGAAGGCCAGGAACTTCCACGGTTCCGGCGGCAGACCGGGCGAACCGGCGACCACCCATTCGGTGACGACCGCGTGCACCAGCAACGCCAGCGGAAACGCGATCACCCAGTAGACCGCCGCCGGCGCGAACACCCCGGCGGGGACTTTCCCCAACGCGACCAGGACGGCGTACCCCGTCCCGAACACCATCAGCGGTACGCCGAGACCGAGCCCGGTGAGCACCGCCCAGCCGGCGGGCTGGCCGACGAATGCGGCCAGTCCACCGGCGATCAACCCTGCCGCGGCACCGACCGAGACGGCCGGGACCGAGTACTCCGCCAACTGCTTCAGATCCGCCATGTCAGCCCACAGCCACGCCGAAGCGGAACAGGCAGTAGAACAGCATCCCGAGGTAGAACACCGCTCCGAAGCCGATGATCACGTTCCGCACCGGGCCGGGACGGATCTTCTTCGGCAGCAGCATGTTGTTGGTGAGCAGCAGCACGATGCAGTACGCGCCCATCGCGAAGGTGGACAGGAACGCGAGCGTGTCCAGGATCCCCGCCGGACCGTCGGCCGGCCCGAACAGCAGGATCAGGATCCCGAACAGGATCACGCCCCACAGGAACCCGGCGTACAGCCGCGACATCGAGAACCGCTTCGCGCCGGGCACGAAGTAGTACGTCATGTCCGCCTGGCCGCGGGAGAACGAGTCGAACAGACCGAGGGTCGCGTTCAGCCCGATCAGTGCGATGAAGGCGAAGAACAACGTGCCGAGGATCGGCGAGCCGGCCGACGCGAACGCGTCCGACATCGCCTTCAGCGCCGCCTCCCGGTCACCGCCCTCGATCAGCGTGGCCACGTTCGGGTTCTCCCGGGACGCCGACATGGCCAGCACGGTGAACGAGATCGTGACCAGCATCGTGATGCCCCAGAAGAGCAGCAGCGCGTCGAACGTGACCCACTTGCGCCAGCCCTTCCACTTCGCCATCTCGGCCGGGTCCTCGGTGTCGAACATGAACCCGCGGGACGGCATCGACTCGGCCTCGCCGGCCGCCCGCAGACCGCGGATCTTCGGGATGTGCGCGCCCATACCGGCGCCGCTGTCCCGCAGCTGCAGCGTGTACCACATCTGCTGCATCCCGGACGGTCCCGCGAACGCGATCGAACCGACCACGACCGGGAACCAGGCCGACGTCATCGCCTCGTCCGGGAAGTACCCGAACGCGAACATCCCGGACAGCGTCCGGCCGAGGTCGTCCCAGCTGCCGACCAGCGCCGCGATCACCGACGTACCGACGACCAGCAGCCCGATCAGCAGGCCGAGCAGCTTCTCGAGGAAGTTGTAGATCACCGACAACAGGCTGAACAGCACACCGACGAACACCAGAGCCACGCACGCGGTGACCTGCCAGGGTATGCCGCTGATCTCCTCGAAGGCGGCCGCGCCGGCGGACAGATGGCCCGGCCACATGTAGATCAGGATCGCCGCCGCGTAGAAGAACCACATCAGCGGTTTGAAGATCCGGGCCGCGCCGAAGAAGATGCTCTCCCCGGTGGCCATCGCGTACCGCGCCATCTCCAGCAGCACGAACGCCTGCAGCGTGACACCGACCATGAACAACCAGCGGATGTCCGGCCCGAACACCAGGACGAGCCGGGGCCACATGTACGACTCCCCCATGCCCACGCCCAGCGCGACCAGGAAGACGGTCGGGCCGAGGATGTGCAACGAGGGCGGTGCGTCCGGAAGTTTCCGGATCGGCATCGGTTCGAGCCGGCCGGCTTTCCACACCTTCTCGGTGACCGCGGCCGCCGGCTCATCGGGTACTTCTGAGGTCTTGCTCGTGACGTCCAAGGCGGACTCCTTAGATCGACGCCAACTAGCGGACTACCACACCCCCGCGGACTGCTTCCTCCAATCAACTGATGCCGAGCGGCCCGGCGTTGCGGGCCCAGCGGTACTTGGCACCGAGGACCTGGACCGGGGTCTCGGTGGTGTACGGGTACGCGACCACACCGTGGTCGAACAGGTACTGGCTGGCTTCCTCGACCTGGACGTCGCCGGACAGCGAGGCGACCACGGGCTTGTCGATGCCCTTGGCCCGGAACTCCCCGACCACGTCGGCGACCAGCTCCGCGAACACCATCGGCGGTGTCACGATCGTGTGCCAGTACCCCAGGATCAGCGCGTGGATCCGCTCGTCGGACAGCCCCAGCGCGATCGTGTTCCGGTACGTCGACGGCGGTTCGCCGCCGGTGATGTCGACCGGGTTCCCGGCCGCGCCGAACGGCGGGATGTACGCCCGGAACGCCTCGTCGAGGTCCGGCGGGATGTCCATCAGCGTCAGCCCGGCGTCCACGCAGGCGTCCGACAGCAGTACGCCGGAGCCGCCCGCGCCGGTGATGATGACGACGTTCTCGCCCTTCGGCGTCGGCAGCAGCGGGATGCCGCGCGCGTACTGCAGCATCTCGTTCAGCCCCGGCGCCCGGACCACGCCGCTCTGCCGCAGGATGTCGTCGTACACCTTGTCGTCGCCGGCCAGGGCGCCGGTGTGCGAGCTTGCCGCCCGCGCGCCCAGAGAAGTACGGCCGGCCTTCAGTACGACGACCGGCTTCTTCTTCGACACCCGGGCCGCCGTCTCGGCGAAGGCCCGGCCGTCCTTCAGGTCCTCAAGGTGCATGGCGATCAGGTTGGTGTTGTCGTCGCTCTCGAAGAACGTCAGGAGGTCATCCTCGTCGATGTCGGCCTTGTTGCCTACCCCAACGATCGCGGAAACTCCCATCCGGCTCGAGCGGCTGAAGCCCAGGATCGCCATCCCGATGCCACCTGACTGCGACGACAGGGCCACGGAGCCGCGCACGTCGTACGGCGTGCAGAACGTCGCGCAGAGGCTCTCCGGCAGGTAGTAGTAGCCGTAGATGTTCGGTCCCAGGATGCGGACATTGTGCTTGCGGGCGATCGCGACCACCTCGTCCTGGAGCTCCTGCTCGCCGGTCTCGGCGAACCCGGACGGGATCAGGATCGCGCCCGCGACGCCCTTCTGGCCGCACTGCTCGAGCGCGCCGCCGACGAACTTGGCCGGTACGGCGAACACCGCGACGTCGACGTCACCCGGTACGTCCACGATGCTGGCGAACGCCTTCAGCCCGAGGACCTCGCCGCCCTTGGGGTTGATCGGGTAGATGTCCCCGGCGTACCCGCCGTTGACGAGGTTCTTCATCACCGAGTTGCCGATCTTGCCGTCCTCGTTGGACGCGCCGATCACGGCCACCGCGCGCGGCTTCATGATCCGGGTCATCGCGGTCAGGATCTCCTCCTGGGAGTACCGCTCGACCGGTTTCCCGGCCTCGGCGTCCACGATGATCCGGAAGTCGACCGCGGTGGCGCCGTCCGGCGCGGCGAGCACCGGGTTCAGGTCGACCTCCGCGAACTGCGGGAAGTCGGTGACCAGGTCCGACAGTCTCCGGACCAGGTCGGCCAGGGCGTCCTTGTCGACGGGCCGGGCGCCGCGGACGCCGTCGAGCATCTCGTGGGCGCCGATCCCGTCGACCATCGCCCGCGCCTCGTCGGCACCGAGCGGAGCCAGCCGGAAGGTGACGTCCTTCAGCACCTCGACGAGGACGCCGCCCAGCCCGAACGCGACCACCTTGCCGAACGTCGGGTCGGTGACCGCGCCGACGATGACCTCCTGCATGTCACCGCCGGTGACCAGCATCTTCTGGACCTGTACGCCGGTGATCTCGGCGTCGGCCTGGTACGCCCGCGCGTTCGCGAGGATCTTGTCGAAGGCGTCCCGCGCCGCGTCCTCGCTGTCGACGCCGACCACCACGCCGCCGGCGTCGGTCTTGTGCAGGATGTCCGGCGAGACGATCTTCAGCACGACCGGGAACCCGATCTCGGCCGCGAGGCCGGCGGCCCCCTCGGCAGTCGTGGCCAGCCCCTCGCCCGGTGTCGGGATGCCGTACGCGTCGGCCACCAGCTTGGCCTCCGGCGCGCTCAGCGAGGTGCGGCCGTCCGCCAGAGCCTGGTCGAGGATGGTCCGGACTGCTGCCTTGTCATAAGTCATGCGCTGCAACTCCTCTGTGATCGGTGCTTGCGTCCGAAGAAGCGGCGTCACGTGCCTCCGCTTCTTCGGACGTTCAGATGACGCCGGCGGCTTTCAGTTCCTCGAGCTCTCCCGTGTCGAGACCGAGCGCGCCGTAGATGACGGAGTTGTGTTCGCCGAGGCCCGGCGAGGTCTGCACCTCGACCGGCGAGTCGGACAGCTTGATCGGGCAGCCGACGGTCTTGAACGTGCCGCGCTGCGGGTGCTCGACCTCGACCACCGCGCCGAGGTCGGCCAGCGTCTCGTCCGCGATCAGCTCGGCCGTGGACATGATCGGCCCGCACGGTACGTTCAGCGCGTTGAGCTTGTCCATCACCTCGAACTTGGTGTGCTGCTCGGTCCACTGCTCGATCAGCGCGAACATCTTGTCGAGCTTGTCCAGCCGCGCGACCGGCGTCGCCCAGTCCGGATCCTCGGCCAGCTCCGGCTTGCCGATCAGCTCGGCGATCGGGGCCCATCCGGGCGGCTGGACGATCACGTAGATGTAGTCGTTCGCGCCGCCCGGCGCACACCTCAGCGCCCAGCCGGGCTGGCCGCCGCCCGACGCGTTGCCGGACCGCGGGACCTCGGTACCGAAGTTGTCGTTCGGGTACTCGCGCAGCGGGCCGTGCGTCAGCCGTTGCTGGTCACGCAGCTTCACGCGGGTCAGGTTCAGGACGGCTTCCTGCATGGCCACGGTGACCCGCTGACCCTTGCCGGTGCTGGTCCGCTGGAACAGCGCGGCGAGGATGCCGGCCACCAGGTGGATCCCGGTGCCGGAGTCGCCGATCTGCGCACCGGTCGCGGTCGGCGGTCCGTCCTCGAACCCCGTCGTACTCATCGCGCCGCCCATCGCCTGGGCGACCACCTCGTACGCCTTGAAGTTCTCGTACCGGCCCGGGCCGAAGCCCTTGATCGACGCGAACACCAGGCCGGGGTTGATCTCCTGGAGGCGTTCCCAGGTGAACCCCATCCGGTCGATGGCGCCGGGCGCGAAGTTCTCGACGAGGACGTCGGAGTTCTGCACCAGGTCGGTGAAGATCTCCTTGCCCCGGTCGGACTTCATGTTCAGCGTGATGCTGCGCTTGTTGCAGTTCAGCATCGTGAAGTAGAGGCTGTCGACGTCCGGCAGGTCGCGCAGCTGCTGGCGGGTGATGTCGCCGGTCGGTGCCTCGAGCTTGATCACGTCGGCGCCGAGCCAGGCGAGGATCTGGGTGCAGGACGGTCCGGACTGCACGTGGGTCATGTCGAGTACGCGGACGCCTTCGAGGGCCCTCTGAGTGGACGCTGTCATGACGGGTCCCCTTTACTTGTACATGGTCTGGTTCATGGTTCCGGGGGCGTACGCGTCCGGGTCGACCCAGACGTTGATCAGCGACGGCAGCCCCGACTCGCGGGCCCGCAGCAGCGCCGGCCCGATGTCCGCGGGGTCGCGAACCTCCTCGCCGTACCCGCCGAGCATCCGCGCGAACTCGTCGTACTTCACGTCGCCGAGGGTGTTGCCGACCCGGCCGCGGTCCTTGCCGTACTTGGCCTCCTGGCCGTACCGGATCTGGTTCATCGAGGAGTTGTTGCCGACGACACCGACGAACGGGAGCTGGTAGCGGACCAGCGTCTCGAAGTCCCAGCCGGTCAGCGAGAACGCGCCGTCGCCGAACAGCGCGACCACTTCCTTGTCCGGCCGCGCGTACTTGGCCGCGAGCACGAACGGGATGCCGACGCCGAGCGTGCCGAGCGGGCCCGGGTCCATCCAGTGGCCGGGCGACTTCGGCTGCACGACGCCGCCGGAGAACGTGACGATGTCGCCGCCGTCGCCGATGTAGATCGAATCCTCGGTGAGGAACTCGTTGATCTCGTGCGCGAGCCGCAGCGGGTGGATCGGGTTCGCGTCGGACAGCTGCCGCGGCAGCCGCTTCTGGTACGCCGAGTCCTCCTCGGCGCGCAGCTCCGCGAACCAGGCCTTCCGGTCCGTCTTCTGGATCCGGCCCGACGCCGCCTGCGTGACGGCCGCCAGAATCGCTCCCGGGTCGCCGACCAGGCCGAGGTCGATGTCGCGGTTCTTGCCGACGGTGCGGTAGTCGAGATCGATCTGTACGACGGTGGCGCTCTTCGGGAGCCGGCGCCCGTACCCCATCCGGAAGTCGAACGGCGTACCGACGATCAGGATCAGGTCGGCGTTGTTGAAGCCGTACCGCCGGGACAGGTGGAAGTGGTGCGGGTCGCCGGGCGGCAGGGTGCCGCGGGCCGAGCCGTTCATGAACGCCGGGATGTCGAGCGTACGGACGAAGTCGACGGCCGCCTCGCTGCCGCGCGACGTCCAGACCTGGCTGCCGAGCAGGACGACGGGCTTCTCGGCCCTCACCAGCAGGTCGGCCAGCGCCTCGATGCTCGCCGGGTCGCCGATGCTCTTCGTCGACGCGCGGTAGTGGCCGGCCTCGGGAACGGTCGCGGACTCGACCGGCACCGAGTTGTCCAGGATGTCGCGCGGGATCTCCAGGAACGACGGGCCGGGCGCGCCGTTGTAGCACTCGCGGAACGCCATCGAGACCATGTCCGCGGCCCGCGCGGTGTGCGGCACGGTCGCGGCGAACTTGGTGATCGGCGTCATCATGTCGACGTGCGGCAGGTCCTGCAGGGACCCCATCTTGTGCTGGTTCAGGGCCCCCTGGCCGCCGATCAGCAGCATCGGGCTCTCGGCACGGAACGCGTTCGCGACACCGGTGACCGCGTCGGTCGTGCCGGGGCCGGCGGTGACGACCGCGCAGCCGGGCTTGCCGGTGACCCGCGCGTACCCGTCGGCCGCGTGCGCCGCGACCTGCTCGTGCCGTACGTCGACCACTGCGATGCCCTCGTCGACGCAGCCGTCGTAGATGTCGATGATGTGACCGCCACAGAGCGTGAAGATCACGTCGATGCCCTCGGCCTTCAAGGCCTTCGCGACGAGGTGACCCCCGGAGATCGTCTCCGGCTCCTTGACTTCCGCGACGGGGTGGGTCTCCGACACTGTCTGCGCCATCTGCAGTCACTCCTCGGAAAGGCCGGTTAGCGGCTTGGATGTAGATTGCATACCGTATGGTGTAGTCGTAGTCTTATCCCAGGCCGCGGTGGTTGTCCAGAGTTCGCACCCAGGAGGCTGTGATGACGATTTCCGACGAACTCGACCGGACCCGCGCCGCGCTGCTCGCGCTGGAGAAATCCCTTGTGGCGTTGAGGAATCGCCTCGGTCCGCACCTCGACGTCCTGCGGTTGCTCGACGACCTGGAGCGCTGCACGGCAGACCTCCGCCGCCTCGAGCAGCAGGTCCGCGCGCCCCGCCGGCACGAGCTCGTGGTCATCCCGGACGACGACTACGACCACGATTTCTGGGCGGATGCCGAGCACGAAGGTTTGGGCTGACTTGCGAGGCACAGCTTCAGCAGGCTTCGCAGCCGTACGTCGGGATTGGCCGCTCGGGCGGTGATCGCCACCGCCTCGGCTGCGTGTTCTGTGGCGACGAACGAGCGGTAGAAGGGCTCGCTCCACTTGAGCGGCGAAAGCACCGGTAGCCACCATCGCGCCGCTCCCCCAGGGCTGTCTTCGGAACCGAGCAGGTGCAGGGCTGTCTGGTGTGCCTCGGTCAAGCGGCAGCGCTCGTCACGCAGGAGCTCGCCGGTCGTCAGCGCTGTCGACACGCAGAGCGCGACCAACCGGGCGGATGACTCGAAGCCCGCCCGGTTGGTGTCGATGAACCGCGGAGCCAGCGGCAGCAACTCGCGTCGACCGGTCGACGTGCTGTGGTCGTGGGCGACCCGCGCCACGGCACTCAGTACCGGGTGCACGCATCCAGGACGATCCGTCCAGGGCTCTCGTGCCAAACGGGACACCAGCTCCATCACACAGGGATCCCGCTGAACCTTCCCGTAGCCGTTCACTCGCCTGCCACCGGCGTACCGAGCTGCGGACGGACGGGCAGCGCCGGCCGGCCGGGTTGTTTGAGCAGCCGCACGCTGAGCGCGGTCAGTACGCCGAGCAGCCCTGCGGCGAGGAACACCGGCCGGTATCCAACGGCGGCGATCACCGAGGCGGCGACACCGATACCGACCAGCCCGCCGACCGCCTTCGCGGAGTACAGGATGGCCTGGTTCTGCACCAGGCTGTTCTCACCGAAGAACTCCAGCACCAGGTTGGCCATGATCGCGTAGAACGCACCGCCGCCGAGGCCGGCGAACATGGCACACACCACGAACACCCATCCGGCTCCGGCGGTCACGAGTCCCATGTGCGCGAACCCCTCGACCATCAGTACGGCGGCCAGCACGCGGCGGCGGCCGAAGCGGTCGGAGAGGTGGCCCGCCGACGATCGCCCGAGACCGTTGACGGCGGCAAGCAATCCGGCGGCGCAGGCCGCCGTTGCCGTCCCCAGGCCGGTGTCGACGGCGTAGCCGGCCACGAACGCGATCCCGAGCAGCGACAACGCCGCGCTGATTGCCAGCAGCAACCACATCAGCGGCAGCGCACCGGTCTTCATCGCCTCCGCGGGACGGTAGTGCCGGACCGCGGGCGCATTGTGGGGAATGCTGCGGTTGAGCTTCCGGTCGACCGCCCACGCCTGAGCGTCGATGTGCGCGGGCCACCAGTACCGCGGCGGATCCTTCAACAGCCCGCCGGCGACCAGCACGACCAGCACCACCACCAGCGCAGTCAGGTCGAACACGAACGACTCGTCCAGCCAGGTAAGCAAGAAGATGCTCGGCACCGCGCCGACCGCGAAGCCGCCGGTGACGAATCCGATCGTCGCCGTCCGCCGGTCCGGGAACCAGCGGGCCGATGTGGTGATGCAGGCGGCGTACACGAGGCCCGCGCCGGTGCCGCCGAGGAGTGAGTAGCCGGCCACGACCGCGACGTACGCATCGACGTGCGCGAGCGTGACGAGTCCGATCGCCGAAAGCACCCCGCCCGCGATGACGAGCTGCGTCGGCGTGGCCCGTCGTACCCGATGGGCCCAGGCCGCCGGGACCGCGACCAGCGCTTGGCAGGCGACGAAGACGGCGAGCAGCCACAGCGTGCGGGCAGGGCCCCACCCGCGATCCGACGACAGACCGAGCGCCGCGGTGCCGAACGAGTACTGCAGCGGACTGATCGCGACCATGCAGGCCCAGGCCGCCCAGACTTGCCAGCGGCGCGAACGGCCGGTCAGTTCCCGGGCCCCTTCACCAATGCGGTACCGCCGGCCATAGACGTCACGTACGTCAACGTGATCCATTGCGCCTCCTGACTACTGCATACCGTATGAAGTCTGTGGTACTCCTCCCGTCACCGCCTGTCCAGACCTGAGCGGGTCTTGTGAGTGGATTGCATACCGCATACAGTCGTCACCACACTTTCAGGGAGGCGACGTGGACCTCATGGAGTACCAAGCCAAGGAACTGTTCGCCCGGCACGGCGTCCCGGTGACGCTCGGACGGGTGATCGAGGACCCCGCCGACGCGGCGGCCACGGCCCGCGAGCTCGGCGGGCGCGTGGTGGTGAAGGCGCAGGTGAAGACCGGCGGGCGCGGCAAGGCCGGCGGAGTGAAGCTGGCCGCCGGACCGGACGAGGCGACGGCCCGGGCGGCCGAGATCCTCGGGATGGACATCAAGGGCCACACCGTGCGCCGGGTGCTGCTCGCGCCGGCCGCGGAGATCGCCGAGGAGTACTACTTCTCGTTCCTGGTCGACCGCGCGAACCGCGAGTACCTCTGCATCGCTAGCACCGAAGGCGGTGTGGAGATCGAGGAGGTCGCGCACACCAACCCGGACGCGATCGCGAAGGTGCCGATCGACCCGGCCGTCGGAGTCGACGACGCGAAGGCCGCGGAGATCGTGACGGCAGCCGGATTCCCCGCCGAGGCGTCGACCGTCGTACGGCGACTGTGGGACGTGTTCATCGCCGAGGACGCCTCATTGGTCGAGGTGAATCCGCTGGTGAAGCTCGGCGACGGATCGCTGGAGGCGCTCGACGGCAAGGTCACGCTCGACGACAACGCGGCGTACCGGCACGCGGACCACGCGGGCTTCGACGACAAGACGGCCGCCGACCCGCTCGAGGCCGAGGCGCACGCCAAGGGCCTGAACTATGTGAAGCTGGACGGCTCGGTCGGCATCATCGGCAACGGCGCGGGTCTGGTGATGTCCACGCTCGACGTGGTGGCGTACGCGGGTTCGCCGTACGGCGTGCGGCCGGCCAACTTCCTGGACATCGGCGGCGGCGCGTCGGCCGAGGTGATGGCGAACGGGCTCGGGATCATCCTGTCCGACCCCCAGGTGCGCAGCGTGTTCGTGAACGTCTTCGGCGGGATCACCGCCTGCGACGCGGTCTCGAACGGCATCGTGCAGGCGCTCGCCGTGCTCGGCGACCGGGCGGACAAGCCGCTCGTCGTCCGGCTGGACGGCAACAACGTCGAGGCGGGCCGCGCGATCCTCGCCAAGGCCGCTCACCCGCTGGTCACCGTGGTCGACACGATGGACGGCGCCGCCGCCCGGGCCGCCGAGCTCGCCGCAGAACTCGCCGCAGAGAAGGGAAACTGACATGGCGATCTTCCTGACCGAGAAGAGCCGGGTCGTCGTGCAGGGCATGACCGGGTCCGAGGGACAGAAACACACCAGCCGGATGCTGGCCGCCGGCACCACGGTGGTCGGCGGCGTGACACCCGGCAAGGGCGGCCAGTCGGTGGACTTCGCGCGGCAGTCGATCCCGGTCTACGGGTCGTGTGCGGACGCGGTGAAGGCGGCGGACGCGGACGTGTCGGTGGTGTTCGTCCCGCCGCGCTTCACCAAAGGCGCGGTACTCGAAGCGGTCGACGCCGGGATCCCGCTCGTCGTCGTGATCACCGAGGGCGTGCCGGTGCACGACACGGCCGCGTTCTTCGCCGCCGCGCAGGCCAACGGGACGCGGATCATCGGCCCGAACTGCCCGGGCATCATCAGTCCCGGCCGCGCCAACGCGGGTATCATCCCGGCGGACATCGCGGGTCCCGGGAGGATCGGCCTGGTCAGCAAGTCGGGCACGCTGACCTACCAGATGATGTACGAACTGCGGGACTTCGGGTTCTCGACCGCGATCGGGATCGGCGGTGACCCGATCATCGGGACGACGCACATCGACGCGCTGCAGGCGTTCCAGGACGACCCGGACACCGACGCGATCGTGATGATCGGCGAGATCGGCGGTGACGCCGAGGAGCGGGCGGCCGCGTTCATCAAGGAGAACGCGACCAAGCCGGTCGTCGGGTACGTCGCCGGCTTCACCGCGCCCGAGGGCAAGACCATGGGCCACGCCGGCGCGATCGTGTCCGGCTCCTCCGGCACCGCCGCCGCCAAACAGCAGGCGTTGGAGGCGGCCGGCGTACGCGTCGGCAAAACCCCCACCGAAACCGCCCACCTCCTCCGCACCACCTTCACCCCCGCCGCCCGCCATTTGGCTGGTTGACCAGCAAAATGCGGGGTTTGTCACCCGTATCCAGGGTGGCAAACCCCCCACTTGGCTGGTTGACCAGCGAAACGGGAAAACCTACCCAGCGGTGGGCGGGGGTGCGGTGCTGCTGCGGTGGACGAGTTTGGCGGCGACGGCGACCGGCTCGTGGTGGTGTTCGCCGGCGTGGATCTCGCGGATCAGCGCGTCGACGCTCAGCCGGCCGACGTCGACGAAGTTCTGGCGGATCGTGGTCAGCGGCGGCCAGAAGTGCGCCGACTCCTCCATGTCGTCGAAACCGACCACGCTCACGTCGCCGGGCACGTCCCGGCCGTGTTCATGGAGTGCGCGGAGCAGGCCGAGCGCCATCTGGTCGTTCGCGACGAACACGGCGGTCACCTCGGCGTTGGTGGCCAACCGCCGGCCGGCGTAGTACCCGGAGGTCGCCGTCCAGTCCCCGTCGAGCACCGGCGGGACCTCCCGGCCGTGATCCAGCAGCGTCGCCTCCCACGACCGCCGGCGCCGGTCCGCGGCGAACGAGGTCGGCGGGCCGCCCAGGTGCCACACCGTGGCATGCCCCAGCCCGAGCAGGTGCTCGGTCGCCAGCCGTGCGCCCTGCCGCTGGTCGGTGTCGACGATCGGATAGTCGTAGTGCGCGCTCGAGTCGACCACCACGACCGGGAGACCGTGCGGGAGCCGTACGCCGGCCTCGTCCAGCGTGTGCGCCTCGATCAGGATGATGACGCCGTCCACCGCTTGCTCACCGAGCCGACTGAACGCGTTCGTGACCGCACTCTGCGTGACGTCCAGCACGGGAACCAGGTTGATCGCGTACCCGCTGATCGTGGCGGCGGTGGCGATCGCGTCGAGCGTCCGCGTCGTACCGAAGCTGTGCAGCTCGAAGACGATCACGCCGATGCTGCGGTACTCGCCGTTGCGCAGGGCGCGGGCGGCGCTGTTCGGGCGGTACCCGAGCTGGCGCATCGCGGCCTGCACCCGGTCCCGGGTGACCGCGTCGACGTTGTTCCGGTCGTTCGCGACCCGCGACACGGTCTGCCCCGAAACCCCCGCCAGCCGCGCCACGTCCGCCATCGACGGGCCGCGCCGCCGACGGCCCGCTGAATCCTCCGCTGGCATCCGCACCTCCTCGGTCTTGCGTCGGAGTGTAGACATGTTGACGTAAACACGTTACCGTCGCGCCGTCGATGTTGACGTCAACATCGCGCGTCGCGCCCACTTCCGGGCGCGGAAAGCGAGAGGAGGTCCCCGGACATGGCGGAGTCCGTGGCCCATCAGCACGTCGCACGGGCCGGCGCGACCGGCAGGCGGCGGAGGGTGTTCAAGGACGGCAAGGGGTGGCTGTTCGTCGGGCCGTTCCTGGCGGTTTTCGCGCTCACCTTCCTGGCCCCGATCGGGTACGCGATCTACCTGAGCCTGTATCGCAACCAGGCGTTCTTCGGCGGCACCGTGTTCGTCGGGCTGGACAACTACACCCAGGCGCTGCAGGACCCGAAGTTCTGGGAGGCGTTCGCCCGGGTGGCGGTCTTCCTGGTCGTCCAGGTGCCGGTGATGCTCGTGCTGGCGCTGCTCGCGGCGCTCGCGATCGACAGCGCGCGGCTGCACGCGGCCGGCTTCTTCCGGATCGTGATCTTCCTGCCGTACGCCGTACCGGGCGTGGTCGCCGTGCTGATGTGGGGCTACATCTACGGCGACAACTTCGGCCTGGCGGCGAACCTCAACGACCTGCTCGGCACGACCGCGATCCAGCCGCTGAGCAGCAGCTGGATGCTGCCGTCGATCGCCAACATCGTGACCTGGGAGTTCGTCGGCTACAACATGCTGATCTTCTACTCGGCGCTGCGCACGGTGCCGGGTGAGCTGTACGAGGCGGCCGCGATCGACGGCGCCGGGACGTTCCGGACGATCCTCGCGGTGAAGCTGCCCGCGCTGCGCGGCGCGATCGTGATCGCGACGATCTTCTCGATCATCGGCAGCTTCCAGCTGTTCAACGAGCCGAACATCCTGCGGACGCTGGCGCCGAACGTGATCACGACGTACTACACGCCCAACATGTACGCCTACAACCTGTCCTTCGCCGGCCAGCAGTTCAACTACTCGGCCACGATCGCGATCGTGATGGGCATCATCACCGCGGTCATCGCGTATGTCGTCCAACTCCGCGGATCCCGGGAGTCACTGTGAGCGCCCTGACCTCTCCCCTGCGCCAGAAGCGCTCCAAGCTGCTGACCGGCGTGATGGTGCTGTACCTGCTCTACACGATCGTCCCGCTCGCCTGGTTGTTGCTCAGCACAACCAAGACCCAGGACGACCTGCTCTCCACGCCCGGCCTGTGGTTCGGGAAGAGCTTCGCGTTCTTCACCAACATCAAGGACACGCTCACCTACAACGACGGCATCTTCCTGCGCTGGCTGGGCAACACGGTGCTGTACGTCGTGGTCGGCGCGGGCGGCGCGACGCTGCTCGCGACCGCGGCCGGCTACGGACTGGCGAAGTACAAGTTCGCCGGCCGCCGCGCGGTGTTCGCTGTGCTGCTCGGCGCGGTCGCGGTGCCGGGGACGGCGCTCGCCGTACCGACGTTCCTGATGTTCTCGAACCTCGGCCTGACGAACACGGTCTGGGCGATCATCATCCCGTCGCTGGTGAGCCCGTTCGGGCTGTACCTGATGTGGGTGTACGCCACCGACGCCGTGCCGGGCGAACTGCTCGAGGCGGCCCGGATCGACGGCGCCGGCGAAGTCCGGGTGTTCTTCACCGTCGCGCTGCGGCTGCTGGCCCCGGGCATCGTCACCACGCTGCTGTTCGCGATGGTCTCGACCTGGAACAACTATTTCCTGCCGCTGATCATGCTCAGCAAACCCAACCTCTACCCACTCACGGTCGGGCTCACCCAGTGGAGCAACCAGGCGACCGGCGTGGGCGCCCGCCCCATCTACAACCTGGTGGTCACCGGATCGTTGCTGACGATCGTTCCGCTGGTGGTCGCCTTCCTCCTTCTCCAGCGCTTCTGGCAGTCGGGCCTCAGCGCAGGGAGCGTCAAGTGAAAGGGACACAGATGAAGTCACAGTGGCGCCGGGTCCGGCAGCTGGTGGTTGCCGGAACCGCCCTCACGGCCCTCGCGGTCGTGGCCGCGTGCGGCGGCGGGTCGTCCAACGACAGCGCGAGCGGAGGGACGACGACCGGCTCGGCCGACGCCGTCGACGCCGCGCTCAAGGCGGGCGGCGAGATCACCTACTGGAGCTGGACGCCGTCGGCGCAGGCCCAGGTCACCGCGTTCATGAAGCAGTACCCGAACGTGAAGGTGAACTACGTCAACGCCGGTACCGGCAACGACCACTACACGAAGCTGCAGAACGCGATCAAGGCCGGCTCCGGTGCCCCGGACGTGGCCCAGATCGAGTACCAGGCACTCCCCCAGTTCGCGCTGCCCGGCTCGCTCGTCGACCTGAACCAATTCGGGTTCTCGCAGTACGAGTCGGCGTACACGGCCTCGACCTGGGGCGCAGTCCACGCCGGCAGCGGTCTGTTCGGCCTGCCGCAGGACTCCGGGCCGATGGCGCTGTTCTACAACAAGGAGGTCTTCGACAAGTACGGCATCGCCGTGCCGAAGACCTGGGACGAGTACGTCGCGGCCGCGAAGAAGCTGCACGCCGCGAACCCGAAGTCCTACATCACCAACGACTCCGGTGACGCCGGCTTCACCACGAGCATGATCTGGCAGGCCGGCGGGCAGCCGTTCAAGACCGACGGCAAGAACGTCACGATCAACCTGCAGGACGACGGCTCCAAGAAGTGGACCGGGATGTGGAACCAGCTCGTCCAGGGCGGACTGGTGTCGAACATCCCCGGCTGGACCGACGAGTGGTTCAAGGCGCTCGGCGACGGCACGATCGCCACGCTGCCGACCGGTGCGTGGATGCCCGGCGTGATGGAGTCCTCGGTCAAAGCCGGCGCCGGCAAGTGGGCAGTCGCGCCGATGCCGACGTACGACGGTCAGCCGGCCACCGCGGAGAACGGCGGCAGCACCGAGTCCGTGATCAAGCAGAGCAAGAACCCGGCCCTCGCGGCGGCGTTCGTGCGCTGGCTGAACCACGACGAGGGTGTGAAGCCGTTCCTGGCCAGCGGCGGCTTCCCGGCGACCACGGCCGACCTGAAGGACCCGGCGTTCGTGGACAAGGCGAGCGCGTACTTCGGCGGCCAGAAGATCAACCAAGTGCTCACCAGCGCGGCCGGCCAGGTCGTGAAGGGCTGGAGCTACCTGCCGTACGAGCTGTACGCGAACAGCATCTACGGCGACACCGTCGGCAAGGCGTACCAGTCAAAGTCCGACCTCAACGCCGGTCTCACGGCGTGGCAGGAAGCGCTGGTGAAGTACGGCAACGAGCAGGGCTTCCAGGTCAACGGCTGACGTTGATGGAACAGGTGGGTCCGACGTCGCTGTGGTCGGACCCACCTGGTCTGTTACACGCCGACCTTGCTCGCCAGGAGATCGGCGACGGCATGGACCGCGCGTAGCGTCGGAGCCTTGACGCCCGTGAGGTCAGCCAGCTCGACGACCGCGGCGAGGATGACGTCGAGCTCGAGCGGCTTGTCCTTCTCCAGGTCCTGCAGCATCGACGTCTTGTGCTCCCCGACGCGTTCGGCGCCGTCGAGGCGCTTGTCCACGGAGATTTCCGGATGACAGCCGAGCGCGGCGGCGATCTCCAGCGACTCCTCCATCATCATCCGGACCATCTGCCGGGTGCCCTGGTGCGTGGCGATCTCCACCATCGTCGCCCGGGCCAGCGCGCTGATCGGGTTGAACGCCGCGTTCCCGAGCAGCTTGATCCAGATGTCCTTGCGAATGTCGTCCTCGACCGGGCACTTCAGTCCGCCGGCGATCATCGCCGTACTGAACTGGGTGCAGCGTTCCGACTGCCCACCACCGGGTTCGCCGATCGAGAAGCGGGTGCCTTCCAGGTGCCGGACGACGCCCGGGCCGTCGAGCTCGGTGGAGCAGTACACGACACAGCCGATCGCGCGGCCGAGGTCCAGCACCTCGGTGACGGCGCCGCCGGGGTCGACCGATTCGATCCGGCGGCCTTCGTACGGGCCCTTCAGCCCGTGGAAGTACCACCAAGGAATGCCGTTCTGCGCCGCGACGACGACCGTGCGGTCGTGCAGCAGCGGCTCGAGTAGGGGGCCGGCGCTCGCGTACGAGTTCGCCTTGAGCCCGAGAAAGACGTAGTCGACCGGGCCGATCGCGGCCGGATCGTCCGTGGCGGGTGTACGGGCGGTGAAGTCACCGCGGGGACTGCGCACCGTCACACCGTTCGACCGGATCGCGTCCAGGTGCGCGCCGCGGGCGACCAGGTGGACCTCTGTCCCACCACGGTGCAGCGCCGCGCCGACGTACGCACCGATCGCACCGGCGCCGAGAACCGCAACTCTCATAGGAGTCCCTGCCTTCCGAGGAGGGCGGATAAGGCTTGGTATACGGGATACAGTAGGCTGGAGGCCGAATGCGGTCAAGATCACATTCCCCGGCAAGCGCTCGCCCAAAAAGTTCGCCGGGGACCGATGAATCGGCGCATCGCCGGCGGTAAGTACCTGCGTCAACCCACCCGACGCAAGGAGCAGGAACCATGGGCCACGTCATCGTCACCGCGTTCGTCAGCCTCGACGGCATCGTCACCGACCCCGACGGCTCCGGCGGCACCCCGGCCGGCGGCTGGGCGTTCCGGCACGGTCCCGAGACGGTCGGCGGCGACAAGTTCCGCCTCGGCGACCTGATGGACACCGGCGTACTGCTGCTCGGCCGGACCACCTGGGAGCTGTTCAGCCGGCTCTGGCCGAACCGTACCGACGAGTTCTCGACCCGCATGAACAAGATCGCGAAGGTGGTCGCGTCGCACTCGCTGACCGACCTGTCCGCCTTCCCCAACTCCACGCTGATGAAGGGCTCTCTGGCCGAGTACGTGCGGTCGGAGTCGCGCACCATTGCCGTCACCGGCAGCCTCAGCGTGATCCGGGAGCTGCAGGCCGCGGATCTGGTCGACGAGTACCGGCTGATGACCTTCCCGTCGATCATCGGCACCGGCTCACAGCTCTTCGGCCCGTCGGACGCACCCGTCCACTTCCAGCTCACCTCGGTGGCGCAGACCGGCGCGGCGTCACTGGCGACGTACGTGCGGGCCTAGCAAGATGTTCCGATGACCTGGCCGGCGATGGTGTGGATCGGCGGGGCTCCGGGCGCGGGGAAGTCGACGATCGCGCGGGGACTCGCGCGGCGCGCCGATCTACCTCTGCACCCGGTGGACCTGTGGACGTATGCGCACCTCGACCGGCTGCCGCCACTCCGGCCCCTGACGGAGGAGCTGGCCAAGGGACCGGACTCTGCCGCCGAGGCCTTCGTGGACGTCGCGCGGCTGAGGCTGGACCTCGTTGTCGCGGACGTCCGCGAGCGCGACCTGGGCGACGTACCCGCGGTGGTGGAGGGACCGCAGCTCTTCCCGTCGATGGCTGACTCGGTTCCGGCAGCGGTGTGGTTGCTGCCGGACGCCGAGCAGACCCGGAGGGCGCGGGAGGAGCGGCTGGCCCGGGCAGACGATCCGGCCGGGCGCGCCCGTCTCGAGAGCCTGCTGGCGCGGGACGCCGTACTGGCTGAGCTGGTACGGCGAGAGGCGCTCGAACGCGGGCGGGTACTCATCGAGGTGTCCGCGAAACCGGACTGGGCAGGTATCACCGAAGCGGTCGAGGACGCGCTGGGGCCGCCACCGCGTCTTGCGCCGGGCGCGGAGCTGAGCCGACAGCGACGGTACGAGAACCTCGCAGCGTGCCGGCAGGGGCGGCTCTGGCAGGCGGACATCGGGCTGGCCGAGCTGCCGCCGTACCCGTTCGCCTGCGAATGTGGGACGTCCGGCTGTGCTGCCACATGGGCGGGCACACCGGACGAGTACGACGCGCGCCGCGATCAGGGCTGGCTGACGGCTCATCCAGCGTGCTAGGGTTTCTGATTGTTGCAGTTGCAGTTCCACGTTCGTGTCGAAGCGCCCGCGGATTTGTGATCCGCTGGGCGTTTTGTCGTATCAGGAGAAAAAAATGGCTTTGGGAACAGTGAAGTGGTTCAACGGCGAGAAGGGCTTCGGCTTCATCTCCCAGGAGGACGGCGGCGCCGACGTGTTCGTGCACTACTCGGCGATCCAGACCCAGGGCTTCCGCTCCCTGGACGAGAACCAGCGGGTCGAGTTCGAGATCGCCCAGGGCCCGAAGGGCCTGCAGGCGGAGAACGTTCGCCCGGTCTGATCTGAGCTTGGCGGCAGACCCGGTTCAGGCCGGGTCTGCCGTGCACCACAGGTACTCGCCGTCGTCCAGTACGTCCGTGCGCGCGAGACCTGCCGCGGCCGCGATCGCGGCCGACGCATCGTGATCCGGATGGACGTGCGCGACGATCCGGCCGATTCCCTGAGCCAGTAACCAGGTGACCAATCCCTGGGCGGCCTCCTTCGCCAGACCCCGGCCCTGCCAGGCAGTGCCGATCACCCAGGCGATCTCCGCCGTACCGTCGGTCACCGTCGCCTGGACATAGCCGACCAGCGCGTCGTCGTACTCGATCACCCAGTTGAGCCACTGCTCGTCCGGACGTCCCGGACCGGCCAGTTGGCGGCGGTAGCGTGCCTCCAGCTCCGCCACGGACGGGGGCTCCCCGCCGGTGAAGGTGTAGAGCGCGGGGTCGGACAACACCTCCACCATCGGCTCGGCGTACTCGACCCGCAGCGGCAGCAAAGTCAGGCGGTCCGTGGTGATCACCCGCGCAACGGTAACGCCCTTTGCCGAAACAGCAACCTGAGACAGACAACGTCCCTGGACGGCGCGAGACTGTCGGCATGATCGAGATCGATTGGGCGGGAGAGGCCGGACGGCTGCGCGCGTCGGCCGAGGGCGAGACGGACTGGAACGCGGCAGTGGCCCGCAGCCTCGTGCGCGACGGCGACAAGGTCCTGGCGGACGTCGGCTGCGGAGGCGGCGGGATGGCCAAGGCGCTCGCCGAGGCACTGCCCGGTGCGACAGTGGTGGCGATCGACGCGGATCCCGACGTCCTCGAGCAGGCCCGCGAACACACCGCCGGCCTGGTGCGGTGCGAGCTCGCCTCCATGGACGACGGCGCGGCACCGTTGCGCCGGGCAATCGCCGCGCCCGCCGACCTGATCTGGGCATCGGCCTCGGTGCACCACGCCGCCGACCAGCAGGCCGCTGTCGACGCGCTGGCCTCGCTGCTCGCGCCCGGCGGGCGGTTGGCGCTCGCCGAAGGCGGTCTGCCCGCTCGGTACCTGCCGTGGGACCTGGGGGTCGGCGAACCCGGCCTGGAACTGCGGCTCGACCTGGCGCAGGACCGGTGGTTCAAGGTGATGCGCGACTCGCTGCCGGGATCGGTGCCGATGCCGTACGGGTGGACCGAGACGCTGACCCGGGCCGGACTGACCGGAGCCACCACGCGGAGCGTGCTGACCGAGACGCCGGCACCGCTGCCGCCGGAGCGGCTGGAAGGCGTCGTACGGGCGTTCCGGACGCGGATCGAGCGGCTGACCGGCGGCGACAGCGGGGACGGTCATGGTCACGGGCATGGGCACGGTCATGGGCATCTCGTGAGTGATGAGGAGTGGCTGACGCCGGACGATGTCGAGGTGTGGCGGCAACTGCTCGACCCCGACAGGCCGCAGTACCTCGGGCGGCGCTCCGACCTCGCCGTACTGTCCGTCCGCAGTGTCCACCTGGGGCACGCGCCGCGCTGACAAGGCACGCCGTCACCGCGCTGTCGGCGCGCCACCGTAAGGTGGGTGCCCATGAACGACCGGCTGGTGTGGATCGACTGCGAGATGACCGGCCTCGACCTGGCGAACGACGCCCTGATCGAGGTCGCGGTGCTCGTCACCGACTACGAACTGAACGTGCTCGGTGACGGGATCGACGTGGTGATCGCGCCCCCACCGGCTGCCCTCGACCAGATGGGCGACTTCGTCCGCGACATGCACACCGGGTCCGGACTGCTCGAAGAACTCGCCAACGGCATCCCGCTCGCCGACGCCGAACAGCAGGTCCTCGACTACATCACGTCGTACGTCAAGGAACCCCGCAAAGCCGCCCTCGCCGGCAACTCCGTCGGCACCGACCGCACCTTCCTCGTCCGCGACATGCCGCGCGTCGAATCCCACCTGCACTACCGCAACGTCGACGTCAGCTCGATCAAGGAACTCGTCCGGCGCTGGTACCCGCGGGTCTACTACGCGACACCCGCCAAAACCGGCAACCACCGGGCGCTCGCCGACATCACCGAAAGCATCGACGAGCTGCGGTACTACCGGGAAACCGTCTTCGTGCCACAGCCCGGCCCCGACTCCACCACCGCCCGCGCCGCCGCCAGCCTCATCGTCGACGGCGCCCCCGAGGACAGTCCAACAGGCGCCTGACCTGCGGATCCGGCCTCGATTTCTGGTCCTGACAGTTCATCGCTATGATTGCTCAGCCGTCGCGGTTCGGACGGCAATGGTGGGTGTAGCTCAGCTGGTAGAGCACCTGGTTGTGGTCCAGGTGGTCGCGGGTTCGAGTCCCGTCACTCACCCGATGGCCGGCCATGCCTGCGGAGAGCGCAGGCTTGGTCGGCTTCGTCATTTTGTGCGGCTGCGCTTCGCTTGCCGCCGGCGGGGGCTCCGCCACCCGCACCCCCTTTCGCCTTCGCTTCGCTCGGCTCCTGGGTTGGGTTTTGCGGGCCGCCGCGGTTGGGGTTGGGTTTCGCGGTCGGCGCCGGGGCCTGGGTTGGGTTTTGCGGGCCGCCGCGGTTGGGGTTGGGTTTCGCGGTCGGCGCCGGGGCCTGGGTTGGGGTTTCGCGGCCGGGGATGGGGTTGGGTTTCGCGGTCGGCGCCGGGGTGGGGTTGGGTTTCGCGGTTGGCTCGGGGGCTGGGGTGGGTTTCGCGGTCGCTGTTGGGGGGTTGGGGTTGGGTTGGGCGGTCAGCTCGGGTGCTGGGTGAGGGTGGGTTGGCTGGTGGGCGTGGGAGGATTCGCTGGTGAAGTTGAGTGGGAGTGCTTGGTTGGGGTACGGCGTCGTGGTTGTGGTGACGTTTGTGGTGGGGTTCTTGGCGTTTGCCGTTTGGGTTCTCTCGAAGGTTTTCTGAGCTGGGTGTGACCCAGGCCCGCCGTGGGTGCGTCTTGTGGGGCAGAGGCATCTACAGGAGGTGTGGATGGGTACGACCGAGGACTTCGAGGAGTTCGCGCGGGCACAGATACCGCGGCTTTATCGGACTGCTTGGCTGCTGGCAGGCGATCGGCATCACGCCGAGGATCTCGTGCAGGAAACGCTGGCGAACCTGCTGAAAGTCTGGCAGCGGATCGACAGCCCGGGGGCTTACGCGCGGACCGTGCTGGTGCGGACGTACATCTCGCAGCGGCGGCGTAAGAGCTGGTCGGAGCGGCCGACGGCCGATGTGCCGGAGATTGCGGAGCGGGCCGGGGATCCGGAGCTGCGGATGGCCCTGCAGAGCGCCCTGGCCGAGCTGGCGCCGCTGGATCGGGCCGTGTTGGTGCTGCGGTTCTTCGAAGATCGCAGCGTCGAACAAGTGGCGCTCGATCTCGGCAAGAAGACCAGTGCGATCACCACCCGCACCGCCCGCGCCCTGGACCGCCTCCGCGCCGTCCTCGGCGAAGGCGCCGACCAGCTGATCGCGCTCTGAAAGGCGAGGAGAACCATGAACACCCAACTCACCGACCTGATGCACCGCGCCACCGAGAACCTCGAGCCGGTCACACCCGACCTGCTCGAACGCACCGTCGCGCAAGGACTACGGCTGCGACGCCGGCGTACGGCGTTGCTGACCGCGTCCGGCGCCGGCGCCGTACTCGCAACCGCGGGCCTGATCGCCGGCGGGATCCACCTGGCCGGCTCCCCGACGAACGTCGCCGTCGCCGGCTCCCCGGTGCCGTCGGCCAAGCCGACACCGACCGCCAAGCCGCCCGCGGTCAACCTGAAAGAGACGCTCGCGACGCTGAAGACGCTCGTCACGGCGCCCGGACGGACACTCTCGAGCCCCGAGACCTGGGGCGGCGGCGACTACGCCGGCGCGGCGTACGTCGTCGACGACGGGCACGGCGCCGCCCGGGTCGACGTGCTCCTGTCCGGCGGAGGCGAGGCGAACCCGTGCGTCCCGGTCCGCCAGGGCTGCAGCACCCTCCCCGACGGCTCGGTCGTGTACGTGTCCAAGGAGTCCCCCGTGTACAGCGACAGCCGCCAGTCGCAGTACAGCGTCATCAGCAACTACGTGCTGCTGTACCGCCACGACGGCCGCGCCATCAGCCTCACGAGCTACAACGGCCCCGCGGAAAAGGACAAGCAACACACGCGCCCCAAGCCGCTGCTCTCCACCGAGGCCCTCACTGCCCTCGCGAAGAGCAAGTCCTGGAAGCTCCCACCGGTCTCCCCCACCAAGGCGTGGAAGGGCACCAAGGGCGCGAAGCCCACGAAGTAGCCCCACCCCGAGCCCATCGCGACTGCTCCCCCGGAGCGATCGCGATGGGCTCACTTCGCGGCGAGTACGATCGCGCCCGGGCCGGCGCACCGATCGGGCTCACGATCGGCAACAATGCAGCCAGTGCCGAAACCGCAATGTGTACCGGCCCCACGGTCGGGAGCGTACAAGCCTCTGAGGGGAGCCACCGTGCGCCACGAGGTCACCGCCGCCGACACAGCACTCGCCGTCGGCAGCGGCGATGTCGAGGTCCTCGCCACGCCCCGCCTGATCACCTGGCTCGAGTACACCACCGCACAGCTCGCCCTTACCGCGCTCGAGCCCGGCCAGACTTCGGTCGGTACGTCGGTCCGCATCCGCCACCGCCTCCCGACCCGCGTCGGCGACACCGTGGACATCGCCGCGGACGGCCCCGAGGTGGACGGCCGGCACCTGCGCTTCCAGGTGCGCGCCACCAACTCCGCCGGCCAGCTCGTCGCGGACGGTGAGCTCGAACGGGTCGTCGTCGACCGCGAACGCTTCCTCGCGAACGTGCCCTAGACCGGCGGCTCGACGTACCAGCGCGGCAGCTCGCCGGGCTCCAGGCTCGTCGGGTCGCCGGGCCGGGACAGCGTGAGGATCGCCTGCTGGATCTCCGGGCGGGCGTTCAGCGCGTCCTCGATCGCGTACAGCCGGGCGGCGACCTCGGACTCGACGTCGTTGCCGGCGACGTCGACCGCGGCGACCAGGAAGATCCGGTCGGCGCCGACCCACTCCATGTGCAGGAAGCTGATCCGCTCGATGTCCTCGTGCGCGAGCAGCGCGCGGAGCACCCGGTTGCGGGCCAGCGGGGTGACCGCCTCACCGGTCAGGAAATCCATGTTCCGGCTGATCAGGAACAGCGCGACCGTACCGAGCAGGATGCCGACCACGATCGAGCCGATCGCGTCCCAGACCGCGTTGCCGGTGAGTTGGTGCAGCAGGATCGCGACTCCCGCGATCAGGATGCCGATCAGCGCCGACAGGTCCTCGACGAACACCGCACGGAGCACCGGATTCGACGTGAGCCGGACATACCGCCAGGGGCGCAGCATTCGCTCCAACGCGCCCGCCTTGGTCTGCCGCAGCGCCTGCGCGAACGAGATCCCCTCGAGCACGAACGAGATCCCGAGCACGGCATACGCCCAGCCGTACGACGTGGCTTCCGCCTCGCCGTGCTGCAGCGACTGGATGCCATGCCACACCGAGACCGCTGCACCGACTGTGAACAGGCCGAACGCCGCGAACATCGACCAGATGTAGCTGACCCGCCCGTACCCGAGCGGGTGCAACCGGTCAGCGGGCTTCCGCGCCCGGCGCTCCCCGATCAGCAGGAACACCTCGTTGCCGGTGTCGGCCCACGAGTGCGCGGCCTCCGCCGTCATCGAGGCGGATCCGGTGATCACCGCGACCACTGTCTTGGCGAGCGCGATGAGCAGGTTGGCGGTGAGCGCGATCAGGACGGTCAGCAGGCTCTCGCCGCCGGTCGCCTCGTCGTCCGAGCTGCTCACGGTCCGACCATACTCAGCTCACCGGCCGGATGATGCGTTGCTCGATCGCGCGTGCCACGGCGGCCGCGCGGGTGTCCACGCCCAGCTTCGAGTAGATGTGCGCCAGGTGGGACTTGATCGTGGCCTCGCTGACATACAACTTCTTCGCGAGGTCCCGGTTCGACTTGCCGGTGGCGAGCAGGCCGAGGATCTCCACCTCGCGCTCGGTGAGCATCGGGCCGGAGCGCCGGACGAGCCGCGCCGCCACGGCCGGTGCGAGCACGGTCTCGCCGCGCGCGGTGCCGCGGATCGCGCGGAACAGGTCCTCCGGCGGCGCGTCCTTCAGCAGGTATCCGGAGGCGCCGGCGTCGATCGCGCTCATGATGTCGGCCTCCGTGTCATAGGTCGTCAGAATCAGCACGTACGGCGGCTCGGGCAGTGCCCGCAGCCGCGCGGTCACCTCGGCACCGCCGGGGCCTGGGCCGAGATTGAGATCCATCAGCACGACGTCCGGGTGCAGGCCCGCGACGAGCTGCTCCGCGCTGTGCGCATCGGACGCCTCGCCGACGACGATCAGATCGTCCTGGGCCTCGACGAGCGCGCGGACGCCGGCGCGCACGACGGGATGGTCGTCGACCAGCGCAACGCGGATCGCCGGGGCCGCGGCATCGCTCGTCATGAATGCTCCGCCGTCGTCCGCAGCGGGATCGACGCGGCCAGCGCCGTACCGTCCCCCGGTTCACTCTCCAGCACCAGCGTTCCTCCCAGTTGTCTCAGTCGTTCCCGGATTCCGGCCAGGCCATGGCCGCGGTCGGAATCGATGGTGACATGAGATCGCGGAAGGCCCCGGCCGTTATCCACAACGTCGAGGACCACCGCGTCGGGGTGGTACGTGAGAGTCACGAAGGCCGTTTCCGCGTGCGCGTGTTCGAGCACATTGGCCAGTGCGCCGCGAGCGGTGCGTAACAGTGCGGTCTCCACCTCCGAGTCGAGAGTCACCGGCTCACCATGCACCTGCACCCGGACGTCGAGGGCTGTGTGGGCCGCCAGCCGTTCGCAGGTCTTGCGCAGTGCTTCCGGCAGGCCCGCGGCCAGCTCGGCCGGTGCGAGGTCGCGGACCACTCTCCTGGCCTCGTCCAGTCCGTCGCGGGCGGTGGCGGCCGCCTGGGCCGCGTGCTCGCGCGCTGCAGCGGGCCGGGCGTCCCACTCGCGCTCGGCGGCTTGCAGCAAGAGGTTGATGCTCGACAGACCCTGCGCCACGCTGTCGTGGATCTCCCGCGACAGCCTGGCTCGCTCTGCCATGGCTCCTGCCTGGTGCTGTGCGTCGGCCAGGTCGCCCTGCGCGGCATGCAGCTCGTCCAGCAGCGCCTGTCTGGCCAGCGCGTCCCGCTCCAGCGCCCGGTAGGCGCCCACGGCAAGCACTGCGACACAGACCGGCCCCAGCACGATCGTCGGGTCCAACCGGTCGGTCATCCGGGTCCACTGGACCACAGTGACCACCACCATGCCGGCCACGACCAGACAGGCCGGGCGGAACGACAGGATGCGCAGGGCAACAAAAGAGAGTGGCACGGCGCACCAGGCGAACGACGGAGCCAGCAGGACCAGGGCGCACCACTCCACGACCAGCAGCGCCAGCCAGACCCGGCTGGGGAGCAGCCGGTAGGCGCCGTACGTCGCCAGCAACACCGCTGCGCCGAGCAGCACCCACGGCGCGCGGTCGCCCAGGCCGTGACCGGTCAGGTAGCGGATCGCGGACGCCAGCACGAGGACGACCAGCGCCGCGTGCAGTGCGGTCACCAGCCGCGTCGCGTGACTCAGGATCGACGGAGTGTGCGCAGTGGACATGTTCTGCCGATCGTAGGCCGCTCAGCCCCGGATCCGAATCATCCGTTCGGCTATCCATCGGTGGCCGAACACCCGTCGTGCGGACCGGTCCCGCCGACGGAGGCTGGAGGCAGCTCGAATCCACCGACCGTCCTGAGAGGTTCAGATGTCTGTCCGTTCGCTGTCCGCCACCCTCGCGCTGTCCGCCACCCTGCTCGGCGCCGGAGCCTCGGCGGCCTTCGCCTCGCCGGCACACACCCGGCCGAGCACCTACGAGCTCCCCGGTGACCCCGGCGGCTCCAAGTTCGAGGGCATCGGGTTCGACGCGCGCACGAAGAACTACTACGTGTCCGAGACCACCGGCGGTGAGATCCACCGCGGGCAGCTGCGCTCCGGAGCGGCGACCGAGTGGCTGCAGGGCGACGGCACCGACGGCCGCTGGACGGCCCGCGGCGTCAACGTCGACTCCCAGGGCCGGGTATATGTCGCCGGCGGGCCGAACGGGATCGACCACCCAGGCGCGCCGGACCTGTGGGTGTATGACCGCGACGGGCAACTGCTGGCCGCGCTGCGGACCGGCGTGCCGAACGCGTTCCTGAATGATCTGGTGATCGGTCCGGACGGCGCGGCGTACTTCACGAACTCGAACGCTCCACAGATCTTCCGGGTCGCCGAGCAGCACGGCCGGTGGACCGTCAGGACCTGGGCCGACGCGACCGGGACGATCGACACGACAACCGGCTTCAACCTCGGCGGGATCGTGCTCTCGCCGGACCGCAAGGCGCTGGTCGTGGCCCAGGGCAACGTCGGCAAGCTGTGGCGGTTCGACCTGCGGACCGCGCAGGCCACCGCGGTCGACACCGCGGGCGCCGACCTGGTGAACGCAGACGGTCTCGTCCAGCAGGGCAACAGCCTCTGGGTCGTGCGCAACTTCTCGAAGGTGCTCAGCACCCTGCAGGTGTCGGCCGACGGACGCATCGCGCGGTTGATGTCCGCGACGCCGACCGACCCGGATCGGGTGCTGACCACCGCGAAGCTTGCCCAGGGCCGGCTGCTGGTCGTCGACAGCAAATTCGACGAGGCGACCGCTGTCCCGCCGTACCAGGTCATCACGCTCAATCCGCGCCGATGAATCGCCGCCCGATCGCTGTGGCCGCCGTCCTGCTGATGGCGGCGACCACAGCGTGTTCCACTGAGACCAGCAGTGCGCCTACGACCTCGCCCACGCCCTCCAGGAGCGCAACCGTGCCGCCCACACTCGACAGTCAGCTGATCGCCGCCGCCTGGAAGAACGACGTGGCCGGGGCCAAGCGCCTGATCGCTGCCGGCGCGAATGTCAACGCGGTCGACGACACCGTCCAGAGCGCATTCCTGATCGCCGCCAGCGAGGGCTACTTGGAACTGCTCGACCTGACGCTCGCCCACGGTGCCGACGTCCGCAGCCTCGACAGCTATCACGGCACGGCGCTCATTCGGGCCGCCGAGCGTGGTCACGCCGCCGTGGTCGGCCGGCTGATCAAGGCCGGCGTAGCGGTCAATCACGTCAACAACCTCGGCTGGACTGCCTTGCACGAGGCCGTGCTGCTAGGCAAGGGCACCCCGCAGTACGTCGACACCGTCCGGCTGCTGATCGCGGGTGGGGCCGATCGCGTCAAGCCTGCCGTCAACGACGGCGCCACACCGGTCCAGGCCGCGAAGGACCGCGGCCAGACAGCCGTCAGCGCCGTCCTGGACACCCAGGCGAAGGCGGATGCACTGCTGGACGCTGCGGCGTCGGGTGACGCCAACAAGGTCGCCGCAGCGCTGGCTGCCGGCGCTCCGATCGAGTCCCGCGACGACCACCGCCGTACGGCGCTGTTGCTCGCCTCGCTCAACGACCGGGTCGACGTGGCCAGGCTGCTCGTGGCGCTCGGCGCGGACCCCGACGCGCAGGACGACCGGCAAGACTCCGCCTGGCTCGTCACCGGCGTCACCGGGAGTGTCGCGATGCTGGAGACCCTGCTGCCCGCGAACCCGGATCTGACCCTGCGGAATCGGTTCGGCGGCATCTCGGTCATCCCGGCCGGCGAACGCGGCCACGTCGACTACGTCCGGCGGGTCGTCCAGACCAAGACCAACGTCAACCACGTGAACAACCTCGGCTGGACCGCCCTGTTGGAGGCGATCACCCTCGGCAAGGGCACGCAGCAGTGGCAGGAGATCGTGAAGATCCTCGTCGGCGCCGGCGCGGATCCCAACCTGGCCGATGCCGACGGCGTCAGCCCGCTCCGCCACGCCGAGTCCCGTGGGTACGACGAGATCGCCAAGACCCTCCGCGCCGCCGGAGCCCGCTAGCTAGCGGTCGCGGGTCAGACAGCGGGACGGGAGCTCGAACCAGCGGAGGTGATCGAAATCGGTGTTGACACTGCCCTCGGAGTCGGTGCGGTCCTGCTGACAGGTGGACAGCAGGTCGCGGGCCTCGGCGAGGTAGTCGTCGAGGGCGGACTCCGGCGCCGTGTGGTCGTGGCGCGGGTACCGGAGCTTGCCGTCGGCGTCGTAGCCGACCTGGGAGAGCCGCATCGGCGGCTCGACCGGGCCGCGGTGGTGCCGCCACAGCCCGTTGGCCGGGTCGAAGCGGTAGTCGCCGAGCAGCCGCCAGCCGTCCCGGGCGACGAGTTTGACGGCCTCGACGACGTACGCGAACACCGCCTCGGAGATGAAGTAGTTGAAGTTGACCCGCACCCAGCCGGGTTTGATCCCCTCACAGCCGTGCATGATTTCGTGCTCGAACTCGTGCGACCGGTCCAGGTCGATCCCGAGCAGCGCATGCCCGTACGGCCCGGCGCACGAACAGCCGCCCCGGGACTGGATGCCGAACAGGTCGTTCAGCAGCGCGACCACGAAGTTGTGGTGCAGGTACCGCCCCGAGGGCGCCTTGACCACGAACGACACGATCGACAGCCGCTCGGCGTCCAGGTTGCCGAGGATCTGCAGGTTCGGCTCGGCCGTCCAGGCCGCGACCGCGCGCCGCAGGTAGGCATCCTCGTGAGCCCGGATCACGTCGATCCCGACCGCCTGCTTCAGCTGGAAGGCCAGCCCGGCGCGGATCGAGCCGATGATCGCCGGCGTGCCGCCCTCCTCACGGTGCACCGGGTCGTCCAGATACCGGTGCTCGAGCGGGTTCACGTAGGCGACCGTGCCGCCGCCCGGCACATCGGGTACCCGGTTGCGAAGCAGTTCGCGGCGCGCGACCAGCACGCCGGGTGTGCCCGGGCCGCCGATCAGTTTGTGCGGGCTGAGGAAGATCGCGTCCTTGTACGACAACGGGTCCTGGTCGCGCCCGCCGTACATGTCGATCTCGACGTACGGCGCCGCCGCGGCACAGTCCCAGAACGAGAGCGCACCGTAGCGATGCAGCAGCGCCGACAGCCGCTGCGTGTTGCTGACGATGCCGGTCACGTTGCTCGCCGCCGAGAACGAGCCAATCTTCAGCGGCCGGTCGGCGTACTCCCGCAGTCTCGACTCGAGCTGGTCGATATCGATGTGGCCGTCCGCGTCCTGCGAGATCACCACCACATCGGCGATCGACTCGCGCCAGGGCAGCTCGTTCGAGTGGTGCTCGTAGGGGCCGATGAAGACAACCGGGCGCTCGTCGCGCGGGATCCGGTCGGTCAAGTGGTACCGGTCGTCGAGCTCGGCGGGGATCCGCAGGCCCATGATCCCGATCAGCTTGTCGATCGCCCCGGTCGCGCCCGAGCCGCAGAAGATCAGCGCGGTTTCGTCGTCACCGCCGACGCTGGTGTGGATGATGCGCCGGGCGTCCTCGCGCAGCCGGGTGGTCTGCAGCCCGGTCCCGCTCGACTCGGTGTGCGTGTTCGCGTACCGCGGGAGGACCTCCTCGCGGATGAAGTCCTCCAAGAACGTCAGCGCCCGCCCGGAGGCTGTGTAGTCGGCGTACGTGACGCGCCGCGGACCGTACGGCCCTGGCATTACCTGGTCGTCACCGATCACCGACGCCCGGATCCGTCGCAGCAACGGCGACTCCGGCGGCATCTCCGCCTGCTCCCCCTGGATACCCATGTCTCAGAGTATGGCGCGGACGTGACCTGCGTCTCGGTGATCGCTGCGCGCCTCGTGGATAAGGTCGGTGCAGTCGACGGCGAGGAGTGGGGATGACGTTTTCCAGCGAGCTGTGGAACCGCGGGGCCGCCTCCGTGTACGACGAGATCGTCCGGCACCCGTTCATCACCGGCCTGACCGACGGGACCCTCGACCACGACGCCTTCCGGTATTTCATCATCCAGGACAGCCACTACCTCCGGGCGTACTCGCGAGCGCTCAGCCTGGTCGCCGGACGCGCCCTGGACGAGGACGCGGTCAGCATGTTCGCGCTGCACGCCGCCAACGCGATAGCTGTCGAGCGTGAGCTCCACACGTCACTGCTGGCGTCTCTGGGGCTGACGGCGGCGGACGTCGACGCGGCCGGCTCGGGTCCCACCACCACGGCGTACATGTCCTATCTGACCGCCGTGTGCGCCACCGGGACGTACGCCGAGGCAGTGGCCGCTGTCCTGCCCTGCTACTGGATCTACCGCGACGTGGGGCGTGAGCTGCTCAAGCGGTCGTCCCCCGACCCGGCGTACCGGAAATGGATCGAGACGTACGGCTCGGAGGAGTTCGACGCAGTCGTCGAGTCGGTACTCGCCGTCACGGACGGACTGGACGTCGGAGCAGTTGAGCGGGAACGCTGTCATCAGCACTTCGCCATGACGTGCCGCTACGAATGGATGTTCTGGGACGCCGCGTACAACAAACTCGATTGGCCGGTGGGATGAAGGACTTCTACGACGTCGTGATTGTCGGCGGCGGGCACAACGGGCTCGTCGCGGCCGCGTATCTGGCCCAGTCCGGGCTCTCTACCCTCGTTCTCGAGCAGCAGCCGCACACCGGCGGCGCCGCGGTCAGCCAGCGCGTGTTCCCGGGCGTGGACGCCCGGCTGTCGCGCTACTCGTACCTGGTCAGCCTGCTGCCCGACAAGATCGTGGCCGACCTGGGCCTCGGTCTCGAGCTCCGGTCCAGGACAGTCGCGTCGTACACCCCGGTACGCCGTGACGGGCGCGACGTCGGCCTCATGGTCGAGCGTTGCGAGGGGGCGGCCACCCGTGCCTCGTTCGCTGCGCTGACCGGCGGTGACGCGGAATACGACGCGTGGGCGGCGTTCTACGGCGCGGTCGGCTCAGTGGCCGCTGCTGTTGCTCCCACGCTGCTGGAGCCGCTCAGGACGGCGGCTGACCTCCGCTCCCGGGTCGACGGCGCATTGTGGGACGAGCTGGTCGAGCGGCCGCTCGGCGAGACCATCGAACGGCGCTTCACCGACGACACCGTCCGCGGGGTTGTCGCGACCGACGCGATCATCGGCACGTTCGCCGGGCTGCACGACGAGTCACTCATCCAGAACCGGTGCTTCCTGTACCACCTGATCGGCAACGGCACCGGCGAGTGGCGGGTGCCGGTGGGCGGTATGGGAGCGGTCACCGACGCGCTGGCGGCAGCAGCACGACGCGCCGGCGCCTCCCTGGTCACCGACGCGGCAGTGACGTCGGTCCAGGTCGACGGGACCCGCGGATCGGTCACCTGGCTCGGTGGTGACGGTGAGCGATCCGTGGACTGCTCCTGGGTGCTCTCGAACGTCGCCCCGCCGACACTGGCCACGCTGCGCGGTCAGACCGATATCGAGAAGCCGGAGGGGTCGCAGCTGAAGGTCAACCTGCTGCTGAATCACCTCCCCGCGCTCAAGTCAGGTGACGACCCGGCACAGGCCTTCGCCGGCACGTTCCACATCGACGAGGACTACAGCCAGCTCGAGGCCGCGTACCGCTCCGCCGCGGCGGGCGAGCTGCCCGCCGTACCGCCGTCGGAGGTGTACTGCCACTCGCTGACCGACCCGTCGATCCTCTCCCCCGACCTGATTGCCTCCGGCCACCACACCCTCACCGTGTTCGGCGTGCACTTCCCCGCCCGATTGTTTGCCTCCGACAACGATTCATCCCGGTCCGAGTCCGTACGCCGGGTGCTCGCCGGCCTCCAGTCGTACCTCGCGGAACCCCTCGACGACTGCATCGCCCGGGACGCCGACGGCAACCTGTGCGTCGAGGCCAAGACGCCGTACGACATCGAGGAGTCCGTCGGCATGCCCGGCGGCCACATCTTCCACGGCGACCTCCAATGGCCCTGGGCCACCGACCCCGCCGACGCCGGCCGCTGGGGCACCGAAACCGACGTCCCGAACCTCCTCATCTGCGGCTCCGGCGCCCGCCGAGGCGGCGCCGTCTCCGGCCTCGGCGGCCACAACGCAGCCATGACCATCCTCACCCGCTAACCGATTTCGCATCTCCCCGATCCCCCTGCTACGATCCTCTTCGTTCGAAGGCAACACCAAGCGCCGCTAGCTCAATTGGCAGAGCAGCTGACTCTTAATCAGCGGGTTCGGGGTTCGAGTCCCTGGCGGCGCACAACAGCCCAGGTCACGCAGGTGACTTGGGCTTCTTCATGCCCACAGGTCACCTTTTACTCGACCTTTCTGCCGCGGGTCTCCCATCGACCCAGCCCTGCGGCCTTGAGCTGCTCGTGACTGTGTGTCACGTCACATCGGCCTCGGGTGTCATCGAACTTGCGGTCCTCTGCACCGGCCGTGCGGTGAACAGGCAACGCACGCACCGCGCTTGGAGGCAAGCATGCCGAAGCCACCGCACCTGGGCAGAAATCGTCACCAAGACCAACGGCAGGCCGGACTCGCTGAGTCGGGCCTGCCGGGGGTCTATCGGCGAGCGGCCGAGGATCCGCTGCGGCGCAGCGTGGTCACGACCTCGAACCGGGCGTCGTCATCGAACCAGGGGCGGAAGTTCGTCCCCCACGCGTTGTTGTGCAACGTGAAAGCGAAACCGGTAGACGGGTCGCCCGGATCATTGTCGAACTCGTACAACCTCGGCCGCCCGATGCTCACCACGGGAGCGTCGAGGGGCTCGATCGCGATCTCGTCCGAGTCATCCGCGTAACGGGCTGATTCGATCGCGTGCCAGGTCCGCCCGCCGTCGCGGACGACGTCGAGCGGATCGATCGGGACTCCGGACTTGTGCAGTCGCCACCGGCTCGGCGTACGGGCAGCAGGGTTGAAGCGCAGCCAGGAGGATTCCGGGGCGTAGAACGCGTCTTTGTCGCCGAGCCAGAGGGTGGTGCGCACGCTCGCCGTGTACGGCTCGTCCGAAGGCGTGACGGCATGTTCGAGAGTGATGGTGCGCGGGCCGCCGGCGTTCTCGCAGGCCTCCTCGTCGAGGCGGAGGCGACTGCGCACGTGCACGGCATCGGCCGCCTGCCAGGCCATGCTGTCCAGGACCCGCGGGAGGAAGCGCCGTGTCCTGGGCACCGGACGGAGCAGGTCGAGCCCGGGCTTGCCGAAATCCGGGAACGCCCAGAAGCCGTTGCGGTAGGGGTCGCGGCTGTAGGCATCCAGCCATCGCTGCACATCGGCCGCGCCGTAGGTCCAGTATTCGTAGGCGCCCAGAGCGCGTGATGCTTGGCCGACGGTATCGGCGTCGTCCGCGATGAGTTCGCAGCCGTCGAGGAGCAGTCCGGCCAGCGATCCGTCGCTGCCGACACGAAGCCGCAGTCGCTCGCTGTCGACGGTGCTGCCCACAGCGGTCGCACTGTCCGGCGCCACCGGCACGGCCAGGTCCAGTTCAGCAGTTGCCGCGGCGCGCAGCGGCTCGGGTAGCGCCTGAGCCGCTGCCAGCGCGTTGTGGCGCTTCTCGTCGAAGGTGGCGATCGCCTCGGAGTAGCGGTGTGGCTCGTCGCGGGCAGGTATGAACAGCTTCGTGTAGGCCAGTATCGGCGGGATGGTCTCGTCGAGCTGGATCACGTCACGTTCGCGCCGCTGACGGAACACCTCCTTGTCGTACGAGACGTAGTCGGGCAGGAAGTGCTTGTGGTCCCCGCCGCAGGTGTGCTCGGCGACGAGCATCAGCTGCTCGGACAGGGCTCGTTCCGCGTCGCTGTCCAGGACAAGGTCACCATCGGCGATCCAGGTCTCGCGCAGCCGGCCGAGGCGCTTCAGTGCCGCCGTCGTGATCGGATCGGCCGCCATCCCGTAGATCCACGAATCGCCGATCTCCTGGGTGAGGACCGGCAGATTGGTGCGCGACTCCCGCGCGGCCCGGCCGAAGGCGTTCAGATCCGATGCGATCACCTCGGCGTCCGGGTAACGCGCGTGCAGCGCCCGGACGTCCTCTGCGAGGGGCGGCCCCTGGTTGTCGTTGGTGAACGACAAGAACAGACCCTCGTCCGATCCGGGGACCGCACGCGGCAGCGCGCGTGCCGGGTCGGATCCGTACTCGGGGTCGTAGGACAGCACGACTTCGCTGCCGTCCGGCGCACGCCAGCGGGCGTTCGCGGGAACGTCCGGTACCGGGGACGCCGGGTTGACGCCGATGTGCAAGTACTGCACCCCGGCGGCCGCGAGGGCGGGGACCAGACCGATCGTGTGACCGGGAACGTCGGTCATCTTCGCCGCGGTCGTGACCCGGCCGTAATCTGCGTCCAGCCGGGCCGAATAGGTCATGCAGTGATCGAGCAGGCTGCGCGAGAGCAGCTCGGTCTGCGTGGTCAGCGGGTAGGCGTGCCAGGACACGAAGCCCTCCCGGATCGCCGCGTCGAGATCCGCGCGCTGCGCGGCCGTGCCCTCGCGGAGCGCGTGCGCGATCAGCCAGGCACCGGTGGTCCAGACGAACTCCGGGCGTCCGGACCGCTCGGCCAGATCGCGGGCAAGACGGATCGCCCCCGGGATGAACTCGTCCCGGTAGCGCCTGAGTACGTTCGCCGCGAAGTCGGTGAACCCGACGTCCAGATGCGTCTTGAAGACCACATGAATCTTGGCGAAATCCGACGATCCGCCTGAGGTCTCGGCGTCCTGCTCGCCGGCCCGCCAGCTGTCAACCAGCATCAGAAGTCCTTTGTCGTGTGGGAGGTCGGTCCGGATTCGGCCTCGCGTGGGTAGCGGACGAGGTTGTTGCTGTAGCCGCCGTCGACGACGAGCGAGGTTCCGGTGATGTAGCGGGCGGCCGGACTCGCGAGGAAGACCGCGACGTCCGCGATCTCGTCGGGGGCGCCGACCCGGCCCAACGGGATCCATCGGGCGAACTGTTGCGAACCGATGGTATCGATCAGGTCGGAGTTCATCCGGGTACGGATCGCGCCCGGGGCGATCGCGTTGACGCGGATGCGCTCCGGCCCGAGCTCGACAGCCGCCGTGCGGGTGAAGGAGGAGAGGCCGGCTTTGACCGCGGCGTACGCGCCGTTCCCGCTGACCGGCACGGACTCGTGGATGGACGTCACGTTGATGATCGAAGCGTTGGCGCTCTGCCGCAGCAACGGCAGACTCAAGCGGCTCAGCGCCGTCGGCGCGATCAGGTTGACCTCGAGGACCTCCGCGAACGCGTCGGACTCGAGTTGATCGAGTCGAGCGGGGATTTCGATACCAGCGTTGTTGACCAAGACGTCCAGTCCGCCCAGCGCCGTGACAGCGTCCATGATCCGGTCGGGTGCTGCCCGATCGGCAAGATCACCGGCAACGAACTGGCAGCCCAGTTCTGCCGCCAGCGCTGCTCCGGTCTGCTGGTCGCGATCGTGGAGAACGCAGTCGGCTCCGGCAGCGAAGAAGGCACGCACGATCGCCTCGCCGATGCCCTGCGCGGCTCCGGTGATCAACGCGCGCAGGCCGGAGAGAGGCCGGTCGAAGTACATGGTGGGTCCTCCAGTGAGACCGTGGGTCAGAGTACGCCGAAGGTCGCGAACGCGGTCGAGGCCGACATGCCCTCAGCGACCGCGGCCCGGAACTTCACCTCGCCGGCCCGTTTGGCGAAGGCCGCGGCCACCACTTCGCCGGCGATCCCGGCGGGTGCCACAACGACGCCGTCGGCATCAGCGACAATCAGATCGCCGGGCTCGATCCGGACGCCGTCGATCACACAGGGCACCCGGTGCTGGTCGATCTCATGCCGTCCGAGGCTGTCGTACGGGATCGTTCCGGCGGAGACGACCGGAAACCCCAGCCCACGTACCTGTCGGGTGTCGCGCACCAGGCCGTCGGTGATCGCACCCGCTGCGCCACGAGCCTGACATGCGGTCGACAACAGTTCACCCCAGACGGCGATGTCGGTGGCACGCTGTGTCGGGGTCACGAAGACCTCGTCGGCAGCGATCGCGTCGAGCGCTGCGACCAACCCGGCGAACGGACGTTCGGGTACGTCGTACACGCGGTGAATGCTGACCGGGAAAGCCCAACCGGCCAGCACGGTGTCCGGGTCGAGCGGGACGAGGCCGGGCGCCAGACACTGCGCTCGGAGACCCCGCGCGTCCAGCGCATCGGACAGAATCGCCGATCCGAGCTCGGAGCGGACTTTCTGCAGGTCGATGGTCACCATGCCGGCATCACCGGCGTCCAGCTCGGCCGGAACGGATCCGCACCCTGTCCCGAGTCTCCTTCGACGTACAGGTTGGCGAATCTGCCCGTCGCATGCAGTTCCCTGTACCGGGCCACCTTGTCGTCGTCCAGCTCAATGCCCCACCCTGCGCCCGCCGGCGGCTCGAGCCGGCCGTCGCCGTCGGGCAGCAGCCGCGGTCCGGCGATGACGTCGTCGACCAGGTGGTGGTAGTGGGCGTCGACGGCGAGGGTCAGCTCGGGGATGGTCACGCCGGTGTGGGCCATGATCGCCATCCCGATCCCGAGCTCGATTCCCGAGTGCATGCCGACACCGAGGCCGTGGATCTGGCAGATGGCGGCGAGTGCCTTGGTCTCCAGCGGCCCGCCCCAGTACCAGGGATCGGACAGCACGATGTCGACGCTGCCGAGCGCCAAGGCTCCCGGTAGGTCCTGGAAGTCGACGACGCACATGTTGGTCGACAGCGGCATCGAGGCCTTCGACCGAACCAGGCCCATCCCGGCCTGGCCCGCGACCGGGTCCTCCAGGTACTCCAGGCCGATCTCGGCGAGAGCGTCGAGCAGCCCCAGCGCGGTCCCGGTCGCCCAGGCGCCGTTCGGGTCGATCCGTAGCCGGACGTCCGGCAAGTGGTCCCTGATCGCCTGCAGGGTCGCCACCTCGGTCGCCGGATCCTGCACGCCGGCCTTGAGCTTCACCGTACCGAACCCGTACCTGCGCACCAGGTCGGCGGCATGCTCGGCCATCTCGTCGGGCGTCGTGACCGCCGGCTCCGCGGCCGATGGGTGCCGGTAGAAGCAGTACGCGGCCAGGTCGATGGAGTCCCGCAACGCCCCGCCGAGAACCTGGTACGCCGGGACGTCGAGCGCCTTGCCGACGATGTCGATGCACGCCATCTCGAGTGCGGCCGCCACCAGCGGGTTCTTGCTCCAGTAGAAGCGTTGAGTGACCCGCATCCGGATCGCTCCGGTCTCCAGTGCGCTCATGCCGAGGACGATCGTTCCGGCCCGCTCGACCTCGGCCGCGGACGCGGCGGTTTCGGACAGCCCTACCAGACCGTCCGTGGTGTGGACCCGGACGATCGTCCGGGTGAACGCCTCGTGCACGCCGTACGAATGGCGCAGCGGAGCCTCGATCGGCACCGTCACCTCGAACGCTTCGACGCTCGCGATCGTGAGCTTTGTCATGATTGTTCTCCCTGGCGGATCTGTCCGAGGCGAAGGGTCTGGATGCGCCACGGCGGCAAGGTGAGTCGTACCTCGCCGTCGATGCTCTCGACTGTCTCCACGACGTTGTCGTCGAGATCGACGAGATCGGCCGACGCTCCGACCGCCGCACCGGTGAGGCGTACGGTTGCCGGCGCGTCCGACTGGTTGACCAGGCGGGCGTTCGCGCCGTACTGGTCGAGAAACAGCGCGGACAGCCGTACGTCGTCGCCCTCGTTGCGCAGGAGTTCCACAACCTGGGGGCTTGCATCCGGCACGATCCGGGGAGCACGCCAGGCCACATCCGCCATCTCCGCGACCTCCGCCCTCGCAATGCCCGCGCCGGTGGGAACCAGTCGGAGCGTCCAAGCCGTCCGGCCGGGGTTCGCCCAGGCCATCCGCGGATCTCCACAGGACGGCGCCGTCCGGAGCAGAACCGCCTCCAGTCGCTCTCCGGCGTGACGGAAGGCAGGGTGCTCGGTGAGAATGGCGAGCCCACCTTCCGGTGCATCCACGTGCAACCAGTGCTGGACCTCGCGGTAGGCCCGCAGGTTCTCCGGGGAGATCTCATCCGGCATCAACGGCCTCATGCGGGCATCGACCTCATCCCAGCCCGAGCCGTGGAACGGGGTTCCGTGCGACACCGTGGACCGGTCAGCCGTTGCCAGCGGCAACCTGATCTGCCAGTTCTCGAAGCCGGGCCAGTCCACCGTCGTCTCGAGATCGACGCGTGGCTCGCCGGCCCACACCCGGACGGCGCTGGTGAAGACAACGTCCAGCAACTGCCAGCGGATAATGACACGAGCCACGACCGGTCCGCGATCCGTGAGCTCGACCGACTCCAGGACGGCCGGCGTCGCGGCGGTCTCGTCGGTCGCCAGCGTGACGTCGTTGCCATGCTCAGGTACGGCGTACGCACCGCCGACCGGGACGGTCCACAGGGCCCCGGTGACCGCATCGCGCAGATCGAGGCGGCCCGTTGCCCTGTCGATCGAGACGTCGACGTGGTCCGTGTGGATGGTGATGACCGCTTCGGTCTCGTGGACCTCCGGCGCTCGGGTGATCGGCGCGGGGTCAATCGGTCCGCAACCGACGCCCGCGCCCGCGGCCGTCCGAAGGACGGCCTGGCACGTGTCGCCGGGCCCTTCGAGGAACTGCACGCTGTCCTCCGGGCACCTCGCCAGCCACTTGGCCAGGTGTTCGGAGAGTGACTCGTCCAGCATCAGGTGCCGGTCGGAGTCGCCCAGCCTCGTGCGCACGAGGGCCGGCTGGTCCGACTCGCCCCGGCCGACGGCATGGTCCAGGACCTCGCTCGCGAAACCCAGGGCGCGGTCATGCCGGACCTTCTTCTGGAAGATCGACAGTTGCCCGTCCATCCCGCCGCCGTTGTGATCCTGGGTGAAGACGTGCATGCGCCAGAGCCATTCCCATTCGCGTCCGTCCGGGGCGTAGTCGTCCTGGTCGAAGAACGCGTCCTCGCCGTACAGGCCGCGCCACTTCTTGGCGGACTCCGGCAGCGGTGTGCGACCAGCCGCGACGCCGATCGCGCTCGCTGTCTCGCCGTCCAGCAGCAAGGCTTCGAGTCGGCGGACGCGGTGGAAGAACCGCATCTCCTCGTCCGGCGCCACGCCCCATACGCTCGGCAGTGAGCCGGACACTTCCAGCAGCGGGGTATCGGTCGCGAGGTACGGCGCTACGACGGTCGCCGGGATCGCGTAACTGATGGTCAGATCCGGCTCCTCGGCGCGGTACTGGCCCACGTACTCGCGGAGGTCCTTGCCGTAGCGGGTGGTGAAGTCCCCGGCGGCGGTGAGATCGCCGGCCGATCCGGAGACGGCGACGACACCGTGCGGATACCGGCTCTCCAGATCGTCGAAGCTGAGCGTTCGGCCCTCCAGGAACGAACCATGCGTGCGCGGGTCGAGACCGGACTCGTTGAGTGCGAGGAAGACGTAGTGCTGCGGCCAGGTGACCATGGTCATCGCGGAGCCGTCAGGACCACGATGGCGCCAGATCCTTCCCTCGTGGAAGATCTTCCGGCTGGTCACGTAGTACCGGATCCCTGCCTGCGCGTAGATCTGACCTGTCTGAGCGTTCAGTCCGGGCAGGTCGGGATGGGCCGCCAGTTGGGCGTCCACGCCGAGCCGTTCGCGGGCCCAGGCCCGGCCGATCTGGATGTTGCGGATGATCGACTCGCCGAGCACCAGGTTCTCCCAGCGGTCGATGTAGGCCGCGCCGATCTCGAGCCGGCCCTCGGCCAGCAACTTTCGTACCTTGCCTTCGTAGGCAGGGTTCTCGGCCAGGAAGTGCTCGGCGAAGATCGCGGTGTCGATGACGAAGGTCTCGTCGCCGGACTCGATCGCCCGGTCGAGGTAGGAGCGGATCACCTCGTCGCCGCGTCGAAGGCAGTTGCGGTAGTCACCCAGCCAGAACAGGTCCAGGTGGGAGGTCGGGATGATCGCGACGGAGCGAGTGGGCATGGGGTATATCCCTTCGGGTCAGCCCTTGACCGATCCGGCCAGGCTGTTCGAGAAGTACTTCTGGACGAAGAAGAACAAGACGAGCGGCGGCAGCGCCGCGAGGGTGGCGGCCGCGAGCAGTTGACCGGCATCGGTGACGTGCTGGCCGATCAGGCCCGCCAGCGCGACTGGGACAGTGTGCGTGTCGCCGCCCAGCAGGATCAGCGCGAACAGGAGTTCGCTCCAGCAACCGATGACGCACCAGATCGCCACCGCGGCGATGCCGGGCGCGGCCATGGGTATGACGATCCAGGTCAGCGTTCGCACCGATCCACTCCCGTCGATCTGCGCGGCCTCGATGACCTCGTTCGGAATCGCGGCGAAGTGTCCGGTGATGATCCAGACCGCGACGGGCAACTGGAAGGCGACGTACGCGAGGGGCACGCCGGGCAACTGATTCACCAGGCCGAGCTTCGTCCAGAGGATGAAGACGGGAACCAGCGTGGCGGCCTGCGGCAGCAGCTGTGTGACCAGGGCGAGCGACAGCATCGTCCGTCCCAGCCGGAACCTCAGGTGAGTGACGGCGTACGCGGCCGAGCAGCCCAGGACGACGACGAGCAGTGTGGTTGTCGCGGCGATGAAGAGCGAGTGGGCGGTCGCCGCGAACAACGACCCCTCCGCCAGGACCTTCCGGTACTGGTCGAGGCTGAGGGAATGCGGCCAGAGTGTCGCCGGGATCGCGCTCAGCTCGCCCGCCGATTTCAGCGACGACGCGACCATCCAGTACACCGGCAGCAACGTGCCGGCCAGCACCACGGCCAGGACCAGGCCGGCGCCCCAGGGGAAACGAAAGACGCGGTGCGCGCTCATGCTGCCGCCTGCCGTCGGGAGACTCGGAGATAGAAGCCGATCGCGATTCCGGTCAGCAGGATCGAGACCACCGAGTACGCGGCCGCCTGGTCGAACCGGTTGAACTTCAGCGCCGACTCCCAGATCGCGAACGGCAGCGTGCTGGTCGCGTCGTTCGGACCGCCGTTGGTGAGCAGGTAGGCGAGGTCGAAGTAGTTGAAGGTCCAGACGAAGGCCAGCAATGACGTGGTGGCGAGGACAGGCCGGATCCCGGGTAGTTGTACATGCCAGACGACGCGGAAGTACGACGCGCCGTCTGCCCTGGCGGCTTCTACGACCTCTCGCGGCACCGTCTTGAGCGCCGCCGAGAGCATCAGCATCCAGTACGGCGCCGACTTCCACGTGTTCACGACGATCAGGCTCAGCATGGCCGACCACCCTGTTGCCAGCCACTGCACCGGCGGCAGCCCGACCAGGTCGAGAAGCCGGCTGCCGAGGCCGGTGAGTGGGTTCAGGATCGACAGCCAGATCGCCGCCACCGCGACTCCCGGCATCACCCACGGCGCGAGCAGGAGCGGCCGAATCACCTTCGCTGCCCGGGGAAAGGCTTCCAGCGCCAGCGCGGTCGCGAGGCCCACGACGAACTGGCAGACCAGCGATCCCACCGTGAAGACCATCGTCCGGCCAAGCGTGTCGGTCAGCGCGCCGCTGTCGAACACGCGCTGGTAGTTGCTCAAGCCGACGAACCGACCGTCGGACGGGCTCAGCCGCTGGACATGGAAACTGACCCAGACGTTGTAGGCCAAGGGGTACGCCAGGACCAGGAGCAACGCCCCGAACGCCGGGACCGCGTACGGCCAGGCTCGCTCGTGGCGCGACCTGCTGTCCGGACGAAGGCGAGAAGGCCTTACCGGCACCGCGGTCTCGGCCGCCTGGGCGGCCGAGCGCTCTCGCACGCTCATCCGAGGATCCGTTGGTTCACCTGCTCGTCGAAGTCCTTCAGAGCGGGCTCGGCCGGCTTGCTGGGATCGACGATGACCGGCAGCACGGTCTTCTCGAACGCCGCCGACACCTCGGCGATCCGGGCGATCGGGGGCAGCGGAAGTCCCGAATGCGGCAGGACGTCCTCGTACGCCTGGTAGAAGGGATCGTCCGACCACGGCTTGGCGGTGAGTCCGTCCTTGAGCGGCGGGAACGCCTCTGCCTTGTTGATCGCGACGAGGTTGTCGTGCTCGAGCATGAAGGCAAGCAGTTTGCCGGCCGCTTCCTGGTGCTTGGAGTTCTTGAACACGCCGATCTGCCAGCCACCTGCGGTCGACCCTGAGGGGTCACCCGCGGTCTTCACCGGGACCGGGGCGGTCGCGTAGTCGGTTCCGTAGGCGATCGCCGGCTTGTTGGTCTGCAACGCCGTACGAACCCAGGGACCGCCGAGCATGAAGGCGATCTTGTTCTGGGAGAACAGCTGGTACAGCGCGTCGGCCTTCATGTTGCTGGTACCTGGCGGGACAGCCTTCGTCTTGACCAGTTCCTGGATCAGCTTGACGGCGTCGACGGTGCCTGCGGACTCAGCCGCCTTGGCCTGTGGCTCGTCGTCACCGCTGAGGATCTCGCCACCGGCAGCTTTCATGTACGGACCGACGGTCTCGTAGGTGAGGGCGTAGTCGCTGTCGCTGGGGAAGCCGTAGCCGTACACGCCGCTGCCGGCGAACTTCTGGACATCGCTGATCAGTTCGTCCCAGGTGGCCGGTGGCTTGGCGATCCCCTTGGACTTCAGCAGTCTCGGGTTGTAGAAGAGGACTCGGGTGTCGGTGGTCAGCGGCAGCGTCATCTGCTTGCCGCCGACCTTGCCGGTGTCGACCAGCGCGGGAATGAACGAGTCGATCGCGATCTTGTCCGATCGGATGACGTCGTCCAGCGGCGCCAGGAAGCCGCCACCGGCGAACGTCTGGATGTCGGTGTGGTTCACGCGTCCCAGATCCGGGCCCTGCCCGCCGCGGAACACGGTGGTGAGCTTGGTGTTGTACTCCGCGAACGGGATCTCCTCGATCTTGACGGTGATCTGGGGATTCGCCCGCTCGAACGCCTTGATGATCGGACCTTCGCCATGGGCCAGGCCGTCGCCGTTCCCAGGGGCGGCGTAGGTGATCGTCACGGGGCCGTCGTTCGAGGCCTCTTTGCCTCCGCCGCCGCCGCACCCGGCGGTCGCTGCGGCGGCGATCAGGACGAGGCCCGCGGCCGTCCAAGTCCGGAAACTCATGGGAGCTCCTCTGCTCGAATCTGGATGAGATGTTCCCATATGGGAACACTGTTTCTGTTTGTACACGCTAGGGTTGCTGCTGGAGCGTGTCAAGGTTCACGGATGGAATCGTCGTTCCTCATTTGGAACAATCGCTTATAGTGACCTCATGAGTGCGACAGTGAACGGGGCACCACAGGGTGTGAAGTCCGCCGAGCGGACCTTGGATGTGCTCGAACTCCTGGCCGGGACCGAGGAGCGGCTGACGCTGTCCGACATCGCCCGCCGGCTGGGCATGCCGAAAAGCAGCCTGCACAAGCTGCTCGGCACGATGGAGCGCCGCGGCTGGGTCGAGACCGACGAGATCTCGCACAGCCGCTACCGCATCGGTCTCCGAGCGCTGCTGGCGGGCACGCGGTACGTCGACGTGGACAAGATCGTCGAAATGGTCCAGCCGATCCTGACCGCCTTGACCGATCAGCTGCAGGAAGCCTCGCACCTGGGACGACTGGACGGCGCCGACGTCGTGTACCTCGCCAAACGTGAGTCGCCGCACCCGCTGCGGATGTACAGCGCAGTCGGTCGGCGGCTCCCCGCGCACGCGACCGCGATGGGCAAGGCGATGTTGGCCCAGCGCTCCTGGGAGGAGGTCGATCAGTTGCTGCCGGCACCATTGCGCTCGCTCACACCGGCCACCATCACCGACCGGCGCAAGCTCCGCTCCGAGCTTGAAACCATTCGCGCCAACGGCTTCGCGGTGGACGACGAGGAGAGCGCCGATCTGATGCGTGCGGTCGCGATCGTGCTCCCGACGCCCGGCGCGAGCAACGCCATCAGCGTCTCGGCCCCGTCCGCGAGGCTGCCGCTGGAACGCACCACAGAGGTCGCCGAACTCCTCCACCGCCTCGCCGACACGTTCCCGCCCACCCCCGCCTGAGGGCCCTCCGGTTCGCGGCCGAGCACTAGCATTGTAGAGGAACTAGACTTCCGGGCATGCCGAGAACATCGAACCGCCGCACGGAGATCTGCGAAGCCGCACTCACTCTCGCGGCCGAGGGCGGCAACCACGCCCTGACCCATCAGAAGATCGACAAGGAACTCGGCATCGCGCAGGGCTCGACCTCGTACTACTTCAGGACCCGCGAGCAATTGGTCCAGGCAACCATCATGCATCTCACGGAACTGACGCGGGACGCTTTCCAGTCGGCCCAGGCTGCTCACCGGCCAACCGACCTCACCACCGCGAACGCAGCGACCTTCCTTGCCAAGTACCTCGACTCGCTCCTCGGCCCACGCCGTCGCGACGTCCTGGCCCGGTACGCACTGGCCCCGGACACTCTCGACAACGAGGAGCTGCGCACCGGGCTGGCCGGTTGCCTCTTCGGCCACAAACCAGCCACCGAGCTGATGAAATCACTCGGCGCACCACATCCGGCCCGCGCCGCGCGCGACCTCCTGAGCCTGCTCGAGGGTCTCCTCTTCGATCGCGTCTACGGTTCCCGGGTGAGCATCTCCCCCGGTACTCGCTCAAGCCTCAACAACCTCCGCCGGCCGATAGCTCTCTGGCTCGAGGCCCTCCAGAACCAGGGTTGATCGATGCCTTCGTCTGAACGGCATCAGCCCGCGCAACCAGGAACTTCCGACAGGGCCGCCAAGGCCGAACTCGACGAGTTGATGCGTACCTTCCTTGGCGCGTTCACGAACACCGGCGGCCGGCACCCCGACGTACAGGCGGTCCGCGAAGTCTTCATCCCTGAAGGCATCATCATCGCGAACGTCGGAGCCGGGCCAATCATCTACACGCTCGACACCTTCATCGAGCCCCGGGAACGGATGCTTACCGACGGGACACTCACCGAGTTCTCCGAATGGGAGGTCTCCGAGCAGACCGAGATCTGTGGCACGATCGGACACCGCCTCAGCGAGTACCGCAAGTCCGGCTTCCGCGACGGCGAGCCGTTCGAAGGCACCGGCTACAAGACCACCCAGTTCATCCACACCCCCGCCGGCTGGAAGATGACCTCAATGGCCTGGTTCGACGCCTGACCGGCAGCCCCCGCATCTCGCCTTTCACTCACCACATCGATCCTCTATGATCCTAGAGTCAACAATCGACGATCCAGAGGAATCGGAGGAGAGATGCCCTCAGCTCAGTCGTCTCACCGTACGGAGATCTGCGCGGCTGCGCTCGATCTGGCCGCGGAGGGAGGGAGCCACGCACTGACTCACCAGACTGTCGACAAGAGGCTCGGGATCGCCCAGGGCTCGACGTCGTACTACTTCCGGAGCCGGCAGGAGCTCCTGATGGCCACCGTTGATCACCTGGCAACCGTCACGCGAGATGCCTTCGCCGCACTGAAGGATCCGGAGCACCAAGACCCACCGACGATGGGAGGCGCCGCCGAATTGGTCGCCGCGCAACTCCGAGGTCTGCTCAAGTCTCGCCGCCGGGACGTTCTGGCCCGCTACGCACTTCTCGCCGACGCTCAGCAGGACGAGGCACTCCGGGCCGCTCTGGCAACGTGCTTCTTCAATCCTGATGTCGCCGCACGTCTGCTCGAAACCCTCGGCGCCACCGACCCGCAGGCAGCCGCGCAAGATCTCGTCGCGCTCCTCGAAGGACTGCTCTTCGACCGCATCTACGGCCTCCGTGCCGACAGGGAACTGGCGGACCTCGAGGAAGTACGAGGCCCGATCGATGGCTGGCTGCACACCCTGGCAGGTGTCGCATGATGAGGCGCAAGATGGCCGCGATCATCGCAGCGGCAGCACTGGTCACGGCGGGATCGACCAACACAGCGGAAGCCGTGACGACAGGGACCCCGAGCGGCCCGCCGCCCTACGGCGACCTGGGTCTGTGGTGCGTATCGACGACTGGGGCGACCGCCTGTTTCCACGAGTACGGCGACCGAGTCTGGGTCAAGGACACCAAGGCGAACGGCGACAGCGCGGCCGGCACGATCCAAGGACCGGGCTGGGCCCGACGGTGCTTCAACGATCGCGGCGCGGACGCCGGTTGGGTGCTGTGCGACTTCGATGTCCCGGAGAACAACAGCGGACTGCTCTGGGCCGTCAACAATCCCTTCGTCGGCAATTCGGCATCTACGGAGATCTGGACCACCATGATCTGACGTCCCGCCATCGGGCACCTACCGGAAACGCTCCTGCAGGGCACGGCCGGCCGGCAAGGGCGCCGTGGAGCCGAGGACCAGCTTCAGACGTGGGTCTTCGGCTGCGGCAAGGTGGTCGTGAGCATCTCCGAGCCGGGGCCGATACCGAGCCCGGACAGGCGGCTCATGAAGGTCTCGTGAGTCGTGCCGGGCTCGGTGCCCCGCCACATCTTCTGAGCGAGAACGCCGAAGGTCGGCTCCACGAGGCTGTGCACGTCCGTGGCGTCGTAGGCGTTGTTCACCAGATCGTTCCATACCGCCGATAGCGCCCCACGCAGCAGTGGCTCTCCGGGGGTCACCGACTGGCCGCCCGGGAAGACGTTCGGCTGCCAGTTGTCGAACAGCCAACGGCCGTCGAGCCCGTTTCCGTGGTAATAGTCCGCGAACGGGACGATGTAGAGCAGGTCGTCATTGGTATTGATGAACGTGTAGCCGTCGGCCACCGCTTCCTGCGGCCCGTACCACCCGTTGTTCCACGAGCTGATCGTCACGTTCCGGTCGTATCCAGCAGCGCTGCCGGCCATCCTCGAGAAGCTTCCCCACGCCCAGGCGTCCTTGCCCAACCCGCGCACGTGCATGGCCATGTCGTTGAAGTACTGGCGGTATTGCGGCTCGTACTCGCGCGGGTACTCGTCGGCCCCGATGTGCACGGCCGGTCCGCGGAACCACGGCACGAACTCGTCGAAGACCTCCCTCATGAAAAGGGTCGTCCCGGGTTTGCCGAGGTCGAGATGGTCCGAGTTGCCGCCGTTGAGTCCGAGGCTGTGGTCGAACTCGATGAACGCGCGGGCATGTGCCGGGGCGTCGATCTCCGGAACGATCGTGACGCGGTGTGCGGCGGCAACGTCCTCGAGGTGGTCCCAATCCGCGCGGGTAAAGGCACCGTCCTCAGCGGCCAGACCGGCGAACCGCGGGTTGTCGGTCGCGAGCCGGAATGCCGACTGTGCCTTCGACCAGTCGCCGCCAGGACCTCCGAACCCGTTGTCGTTGAGATGCACCTGGAACGTGTTGAGCTTGAACCAGCTCAGGTGGCGGACGTAGTCGCGGATGAACTGTTGGCCGAACCAACGCCGTCCGATATCGAGCATGAATCCCCGGACCGCGTAGTCGGGCCAGTCGACCGCGCTGCCCACGGGGAGCGTCACCTCCCCGTGGTTCTGCCGGATCAGCATCTGCAGCAGGCTCCGGGTGCCCCAGTAGACCCCGGTCGACGTGCGACTGGTGATGCGCACCCCGTCGGTCACGTCCAGCCGGTATCCCTCGGCGGCGGCGACCGCGGTCGGCCCCACGTCAGCGGCCGCATCCAGCGTGAGCGCGATGTCTCGCGGTCGAGGCTCGATGGACAAGACCGTGGGCACGGTCCACCCCGTGAGCTCCTTCAGGTCCGCGCTGAGCTCGTCGGCGACACCGCGTAGCGCCACAGCGTCGTCGGGGCTCAGGCTGATCCGCAGCCCGGCAGCGAGCCGGACCTCACCGACCCCGCCGATCCACTGCTGCAGCCCGGGGACAACGCTCGGCATCGCGTTCACCGCGCGCATCGGATCAGTCTCCAACGTCGAGTCACAGAAACTCCACAGGTGTCCGGCCGAGGTGCTCGCGGCGGGTCAGGCTCGCGCCATCCTGATCGAATGAGCGCAATACATGAAGAATCGCGCATGTTCGCGCATCCGTCAAGTTCGAGGCATGCGTGCATCTCTATACCCGCGTGGTTGTAGCTCGCCCCTTGACATACCCGCGAATCGCCGTGGCAAGGTATGCCCACTTGGTCATTCCCAAGGCATTCAGACGACGGAGAGACGATGAACCCGGACTACGCATTGCTCGGCTTGTTGGCCCGGCGGCCGGCGACCGGTTACGACCTCGGCCGCTGGCTCCGGCGGGACGGCATCTTTCTCGGGCGCCGAGCGAGCATGTCGCCGATCTACCGGGCGCTCGCGGACCTGACCGAACGGGGCTGGATCGAAGCGACCGTGGACCGTCGCGACACGGGTCCGGACGGCAAGGTCTACAGCCTCACGGAGGCCGGCGAGAACGCGTTGATCGACTGGGCCGGCGAGCCGTTCGTGCCGGCGCCGAGGCCGATGGATCCGGCGTTCATCGTGCGGTTGAACTTCGCCGGGCAACTCGGTGTCGACTACGCGCTGGAGATCGTCCGCACCGAACTCGCCTACCGGATCAAGCAACGCGCCGACGAGCAGGGACCCTTCGGCGGATCGGCCGACGTCGACCCGGTGCTGTCCATCGAACCCGACTGGCTCGCGTACATCGACTGGCTGTCGCACTCCCGCGGCTGGGCATCGACCTCGCTGTACATCTCGTGGCTCGAACTGACCGAGCGCGAACTGACCCTGATCAAGCAGAACGGGGGCCGACCGGCTCAACTCAGATCGGCACCTGTCGAAGGGACCTCGTCATGACCCCGGTCAGCACCGGCGCGAAGCCCGTCGCGACTGCAGCAGAAAGCGCCGAGGACGTCGGCGAACCCACCCCGCGGCAGCCCTCTCGTTCGGGCCTGATCAGCATCGCCTCGGTGTGCGCCGGTGTCGCGTTGTGGTGGCTGGCTTCGGTACTCAATCCGACGACCTTGCCGGGTCCGCTCGATGTGGCTGTCCGGTTCGGCGAACTCGCCGGCGACGGAACGCTGCTGACCGACGTCGCCGCAAGCCTCCGCCGGGTGCTGATCGGCTTCGTGATCGGCTGCGGGTTGGCAGTCCCGGTCGGCTTCCTGATGGGTTGGTACCGGACCGCGCGGGCGGTCCTGGAACCCTGGATCCAGTTTTTCCGCACCATTCCACCGCTGGCCATCATCCCGCTCGCGATCGTGTTGATGGGCATCGGCGAAATACCGAAGATCTTCGTCATCACCCTCGCGAGCTTCCTGGTGTGTGTGATCGCGACGTTCCAGGGCGTGGTGACCGTCGACCGCACGCTGATCAACGCCGGCCGGGTGCTCGGCGCGAGCGACTGGGTGATCTTCCGCCGGATCGCCGTACCGGCCTCGGTACCGTTCATCCTCGTCGGGATGCGGCAGGGGCTCGGTGCCTCCTGGGCAACGCTGGTCGCCGCGGAGCTCATCGCGGCGCAGCAGGGTCTCGGCTATCGCATGCAGCAAGCACAGGTGTACTACGACATCGCGACCATCTTCGTCGGACTCGTCACCATCGGCGTTCTCGGTCTCCTGATGGACCGGTGCCTGCTCTGGGCCGACCGGCGACTCACCTCCTGGCAGGAGCGCCGATGAACGCACAGCCCAAGATCGCCTTCGACTCGGTCTCCAGCGTGTTCGAGCTGAACGGCGCGCCCTTCACGGCAGTCGACCGGGTCAGCCTCGACATCTCCGACAACGAGTTCGTGACCGTGGTCGGACCGTCGGGCTGCGGCAAGTCCACCCTGCTCAACCTGGCTGCCGGGCTACTGCGGCCGACGTCAGGCGTCGTCCGGGTGGACGGGACGACCGTCAGCGGACCAGGTCCGGAGCGTGGCGTCATCTTCCAGCAGTACGCGCTGTTTCCCTGGCTCACCGTTCGCAAGAACGTCGAGTTCGGGCTCGAGCTCGGCGGGATGCCCACGGCCGAGCGACGCCGCCGAGTCGACGAGATCCTCGGCTTGGTCGGGCTGACGGACTTCGCCGACGCGTTGCCGAAGAACTTGTCCGGCGGGATGAAACAGCGCTGCGCGATCGCCCGCGCCTACGCCGTCGATCCCACGGTTCTCCTGATGGACGAACCGTTCGGGGCCCTGGACGCCCTCACCCGGGTACGGATGCAGGACCAACTGCTCGCGACCTGGACCGAGGAGAAGCGCACCGTCATGTTCATCACGCACGACGTCGAAGAGGCCGTGTACCTGGCCAACCGAGTCGTTGTGATGGCCGCGCGCCCCGGCCGGATCCACTCGATCATCCCTGTCGACCTGCCGTATCCGAGAACCGAGGTACTTCGTCTGTCGGACGACTTCGCCCGTTTACGCAACCACGTCTGGAACTCCGTCTACCACCAGGACACCAAGGACATCGCATGAACACGCAGCTCTCCCGCCGGACCCTGCTGGGCAGTGTCGCCGCCCTGGCCACGGCCCCACTGATCACCAACTGCTCGGGCAGCGCAGCAGGCCAGGGCAAGCTGACCGACGTGAAGGTCGGCTACATCGCGGACGGCAACGGCGCATCGACGGTCGCCGTCGCGGATCAGCAAGGAGTCTGGGCGAAGCACGGGCTGCGTGCACGGACGAGCGTCTTCACCAGCGGCCCGCTCGCGATCCAGGCACTCGGCACAGGCGACGTCGACTTCGCCTACATCGGTCCGGGCGCACTGTGGCTGCCGATGTCGGGCAAGGCCAAGGTCGTCGCGCTGGTGTCGCTCGGACAGGCCGACAGGGTCATCGCACAACCGGGAACCGCGAGCCTCAGGGATCTCGCCGGCAAGCCCGTCGGCGTCCCCGAGGGAACCAGCGGCGACATGCTGCTCAACCTCGCGCTGGAGAAGGAGGGGATGACGATGAGCGACATCAAGCGCGTCGTGATGGACCCGCCGACGGCCATCTCCGCCTTCATCTCCGGACAGATCCAGGCGGCCGCGATCTGGTACCCGCATGTGGCGACCGTCGCCGCCCGGAAACCGGACCTGGTCGAACTGGTCAAGTCGACCGTCTTTCCCGAGCTCGCCTTCCCGTCCGCGCTCGTCGCCGCCCGATATCACCCAGCGCGCCGATCTGCTCCAGCGGTTCCAGGGCGTCGCCAAGGAGGCGAACCAGTGGAACCACGAGCACCGAACAGAAACCGTTGACCTGCTCGCCGGCTTCCTCAAGGCACCGAAGGCCGGGCTGGAGTCGGAGGCCAGGTACGTCAAGGTGCTCGGCACCGACGAATTGGTTGCCAAGAGCACCGATGGGACGATCGACGGCTGGCTGGACACCCTTGGCAAGCTGTTCGCCAGAATCGGCAAGGTCAAGAACCCCGCACCGGCCAAGGAGTTCTACCTCGGCGCCGAGTACGCGAAGGCCTGAGCACATGCCTCCACACCGGCCGAACATCGTCTTCATCCTCACCGACGACCACGCCGCCCATGCCATCTCGGCGTACGGCAGCAGGATCAACAGCACGCCGCACATCGACCGGATCGCGGCCGATGGTGCACGCCTCGATGCCATGTACTGCACCAACGCCGTCTGCTCGCCGTCCCGGGCTTCACTGCTGACCGGCACCTACAGCCACGTCAACGGAGTGTCGTCGATCTACGCCGAGTTCGACCACCGCACCCCGACGTACCCGGCGGTGCTTCGCCGGCATGGATACCGCACGGCGCTGTTCGGCAAGTGGCACCTGGGCGAGTCCGAGCAGGCACTCCCCCAGGACTTCGACGACTGGCGCATCTTCCCCGGACAGGGCGAGTACGTCGACCCGCTGATGATCTCCCCCCACGGAGAAGAGGTGGCGCCGGGGTACGCCACCGACATCGTGACCGACCTCAGCCTGGACTGGCTGGCCCGCCTCGAACCCGGGCAGCCGTTCTGCCTGATGATCCATCACAAGGCGCCGCACCGTCCTTGGATCCCGGACCCCAAGCACAAGGACCTCTACCCGATCGGCTCGATCCCTGAGCCGGACACCTTGTTCGACGACTACGCGACCAGGAGCGCCGCCGTTCGGGCCGCAACCATGACCATCGCCGACGACCTCGAGGCCGGCGACGTCAAGGAAGAACTACCCGCCGAATTGAAGCCCGACGAGCGCAGGGCAGACCGGACCCGATGGATGTACCAGCGCTACCTGCGCGACTACCTGCAGTGCGTCCAGTCGGTCGACGACAACGTGGGACGCGTCCTGGACTACCTCGACGAGAGCGGACTGCGCGACAACACGATCGTCGTCTACACCTCCGACCAGGGCTTCTTCCTCGGGGACCACGGCTGGTACGACAAGCGATTCATCTACGACGAGTCACTGCAGATGCCGTTCCTGGTCCGCTGGCCACGCGAGATCGCCGCAGGCAGCACGCCCGACGGGATCACCACCAACGTGGACGTCGCGGCAACGCTGCTCGACCTGTGCGGGATCGCTGCCGATCGGGAGCTACCCACCTCGCAAGGTCGCAGTTTCCGTCCTGCGCTCGGCGGGCGTACGCCGGCCGACTGGCCGCAGTCCATGTACTACCGCTACTGGGAACACGACGACCCTCACCATCACGCCTGGGCGCATTACGGCGTACGGACCCGGACTCACAAGCTCGTCTACTTCTACGCCGACGGCCTGGGAGTCGAAGGCTCCGCGGACACCACCTATCCACCCGAGTGGGAGATGTACGACTTGCAGGCGGATCCGCGCGAACTCCACAACATCGCCGACGATCCCACCCACGCCGGCATCCGCGACCAACTCGAGACAGAGCTGACAAGACTCCAGTACCACTACGGCGATACACCGTACGACGACCAACCCGCGAACCGCCCGACCGGGAAGGACTGACATGCCCACTCTCACAACCTCGAGACGACGCCGCCGACTCACTCTGGCCGGCGTCCTGATCGCCGCTGCCTTGTCCGCAGCGATGCCAGCTGCGACAGCGGCCACAGCCACCGACGGAGACCAGGGCGCCGCGACCGCGCCCGGACTCGGTCTGGTCCCGAAGCCGGTCTCGGTGACCGACTCCGCCGGCGAGCCCTTCCACCTCGACGCCGGAACACGAATCCTCGCGGCGGGGCCGGCAGCCGTCGCTCCGGCGAGGTATCTCGCCTCGGCGCTGCGGCCTGCGACTGGCTACGCCCTTCCGGTGACACCTGTACCCGACACCGCGATACCGGACCTGCCGAGAGGCAACAGCCCGGCCCCGATCGTCGTGCGAGTGCGCCCCGGCGCCGGTCCCGCGGGCCACGAGGCAGAGGGCTATCACCTCGCCGTCTCGAAGCAGCGGGTCGACCTGGTGGCGAGTACGACGAACGGCGCACTCAACGCGGTGCAGACGCTGCGCCAACTGCTGCCTCAATGGATCGAGTCGCCGACACGCTTGAACTACTCCTGGACGGTGCCGTCGGTGTCGATCACCGACCATCCACGGTTCGCGCACCGCGGTGTGATGCTCGACGTCGCGCGGAGCTTCTACCCGGTGCCCGAGGTGAAGCGGTACATCGACGACGCGGCGAGGTTCAAGATCAACCGTCTTCACCTCCACCTCACCGACGACCAGGGATGGCGAATCGCCATCGGCAACCCGGCCGACAACCCGGCCGGCATCGACTACGGCCTGCTCACCAAGGTCAGCGGCGCGACAGCGGTGACCTACAACGCGAGCGGCAAACTGATGGGCACCGAACTCGGTCTCACCGGCTACTACACCAAGGCCGACTATGCCGAGATCGTCCGGTACGCCGGCGCGAACGGGATGACCGTGATCCCCGAGATCGACGTACCCTCTCACATCAACGCCGCCCTGCACGCGATCCCGCAGCTCAACACGGCCGGGTCGCAACCACGGCCGGCGGCGGGCCAGGAGACGGTTCCCCACAACGGCACTCCGAGTGTGGGGTACTCCTCGCTCGACGCGCGCAGCGAGGTCACGTACGAGTTCGTCCAGCAAGTCCTCACCGAGATCGCGAGGATGACGCCCGGTCCGTACCTGCACATCGGCGGCGACGAGGCCCACGTGACGAGCCACGCCGACTACGTCACGATGGTCGACCGCTTCTCGGCTCAGGCTGCTGCGCTCGGCAAGACCGTGATGGGCTGGAACGAGTACTCCGGCGCCGCGCTCCCTCAGGGCAACGCAGTCATCCAGTTCTGGAGCGGCAACCGGTCGGCCGTCGCGGACGCAGTGCGGAAGCGGGGCGCGAAGGTCGTACTCTCACCGGCTGCGAACACCTACGTGCCGCAGAAGCAGGACTCCCGCCAGCCTGTCGGCGGGACCTGGGCCTGCGGTGGCCCCTGCGGACTCGACCGCCACTACAACTGGGATCCGGGGACGTTCATCCCGGGGATCGCCGAGTCCAGCGTCCTCGGCGTCGAGTCCGCCCTGTGGGGCGAGTTCATCCGCCGTGTCGACCAGGCGGAGTACTACGCCTATCCCCGGATCGCCGCAACGGCCGAAGTCGGCTGGACCCCACAGGCCCTGCGCGACTACGGCGATTTCACCGGACGCCTGGCGAAACTCGGAGGCCGGCTGACTGTCAACGGAACGAACTTCTTCCCGACCGCCGACGTGGCCTGGACGATCGCCGCCCGCGGGAACGATCGGACGACGACGGTGGGTACACCGGCCACGGTCGAGTGGGTCGTCACCGCGCCCGGGGAGACCTCGACCGGACTTGTCACGACCGTCAAATGGAGCGACGGCATAACCGAGCCAGTCACGCTGACCCCGACCCAGGAAGGCAGTATCCCCGAGATGCGACTGAACGGCCCGTTCCACACAGCCGTCACGCGCACGTTCGACGCACCCGGACGGTACGCCGCAACGCTGTCGATCAACCGTCCCGGCCAGGCACCCATCGAAAGCCCTGTGACCTTCGACGTATCGGCGCACCCGCTCAAGCGATGATCACCGTGTTTTCTGGGCGTCTCACTCCAGCACCAAGGTGACGCTCAGGCCCTCGGTGATCCGCTCGCGCGGCAGGCGGGTCGGTCCCCTGTACTCCGACCCGCCTGCACGGCCTACACGTACGAGTAGGTCCACTGGAAGTACGACCACTCGGTCTGATCGGTGTCGTCCGCGTAGACCGCACCGGCCCGAGGGCTCGTTCGTATCTTGGTGATGTAGTCACGGCGGTTGACGATGTATCCCCCGCTGGAGGTGAAGTCGTGCTGCCAGACCTGGTCGAGCTGCGTGATGTCGCACCCGCTCGCCCACACCGCATTGACATGGCTCTTGTGGTCCGTCATCAGGCACAGCCCTGTCGCCCGATTCTTCAGCAGATGGAAATTGGCACTGTCCGAGCCCGACTGGGTCCACTGCTGGGACGTACTGCCGTTGCACGACGCAACGAAGACCGACGCTGCGCCGTTGCTCTGCTTCGCACCGGCGGTCAGGCACGTGTGGCTGTGGACGTTCTTCACGGTGTAGTACACGATCGCCTGCGCTGGACTCGCGGACACGATCACCGCACCGCCTACCAGGACCGTCGCAGCGACGGTCGAGCCCAGGCGCTTGCGCACAGTTGTATTCATCAACACCCTACCTTTCGATCGAGCGAGACTCTAGCATCGTAGAGATACACGACGCATGTCCGACAGATCACATCGGCTCAACTTGCCATTCCTCTAGGTTCATAGAGGAAGATCTGAGACATGACCATGGACCGAATTCCGACGTACAGCCAGGCCGAACGCGACCGGCGCTGGGCGCTGGCTCGAGACGTGATGGCCGTCGAAGGCCTCGACGCCCTACTGGTGTATGGCGAGCACGAGGGAATTCCAGCGGCGCCGTTCGCGCCGGACAACTACTTCAGCAACGACCGGCCGGGGACCATTGTGATGTTCTTCGGCGATGCGGACCCGATCCAGCTCGTCTGGTCGCCGATGCACGTCACAGACCACATCGAGGCGACCAAGCGCGGGGACGACCTGTGGATCTCCCCCAAGGACATCCGGGTCGGAAAGGATCCTGCGCACGTCGCCGCGCTGGTCCGTGAACATCACGTCCAGGAAGGCAGGATCGGTGTCGTCGGTCTCGAGCCGTACCCGCCCTGGCACATCCTCCCGATCCTTCCGCTTGCTCTCTACGCCCCGTTGGCCGAAGAGTTCCCGAAGGCAACTTTCAAGCCTGCGTGGCTCCCGCTGCTGCTGCGGATGCTGCCCAACTCCGACGAGGAGCTCGCACTGGTCGAGTACACCGCGGCCGTTGGCGACGAGATCGCGGAAGCGATGCTGCTGGCGGCGCACCCCGGCGCCACCGACGCCGACGTACTCGCGGCCGGTATGGCCACCGGATACCGCCGCGGCGCGCAACCGCACATCCTGATCAACACCGGCGCCTCGGTCGTCTCGTGGGGTGACGCGCCCTGGGCATACCGACCACAGCAGCGTCAGGTGATCAGGAACGGCGACGTCGTCATGGCAGAGGTCCTCAACTCCGTCGCCCGGCGCGAGACCCAGAGCCAGGTAGCCATCGCCGTCGGCGACGTCCACCCCGACATCGAGACAGCCGCCAAGATCGCCCGCGCCGGCTACGACGTCGGGCTGGAGACTCTCCGTCCCGGCAACACCTTCGGCAACGTCGCGGACGCCATGCTCGCCGTCCTCGAGGACGCCGGCGGGTGGAACGTGCACCCGATGGTCCACGGCCTCAACCCGTACGGCACGGTCTGCGGGTTCGGCCGGGGTCTGCGCACCTTCCCACCGGCCGCGGTGTACGGCGGACTCGGTGAGGTCCCGACCGTCGGTCGCGACCTACCGCTGCAGCCGGGCATGACGTTCTCCTTCGAGCCGAACTGCGTCATCAACGGTCATCTGGTCAACCTCGGCGGCACCGTCGTGGTCGGCGCAGAGGACCCGATCGAGCTGAACACGTTCACCGCGCAGCTCCTGCGCCGCTGACGAGGGAGACACCTTATGCCCACTCATCCCGTCCAGGACCGCGAGCTCGCCGCCCGCCCCGACAGATACCAGGCGGAGAATCTCAGCCCGGTCGGTCTGGAGTTCACCATCAGCGAGCTCGGCCACGGTCTCCATGCCCTGCTGGCGAATCAGCCGCCCGAGGACAACACCGGGATCGTCATCGGCCGGCGCGCCGCGCTGGTCGTCGACGCCGGTATCACCGCCGGAGTGGCCCAGCGGATCCAGCAGATCGCCGCCGAGCTCACCGACGTACCGGTGCGGTACCTCGTCACCACGACCAACCACAGAGACCACACCTTCGGCAGCGCCGCATTCCCCGACGACGTCGTCGTACGGTCCTCACGCCTCACCAAGGACAACACGTCCGATCCGGCCTGCGAGCGCGAGCTCAGGTCGCAAAACATGTCTGGCGACGAGGCGCTGCTCGACGCGATCACCAACTGGCGCAAGCCTGACGTATCGTTCGACGGCCGGGCCGAAATCGACCTCGGTGAACGGGTCGTCAAGCTCTGGCAGTTCGGTCCGGGCAACGGGCCGGGTGACACGATCGTCTACGTCCCCGATGCGGGTGTGGCGTGGACGGGCAACTATCTCTGCCACGCCGGCATCGCGCCGATGCTCCTGCAAGGCGGGCCTGATCCCTACCTGGCCTCCCTGCATCGCATGCGCTCGGCTCTGCCCGACCTCTACACGGTCGTGCCCGGTCACGGCCCGGCCGGCGACGGCCATACCGGCGTCCTCGGCCTCCCGCCAGGCCGCGACGTCCAGCAAGGTACCGACGTCGCGGCGCTCCAACTCGCCGACGAGGGCGGCGATCTCGGCGCCGGTACTCACCAGATCCTTGATGAACCGTTCCAGATAGTCGATCAGCCGATCCTTGTACGCACGGAAGACGTCGGCGTCCGCGTCGTGCAGATCGATCGTGCGCTGCAGCGAGCTCATGAAGGCCTGGGCGTTTCCGGCCAGATCGGTGAACCGGTCGACCAATCCCCTGAGGAGCAGATGCACCTTCGCCGCATCGGGTTCGGCGACCTGGGACAGTTCGGCGAGCGCGCGGAGCTGCATCGCGATGTCCGTCAGTGCGACCGCCTGCAGCGCGCCGCGCCGGCCGAGCGCCTCGTCGTACGCCGCGACCGCCTGCTCGACCGCCTCGCCACGGACGGTCAACTGGTACAGGAAACGCGATCGGTGGAAGTCCTCGACCGACGTCACGCGACTGGTGTCCGGGTCCGCGCGCAGGTTGCCCCACTCCACCAGCCGCCCGAGCGCGTCGGTGATCGCCGGCAGCTCCGCCACGTCCCGCATCGACGTACGCACGTCCTCCGGCCGCAGATGGACGACGAACCGCCGCTTGGCCTGCACGAACGCGTCCATCACGGCCCGGTACAGACGCTCGTTGGGCGCCGTCAGGTAACTGAACGGCGTGAACTCTGCATCCACGGGACCCTCCTCCGGAACCGGCCGACGCCAGCGTACCGAGAGTCACCGACACTACGACGCAGCGGAAGGCGTGCCAGGTCCCGGCCGGCGAGTTCGCCGGTGCCACGTACGTCGCACTTCGCCCTCGGACTCTTCCACCCTGAGGCACACCGATCTCGGCGCAATCGATCCGATGCACAGCCTCTGGACGAGCTGATTCGGACTCGGCAGTTCTGTAACAGAGAGTGACGTCGAACGATATGACGGACAGCCGAGGTCTGGATGACGCCACGGCTGGGGGCGTCGGGGGGATGTGGCGTCATCGGTCTCGGAGGCTCGTCATTCGGGCTAACTGGCTTGGACAAGGCAGCTTGCACCTGCGACAACATTTGTCCCCGGAACTGGGCACAATCGTTGCTGATCCGACGCTGGCACGGCTCGGCTCCATCGCGGAACGCCGGTGGGGCCTAGTCACCACTGCGCAGGCCAAAGACGCCGGCGTCTCCCGCAAGCAGCTCTCCCGAATGGCGTCGGCCGGCGCGATCGAGCGTGTGGCACAAGGCGTCTACCGCATGGCCGGAGCGCCACCACAAGACCACGAGGCGATCTACGCGACCTGGCTGGCCCTTGGTGGAACGACCGCACCCCGCACCAGCGCCGGTGTCGCATCGGTCGTGACGGCCGGCATCACGGCGGCGATCGTCCACGACATCGGCGACTTCTTCCTCGACGGCTTCGACTTCATGGTGCCCGCACGCAGAGGAACCCAGCTTCCCGGCGTGCGCCTGCGCATCCGGCAACTGACCCGTGACGACGTAATCCACGTCGACGGAGTCCCCACCCTGACCGTCGAGCGCCCCATCGCGGATCTGGTCGAGCTCCGAACCTACCTGTCCCTGGTCGCCGACGCCGTACGCGACGCCGCACGCGCCGGCAAGCTCGTCACAGCCGACCGGCTCACGTGCCACCTCAGCCCCATCGCAGCGCGACACAGAAGCGGCGGCAAGTCCCCTGGCGAACGACCTGTTCGAGCTGGCCAGGCTGAGCCCGCAAGGATGGGACCATGACTGAGCATGGGGCCGACCGGCTCCATCTGCGCCGCCCGCTGGTCACTCCTCCCTCCGGCTCTACCCGGTCGCCGACCAGATCACGGACACAGTCTGTCCTGATCAGTTGTGAGGCGGAGATCCAATGTGTGTATCAAATCGCACCCTTCGATGCCATCGCAGGGTATGATTTGATACATGACGTCTGTGGAGTCGACTCGCGCACGCCAACGGCTGGCGATGCTGCCGGCCACTTTCACCACGGCGCAGGCGCGCCACGCCGGGCTGCCGTCACGGGATCTGGCGACGCTGGTCAGCGAAGGCACCGCGCTCGAGCTCTCGCGTGGTGTCTACCGGCGGTCGGACGCCCCCGAGACCGCGCACCTCGATCTGCTGGCGGTTCACACACGAGCATCCCACGCAGTCGTCTGCTGCGAGTCCGCTCTCGCGCTGCACGATCTGATCGACGACATACCAGCCGCCGTACACATCGCCGTACCGCGCGGCACTCGCCGCCCGGCAATCTCCTATCCACCCGTGGTGGTCGCGCAATACGCGGCCAAGACCTTCGACCTCAACATCGAGCAGTACGAGGCCGCGCCAGGAGAGTCCGTGCCGGTCTACGACGCTGCCCGCAGCGTGGTTGATGCCATGCGCCACCGCAATCGAATCGGCCACACACGCGCCCTCGGGGCACTCGGCCGCTACCTACGAACGAGCGGGCCTGACGGGGTCGGGAACCTTCAACGCGTTGCGCGTGAACTGCACGCCCTCTCCGTCATCCGGCCAGCCGTTGAAGCGGTGCTCGCCTGATGGTCAATCCAGCCCGCAACACCACGACCGGTCGCGTCTACAACGACTTGCGGAACTCAGCGCGCCGACAACTGCGCGCCACCGACGAAGTCATGGTTGAGTACATCCTTGAGCGATTTCTCTATCGGCTGGCCACATCTCCAGCCGGCCGCGAACACTTCGTTCTCAAGGGCGGACTGCTGTAGCCGCGGATGCCGTGCTCGCGCATGACGCGGGCGACCCGTTTGTGGTTCACCCGCCGACCTGCGGGAGCACCGTCGTTGGCTCCGCGGTCACCCGCGGCGCGCCGACGGTGTCGTCCTCGTCGTGGATCGACCGGATACGGTCGGCGAGCTGAGCATCGGCTGCGGCCCGCGCCTGCCGGGCGGGAGCGGCCTTCAGCCAGGCGTAGTACGACGATCGCTCGATCTCGACGAGCTCACACAGCCGCTTCACACTCCGGTCAGCGCAGGAGGTGGTGGAGTAGTCGGCGACGAACTGGAAGCGGGTCACCAGCGCGTCTCCCCGGCGAAATACTTGGCCGCCTGGCGCAGGATCTCTCGCTCGGTGCTGAGCTTGGTCTTTCCGCCCGCAACGCGGCGTTCTCAGCCTCGAGACGGGCGATCTTCTCCTCCGCAGTCTCCAGCCCCGACGGCGGCCGCGAGCCGCTTGCTCGGCTGCTCACGCGGCGGGTGGTCATGGTCCCATCGGCGGTCGTCTGCTTGCCCGTTCCGTACTGGTCGACCCAACGCTTCAGGGTCGCTCGTTCGACCCCGAGATCAGCCGCGATGCCCTTCAGCGTCGCGCCCGGGGTGGACTCGTACAAGTCGACGGCCTGCCGACGGAACTGCTCGGAGTAGTTCTTGCGGGCCATAGTCAGGATCATCTCGCTTACCCCAGCAACTGCTGGAATCAGCGTGTCCAAGAACCAGGGTCAGGGCCCGACCTCGACAACCGGTTCATCTACGAGGACGTCATACCGCGCATCCGCAAGGCGAAGTGCACCAGGTAGATCATCTTCTCGAGCGACCACGCCAACATTCCGGTTCTGGGTGACGCGGACCAGATCATCTCCATGCTCGCCGAGGAGAGCAGCCATGGCGTCGCCGGCAATCGTTGAGGACGGCCTCGGCTCTATCGACCATCCGCCCGTAGGGGCGATGGTTGAGGAACTCCTCGAAGGCAGCTGCGAGGCCTTCAACACCAGGCGATACCTGTATGGCTTCTGAACTGTCTTGCTGGCGAGTGGGTTCTGGTTCGTTGGATGGGGCTTCGCGAACCGTTCCGTGTTCTCGGTGGACAGCGGCACCAAATGTGCAAACGGCAGGATTGTTGCCATCTCCTGCGAGCCGCCACCCTCGCGACCTGGCCGTGCGTCGGCCGGAAGAGGCTGTAGGAGTTCGAGGGCCGCTGTGCTGAGCGCCGTCAACGTGCTCGTGCTCGCCACGGCTCTGATCTGGTTCGCCTCGGGGGAGGCTGTTCCGCCGAGGCCTAGCTCGGTGTCCGGGGGTCGTTCAGGAAAGTGCAGTTGAGCTCCTCGCCCCAGGGCAGACTTGGCGCGGCCGGGTCACTGATCCGAAGCGCCGACAGCATCGTCCGGAGCATGCCGGTGGCGAGGAAGTCCCGAGCTTCGATCGGTGAGACGCCAGTGAGCTCGCGCACCAGCCGGTAGATTCCACCGAAGCGTTCGCGGACGGTATCGCCGATCGCCGACTCGGCGCCGGCCGAGAACCCGTGCAGCAGAACCAGCAGCATCTCGCGGTCGACCATCAGCGTCTCGTATGCCGCGGCGATGCTCTCCAGGTCGGCCATCTCGTCGGCAGCCTGCCGGAAGGTCTGCTCAATCGTGTCGCACACCGCTTGCACGGCGGCCAGGAAGAGCTGCTGCTTGGTCCCGAACAGCCGGATCACATACGGCTGCGAGACGCCTGCCAGCCGGGCGATCTCACCGGTCTTCGTACCCGCATATCCGGACGCGCCGAAGGCGTGGATCGCCGCCCGCAACACCTCCTTGCTCCGCTCCGCCACGGTCAGCCGCATCTTCGTCGCCATGCGCTTCTCCACTCGCCGAAATTCCCGACGAAAGACACGTTATCAGTCGATGCATACTTCGATAGCCGATCGGTTCACCGTCATGCGTCGCATTGCGTGATCGATCAAAAGACTCTGCAGTGCGTGCAGACTTGTCTACATTCCGCGCAGTGGATTCCCGCGTGAAGCGCACGGGGTGACAAAGGGGCCTAACGTCTTGTCTGGTTGATCATCCATATCGTGCATTGGGATCCGCAGAAGAATCTTCATTCACCTGCAGTCTGACCATCAGAAGGATTAGCATGAAGAGCCCCGATTCGCTAGCCGTGACCGAACACCAGGTAGCCACTGCCAAGGGATACGTTCACGTCAACGAGTACGCTGGCGAGGGCCCCGCGGTCGTGATGACCCACGGCTTCCCCGACGACTCACGGATCTACAACCGCCTCCTGCCGGAGTTGGCGGGGCGGCATGTCGTCACCTTCGACTTCCTTGGCCACGGTCTATCTGGGCGAGACGCAATCTGGCCGATACAGTCCGGCCAACGCGAAAGCGAGTTGGCCGCGGTCATCGACGCTCTCGAGTTGAACGATGCCGTCCTGGTCGGGCACGACATCGGTGGTCCCGTCGCGATCAGGTTCACGCTGGCCAACCCGAGCCTGGTCAGCGGGATGGTATTGCTGAACACCTTCTTCGGGGACTCCCCAACGCTGGAGTTTCCTGAATTCATCCGTCTTCTGGCCGACCCTCATCTGGCGCGGCTGGCGGACGAGATCGTCGCCGACCCCAATATTCTCGGATGGATGCTCACCTACACCGACAGAAGGTTGAACCCGGGACCACCCGATCCCGCCGGCGTCGGTGGATTGGCTATTCTTCCGCAATTCTATGGCGACGCAAATCAAACGGATGCAATCTCCGCAATTCGGGCCTGGACCGCCGACCTGTTCCCGGGGATTCGTGAACAGAACGCCCAGATCGCGAGCGGTCAACTCACCGGACTCGACATCCCGGTGACCGTTGCTTTCGGTGATCATGATCCGTATTTGAACAGCGGGGTCGCGCAGCATCTGCACTCGCTGTTCGCGAAGGCAGTGCTGCGAGAGGTTCCGAATGCTGCTCACTGGCCTCAGTGGGATCAGCCGGCCGTGATCGCGGCCATGATCGCCGAGATCTGATGGTTCACCGTGGCGCAGCGGCGGGCGCGGGGGGCAACAGCCCCCGCCCCGTCAGCATCCCTGAGAAGTGTGATCGACAGAGAACTCCCCCGACTGGATCGGCCTGCCGCACGCCTGGCAGCAGACTTCGGCGACGAACACTTCGCCGCAGACGTCATGGATGAAGTCGACCTGGGGCACGGCGTTCTCGCGGTGGGTATCTCCCCAGCGCTTGAGCACCAAGATGACCTGCCCGAGGTCGCGACCCTTCTGCGTGAGTTCATACCCAGCCAGGCGGCCGTTCTCGGGTGAGCGAGGTTGCAGGATCCCGGATTCGGTGAGTTTCCGAAGCCGCGAGGCAAGTACGTCTCTAGGGGCGCCGACGTCTCGCGGGATGTCGGTGTATCGCGAGGCGCCGAAGGCGACGGCTCGCACGATGTGCAAGGACCATCGGTCGTTGATCGCGTCTAGAGCGACGGCCAGCGAGTCACGCTGCGGTCTGTCTCCCGAACCAGCAGCAGTCGGCTTCGCTTCGTTTGACATTCAAATCACTCTAACCGAGGAAGTCGTCATGTCATCATCGTCTGTTCCGAGCTCTGGCACGGCGGACCCCGAAGTCACCCAGCACAAAACCTGGATCCCGCTGGTGCTCACGGGGCTGATCATCGGCTCTGCATTCATCGCGGTCTATGTCGGGCTCCAGCGAGCACCGGCACCGCACAGCCTGCCGCTAGCTGCGGTCGGGCCACAGCTGACCGCAACGACGCGAAGCGGTTTGGGCGACTCGGTGGACGTCCGCCAAGTCGCCAGCATCCAAGAGGGTGCAGCTCTGGTACGCAAGGGAGACGCGATCGCCGTGATCGGTACGATCTCGCCGACCACACTGCAGCTCGAGTATGCCGGTGCCAGTGGGCTCAGTGAAAGCGGTACAGCCCGACAGCTCGTCGGCGGCCTGGCCAGTAAGGCCGGATTCACCGTCGAGGAAAGCGACATCGTCCCCCTCGTGAGGTATGACGCACGCGGACTGTCCGCGTTCTATGTGGTCTTCGGTGTCACGCTCGCCTCGTTCGTCTTGGCCCAAGGCCTCACCGGAGCGGCCGCAACGGTTCGCCTGGTCCACCGGCTCTACGCGATGGCCGGCTTCGCCGTTGCGATCGGCGTCATCGCCGCTGCAATCGCAGGTCCCATCTACGGCTCGCTCACGCCACCCTTCCCGCTCCTGGCCGTGTCGCTCGTCCTTCTGTCGGCCGCTAGCGCGTTCGCAACCAAGGCTCTCGGGGCTTGGCTCGGCCCGGCAGGAATAGGTCTGGCTGTACTCACCCTCACAACCGTCGGCAACGCGGCCAGCGGAGCGACCATCGGATTCGACCTGCTGCCTGGATGGGCCCAGGCTGTCTCCGCGAAGCTTCCCCCCGGCGCAGCCGTGCGAGCCATCAATGACTTCGGCTACTTCGACGGATCGCATGCCGGGTCCTCGCTCGTCGTCCTCGCTATCTGGTTTCTGGCCGGCCTCGGCTTGGTGCTGCTCCGGCAGTGGGTACTAGCACGCGGTGTGAGGGAGAGCGCCGATGAGCCGGAGATGCAGACAGTCGCCGGGTGACAGAACTGCGCGGTCGGCGACTTGGCGCGACCTGTGCAGCCTCGGCCGGAGATCACGGCATCTGCTCTCCGGCCGTGACGTTCACCAGCCAGGCTGTGCCGAACTTGTCGACGCATTGTCCGTGAAGCGCTCCCCATGCAGACTTCGCGAACGGCACAGTGACCGTTCCGCTCTCGGAGAGCCTGGCCCAGTACGCGGTAACCTCCGCCTCGTCGCCGCCAAGCGCTACTGAGAAGGAACCGCCCGGCTCGTACTCCGCAGGAGTCGCGGCGTCCGAGCCCATCAGCATGACGCCGCTCGCTCCTTTCAGCATCGAGTGAGCAACCAGATTCTCCTGGCGGGCGTCCTGTGCGCGGTGAAGATCTGCGTAGGTCGTGATCTCCAGAGCGCCGCCGAAGATCGACTGATAGAACTCCATCGCTTCACGCGCGTTGCCACCGAAGTTGAGGTACGGAGCGACTCGAGCGGTCATCGACCATTCCTTCCTTGGTTTGTTTTCAAACCGAACCAGCGCGGGCAGTCAGGAAAGTGTGATCAGCCCCGGGCCCGCCTCGATCACGACGTCACCCGGCTCCACATCGTGGCCGGCGTCGCAGCGAATACGGACTCCGACAGCCGCACCGCAGGCGCGGTGAGTCGCAAGCACAGGCGGGCCCGCTTCATCGGTCTCCCATTTCGACCCCCACTGGAGCAAGGCGAACACAACCGGCTGGAAGTCCACTCCCTTGGCGGTCAGTTGGTATTCGTGCCGCGTCCGCTGACCAGGCTCCCGGTAGGGCACCCGCTCCAGCAGACCGGCGGCAGTCAGCTCCTTGAGCCGCGCCGCCGCAGCCGGCTCACCGATACCGACTCGGCGGACAAAGTCCTCGAATCGGCGGGTGCCGAAAATCGCCTCCCGCAGGATCAGGATCGCCGAACGCGTGCCGACAACATCCATGGAGGCGGCGACAGGGCAATTGGCCATCGACCAGGCCTCCCGGTGGCTGAGTAGATCTGTCATGTCATGAGTGTAGACCTGACTTGCGTCGACAACAGTCTGGCGCGTACCGTCGCAGCTGACTTATCCAAACATAAGCCAGCGCCGGGTTCACGCTTGTGAGTGGTGCCGGGATCGAAGGTGGCGGTATGACGGTCATTCTTGATGCGCGAAGCGTCCCTGCCGCTGATCGCGCCGAGGCGGTACGGGAGACCATTGCGAGCACGATCGTCCGCGTCGAGATCGACTTCCCGACCGAGGCTGGGCCGGCAGCCGCGTACGGGGCAATCAGCCAGCTCGGACAGCTCACGGTGTGTTCGGTCCGCTCGAACGCGCTCACCGTAGAGCGGACGTTGGCCTTGACCCGGGACGACCTTGCGCCGAGCATCTTCCTGGGACTGCAGCTGACTGGTTCAAGCCTGGTAATCCAGGATGGCCGGGAAGCGGTGCTGAACCCGCGGGATCTTGTCATCTATGACTCGACTGTGCCTTACACGCTGGTCGACCCTGACGGGATCCGCCAGCACTTCTTCCGGATTCCCATCGCCGCCCTGGGCCTGCCGCACGACGCGATCAGGCAGATCTGCGCCACGACGCTCAGCCCAGGGCATCCGATCGCCGACCTGGCCGCCACCTATCTGCATAGGCTGGCGAGCCGCCCCGAGATCTATACCCACCCTGACGCAGCCTCGGTGAGCCACCCGAGCGTCGAGCTGGTCCGCGCGCTCATTACGACCCACCTGGATGCCACCGCATTCGGAAAGGAACCGCGGCAGGCGACGTTGCAGTTGCGGATCCTGGAGTACATCCGGGCCCGTCTGGGCGACCCTGGGCTTAACCCCGGCCAAATCGCCGCCGAGCACCACATCTCGGTGCGCCATCTCTACAACGTCCTCGCTGCCGGCGGGATCTCCCTCGGTGACTGGATCCGCAGACAGAGGCTGGAGGGATGCCGCGAGGACCTCGCCCGGCCCGGGATGCGATCGTTGACGATAGCAACGATCGCGCGGCGCTGGGGTTTCACCGACCCGTCCAGCTTCGGCCGCGTATTCCGTGCTGTCTATGGGCTCTCACCGCGCGAGTGGCGGACCATGGCACACCATGATCCGGCTGGTGTCACTGGTGTCGCGACCGTGATCTCACCGCCGCAGTAGCCGCCGAGGCCGTGCGTCTTCCGCCGCTGTCTGCACGGTGTGCACGGTCTTCGGCAGCGCGTGCACGCCTTCGTGTGCGACGCACCGGCCGCACGTAGATCCACTTAGCGTGATGAAGGCCGGGCCGTCCGGCCCCGGATCACGGTCAGCGCAGTGGAGAGGCATCATGCCGCACATCAGGGTGGGCCAGGAAAATTCAGGGGACATCGAGCTGTACTACGAGGACCACGGCGTAGGGGCGCCCGTTGTCCTGATCCATGGGTATCCGCTCGACGGGCGGTCCTGGGAGAAGCAGGAGGCTGCACTGCTCGACGCCGGGCATCGGGTGATCGCGTACGATCGGCGCGGATTCGGACGGTCCAGCCAACCGGCCGTCGGCTACGACTACGACACCTTCGCCGCGGACCTCGACGTACTGATCCGCACGCTCGACTTGCACGACATCACCTTGGCCGGGTTCTCGATGGGCACCGGCGAAGTCACCCGCTACATCGGCACCTACGGGTCCGGCCGAGTGAAGAATGCGGTGCTAATCGCACCTGTTCCGCCGTTCCTGCTCAAGACCGACGACAATCCTGACGGCCTCGACCAAAGCCTGTTCGACGGTTTCGTGGCCGCGGCCAAAGGCGACCGGCCGGCCTTTATGACCGGCTTCCTCGAGGCCTTCTACAACTACGACGTGTACGGCGGCAGCTTGGTCAGCGAGGAGCGTTTCCGGTCCAGCTGGAACACCGCCACATCCGCATCCGCCACGGGCGCGGTGGTCTGCATTCCCACCTGGCTTACCGACTTCCGCGACGATCTGCCGAACCTCGACGTCCCCGTGCTGGTCATGCAGGGCGACCAGGATCGCATCCTGCCACCGGTCTTCACCGGCAACCGGCTCCCAGGTCTGATCAAGGACCTGACGCACGTCGTCGTCGGGGGCGGCCCGCACGCCATCATCTGGACGCACGCCGACCAGGTGAACGCCGCCCTCCTGGACTTCTTGAAGTAACAAGGGACTCCGGTCTCCCCTGCACCCCGGGCTGCCAGAGGCTCACCCCGGATCGGTACAACACCAAAGGAACATCATGCACAGCATCAGAAAGTTCACCCGAGCAGTGGCCGGCGCGTTGGCCGCAGGCCTGCTGGTTCTGACCGCGGCGAGTGTCTCGAGCGCCACCGCCGAGGCGTCGACGCAGTATCGCATCGTCAAACCCACGATCGTGCTCGTGCACGGCGCTTGGGCCAACGAATCGAGCTGGGACTCCGTCACCGCGCGACTGCGTGCATTGGGATACCCGGTCGACGTGGTACCCAACCCGTTGCGCGGGGTCGCCTCCGATTCCGCTTACCTCGCGGACCACCTCGCCACCTTGTCAGGACCCATCGTGTTGGTGGGGCACTCCTACGCCGGCATCCTGATCACCAAGGCCGCGACCGGCAACAAGAACGTCAAGGCGCTCGTGTACATCGACGCCTACATCCCTGACCAGGGAGACACGCTCAACCAGCTGACCAGGGCGAAGGACGGTTCCGCGCTGGCCGTCGACGACCCGCGGACAGTGTTCGACATCGTTCCCATCAACGGTGGCACCAACTACGACCTGTACGTGAAGAAGGACCTGTTCCCGCAGATCTTCGCAGGCGGGATCCCAGCGGCCAAGGCGGCTGAGCTCGCGGAGGCACAGCATCCCCTGGTCGCCAGCGCACTCGACGAGGCCGTGACCGGCGTCCCGGCCTGGAAGACGATCCCGTCGTGGGATTTGATCGGCACCGAGGATCAGGTGATCCCGCCGGCCGAACAGCGGATCATGGCCGCCCGCGCCGGAGCGCACGTCGTCCAATTCAAAGCGCCACACCTGTCGATGGTGTATCGGCCCGCGGTGGTCACTGACCTGGTCGTCACAGCAGCCACGCTCACAGCCTGCCGCTGAAAGTCGCGCCTGCTCCCCCGGCCGAATCGGGCGGGGGAGCAGGCCCCGGCAAGGCGCGTCCCCGCCTACCCCCGCTCAGACAAGGCGACCGATGACCGAACCTGAACCCAACCTGCCGGCCGGAGAATCACTCGCCTCGCCGCGACTCACCGCGTCGCAACTGGACCGGCTAATCGTTTATGGGGTGACCCAGGACGTACGCGCGGGCGACGTGGTGTTCAGACCAGGCGACCCGGCTTATGACCTGATCGTCATTGACGCAGGCCGAATCGAGCTCGTCTCTCCGCCCACCCGCGACGAACCTGAGGCAATCATCGCCAGTTACGGTCCGGGCGGATTCCTCGGCGAACTCAATTTGCTGACCGGCCAGACTGCCTATCTCGTAGCCCGCGTGGTCGAATCAGGGCGGATCCACCGCATCTCTCCGCCTCAGTTCCGCCGGATGATGGCCGATGATCCCAGCGTCTCCGACGTCCTGCTCAGAACCTTTCTGGCCCGCCGGGATGTACTCCGCGACGGGATCGCCGCCCGCGGACTCGAGATCATCGGCAACGCGATGTCAGCCGAAGCGTTGGCGCTTCGCACCTACGCCGCCCGGCAACGACTGCCGCACCTGTGGCTCGATGCCGGGACTTTGGCGGGTCAGGCGATCATGTCCTCGACGCCACTGGCGAGCACGGATCTACCCGCCGCGATCACGCCCGACCACGTTCTGCGCCAGGCGACTCCCGGCCAACTCGCACAGATGCTGGGCCTGTCCTACCGAACGACACAACACGACCCGGTCGACCTCACCATCATTGGTGCCGGCCCTGCCGGTCTGGCGGCCGCTGTGTATGCGGCTTCTGAAGGCCTGGACACAGTCCTGCTCGACGCTGTCGGTCCCGGCGGCCAGGCCGCATCCAGTTCACGCATCGAAAACTACCTGGGTTTTCCCTCCGGCCTCAGCGGCCAGGAACTCGCCCAGAAGGCCACGCTCCAAGCCCTCAAGTTCGGGGCACGGCTCTTCAGCCCCTGCCAGGTCGCCGACCTCGACTGCGGAGGAGAGTATTTGCGCGTTGCCCTCGCCGACGGGACCGGAATCGACACACGGGCCACCCTTATTGCCACTGGCGCCAACTACCGTGCGCTGCCGCTCCTGGGATGGACACAGTTCGAAGGCGCCGGCATCTACTACGCCGCGACCAAGCTGGAGGCGCAAGCTTGTGCCGATGCACCCGTCACGGTCGTCGGTGGCGCCAACTCAGCCGGCCAAGCCGCCCTCTACCTGTCGTCACACGGGTGCGAGGTCACTGTTGCCGTTCGCGGCGATGACGTAGCCTCCGGCATGTCCGCCTACCTCGTCGACCGACTGGCCGCTGACCCACAGATCACAGTGCGGACGTCGACCGAGATCAGCAGCGTGGCGGGCCGAGCAACCCTCGAGACCATCAATCTCGTGGACCGCACCACAATGAGCAGTGTCGAGCAAACCTGCCGCGGCCTGTTCTGTTTCATCGGTGCGGACCCGGCTACGGCCTGGCTGCGTGGGATTGCCATGGATACCGACGGATTCATACGAACCGACGCGCAGTTGGACCCGCATGGACTCGGTCAGGTCTGGAAGGTTCTCGGACGTGCGCCCCTTCCCTTCGAGACCAGCACACCTGGCGTTTTCGCAGCCGGCGACGTCCGTGTCGGCTCCATGAAGAGGGTCGCCGCTGCAGTGGGTGAAGGCGCCAGCGCGGTCAGATCGATTCATGCTGCCATCGGGATCTCGCTGTGAGACCTCAATCGGCACACAGAGCAAGTCAAAGACAAGATTCCAAGGAGCACAAAATGGACGTAATCGAGACCGTGACCACGCGAAACGAGGACTTCGCAGCGCACCAGTTCACCTCTGGCCTGCGCATGATGCCCTCACTGAAGACGATCGTCATCGGCTGCGTCGACCCACGGGTCGACCCAACAGCCGTACTCGGGGCTCAACCGGGCGAACTCGCGGCCATCCGTAATGTCGGCGGTCGCGTCACCAAGCGGACGCTCATGGAGCTGGTCATGCTCCGCAAAGTGACCCAGGCCGCTGGTTCCGATCTCGGTCCCGGCTGGAACCTGATCGTCCTTCAGCACACGAACTGTGGGATCACTTTGCTGGAGGACCAGCCGAACCTGCTGTCCGACTACTTCGAACTCGACGAGAATCACTTGGCCGAGCAGACAGTTGGCGACCCCCGGGAAGCAGTTGCCCATGACGTCGCCGTACTGCTCTCCGAGCCCAAATTGGCGGGCGCCCAGGTCTCCGGGTTCGTGTACGACGTGATGACCGGACGAGTCGAGTCTGTGTAAGGCCTCATCCGCTGAGGCGGTGCGTACGCCAGACCTGTGAGCCGTGGCGAACCATGCGGGTCTCACCCGCCCGTTGCCGGCGATCTACAGGGAACCTATCCACCACGAAACTGTTCGCAGGAGGCGTGATGACCGAGATTCACGATCTGACCAGCCGCAACGCACACTTTGCTGCAGGGCGATTCACCACCGGCCTAGCCCTCAACCCCAGCGGCAACATGACGGTTGTGGGGTGTGTCGATCCGCGCGTCGATCCGGCCTACGTGCTGGGGATCGAACTGGGTGAAGCAGCGGTGATCCGAAACGTCGGAGGCCGGATCACCCCCGCGACGCTGCGCACCATGGTGATGCTAGGGAAGGTCGGTCAGGCGAACGCGGACAGCAGGCATGCAGGCGCGTGGAACCTGGTCATACTGCACCACACCGATTGCGGGATGACGGACTTGGCCAATTGCCCAGATCTGCTGACGGAGTACTTCGAGATCCGGGCCCAGGACCTCGAAGCCAAATCGGTCAGCGACCCGATCGCCTCGGTTCAAGTCGACGTCGAGGTCATCAAGAAGGAGATCCGAGGCGGCGAGTTCTTGGTGTCCGGCTTGGTCTACGACGTCTCTACAGGCTTGGTCGAGACTGTCGTCGCTCCCAGCCCGCTACCGACCGACTGAACTCTGCCCAAGGCGATGTCAGTGCAGAGCAGCCGAACCCGACCTCACTGCATCCTGACTACGGGGCGCTCGCCGTGCACAACGACGAAAGCAGAAACCATGTGCGACTCGACGAACGCGACGCCGCGGGACGTCGCCGATTCCGCTCCACGGCCAGTCCACAGGGATGCAGTGGACCCAATTGCTCTCGCTCCGGTCGACGAGATCCGGATCACCACGGTGGTGGACAACGTCTTCGACGCACTGCTGACCAGTAGCGCGGGGGTCACCCGAGCTGGGTTCGGAGCAGTCGACACTCCAGCTGGCCAGTTCGACGGCGGTCACACCTCGGTCGGCCTCCTGGCCGAGCACGGATTCTCCGCAATGGTGGCGATTCGTGAAGGCAAACGGGAAACGCGCTTGCTGTTCGACGCCGGCCTCTCACCAACGGCGATGGTCAGCAACGCTGACCGCTTGGACATCGACCTCACCAGCATCCAAGGCGTGGTACTCAGCCATGGTCACTTCGATCATGCCGGCGGACTGACCGGCATGGCAGATCGACTCGGCGCAAGGAAAATGCCAATGGTGCTCCACCCGCAGGTATGGAGCCGGCGAAGGCTGCTGACGCCGGACGGGGCGCACGAAATGCCCACGCTGAGCAAACGAGCCCTGAACGGGGAAGGGTTCGAGGTCATCGAGCGGAGGCAACCCTCGCTCCTTGTGAACGGTAGCGTCTTGGTCACTGGCGAGATCGACCGCACCACGGAGTTTGAGCACGGTATGCCGCCGCAGCACCAAATCTGGACCGGCCAGGGGTGGCGCCACGATCCCATGGTTGTGGATGACCAAGCGTTGGTGATGCATCTGCGCGGCCACGGGTTGGTGGTACTCACCGGTTGCGGCCACGCTGGAGTAATCAACATCTTGCGGCACGCGCAACGCCTGACCGGCGTCGACCGCGTCCACGCGCTGATCGGTGGACTGCACCTCAGTGGCCCGGCGTTCGAGCCCGTCATTGCACCCACCGTCGCAGCACTGACCGAACTCGCGCCGCAGCTGATCGCGTCGGGGCACTGCACAGGATGGCGGGCTCAGCACACTCTCGCTGCCTCACTCCCCGACGCGTGGATACCCAGTAGCAGCGGCACCACCTACCGCCTGGTCAGCACTTGACCGAAATCTGCCGTTGATGATCCGTATTTCCCCTGGACGATCTTCCCTCCGGGTGACGGTCGGCTGAGTCCATTCCTCGCCCCGAGGCCACCGTTCGGCTCCGGTAAGCTAGAGTCGTTTGCGATCGAGCCATTCGAGAGCGACGTCGGCGACGTCCTTCCATCCGTTGTCGATCGTCAGCGAGTGGCCGCGCCCGTCGAAGATGTGGAGGTCGGTCTCGGCCGGCCCCGCGGCGTACAACTCGTGCACCTGCTGTGTGACTTTGAGGGGTACGACGTGATCCTCTGTGCCTGAGGTCAACAACAGCGGACCGCGGTCGGCGACGTGTGTGTCAACCGTGGTCGCGGAGTGTCGCGTGAGGTTGGCGCCGGCCTCTTCGAAAAGGGGGCGTCCGGGACCTGGAATTGACCAGTTGGCGTGGAGCGCGTCGGACTCCTCTTCGGTCAGGGTGTTGCCGAATGCGTAGCGGAACTGTTTGGAGGTCAGCGCCACGGCACGGTGACGGTTGGCCGGGTTGCCCAGGACGGGGAAGGCCGATTTCAGTTGTGCGAACGGGAGGGCTTTGGCGCCCTTGATGGCGGCCGGGTCGATGGCGACGGCTGCCGCAGCGTGGCCGATAGCCAGAAGCTCCTGGGCGATCAGTCCGCCGAAGGAGTGCCCGATGATGATCGGCTTCGGTGCGGCTGGATCGATAAGGCTTGCGTAGTGGTCGACGATGTCAGTGATGCCGATGTCGTTCATGGCATCGGGGCGGGCGCGAGTCTCCTCGACGGTCGGCGAGTCGCCGGGCCAGCCCGGCGCCGATGCCCTGTAGCCGTTGTGCTCGAACAACTCCAGCCAAGGCTGCCAGGCGCTGGAGTGGATCCACAGCCCATGGATGAAGAGGACCGAGTGGGCTTTGGTGGGTGATGTCATCGGAGTTCCCTCAAGTTTGGTTGGGTGTTGGGGACATGAGCGGCGTAAGGCACGCTGGTTTACGATGCGTCAGTGACTGGGCCGCGGGGTGCGAACTCGTCAATGTGGAGCCGGACGAAGTCGCGGACGCTCATAGGAGCGCCGCCGGTGATGTCTTCAACGGTGGTGTTGGTTGCCTCGAAGACACCGTTCGCCAAATCGTCGGCGACAGCACCGATGTGTTGTGCAAAGAACTTGGACAGGTAGGGGATCTCTGTGACGATGGCTTGGAAGTCAGCGACCGGCATCGGATAGTAGGAGATGGTCCGTCCAAGCACGTCGCCGACGGCTTCGGCGATGGTCTTGCCTGTCATGATCTCAGGTCCGTTGAGGTAGTAGACCTGCCCAGCGTGCGGGCCGGGATCGGCAAGTATCGTCGCGATGACTCGCCCTTGATCCTCGGCAGCGATTGGCGAGAATCGTGAACTGCCGAACGGCAGCGCCAGCACGTTCGCATCGATGATGCGGTCCACCTGACCGGCATACAGCAGCCAGTCGGCGAACAGACTCGGACGCAGGTGTGTGACCGGCACTTCGGACCTGTCGAAGACCCGCTCGGCGATCCAATGGTTCAAGGACGCGTGGCTTCTCGATTCGCGGCGGGCGGGACGCTGCGACATGTTGACGATTGCTCGCACCCCTGCCTCGCGCGCCGCCTGGGCGAAGTACGCGGTGGCGTCGATCAACTGAGGTTGCACCGGATAGACGAAGTACGCGGCATCGACGGCTTCCAGGGCTGAGATCACACTGTCGAAGTCGAGCAGATCACCCGTGACAACTTCGGCGCCAAGCTCGCGAAGCGGTTCGGCGCGGGCGTCATTGTTGTGCACCAGCGCGCGAACCTGGACATCGCTGCCATGGAGAGCGCGGACGGTGGCGCGCCCGGTTGCCCCGGTTGCCCCAGTCACCAGTACACGTGTCATGAAATGCTCCGATCGATCTGCAGGCGTTTCACGCCGACCGGAAGCGCCGACGCTCGATTGTGGGGAGTGGCCAGATATCGACGCTATAGGGAGGACCCGCCAGGCAGTTCCGCCAAGCAAATCCCGTGCACTTGGTGCATAAGACCGTGCACGGGATGACGCATGCCCAGGGCGCGGAGAGCACCACTCCAGGGTCAAGGAAATGATCGCCAGCTGCAGTTCCAGATCATCGCCTGCAGTCGTCATCGTGTGCACGCCACTATGCCGGGCCTGCACAGCGCCGACGCAGCCGTCCGCGTGCGCATACGGTGTCGCTGGCGCGCTCACCGCCTTGGTGCACGCGAAAGAACATGTCTTCCACTTGAAATGGAGATAGGCCTGATGACGGTATCAAGCGGCCCTGCGGTGGCGATGACCCTTCAGCGGGGAGCCCGCTCGCTCGCTCAGGCGGCTGACCATGGCTGAACGCAGTCTGTACCTCCTCACCGGCGTTGGCGGCGGAGTCAGCAATATCGGTCGTCTCGTCGCCAACCTCTTGTGCGACAGCGGCGAATCCGTGCGTGCAATGGTTCACCGCGACGACGGCCGGGCCGACGCACTTCGAGATCGCGGCGTGGACATCGTCGTCGGTGACCTCACCAATCCAGGTGATGTCGCCGCGGCCCTGAAGGGGGCGGCCCGGGTGTTCTTCAACATGGCAGTCTCCGCGGACTACCTCGAGGCCGCCGCCGTCATGTGCGCTGCCGCCACCGAACGCGGCGATCTCGAAGTGTTGGTCAACATGTCGCAAATGACTGTCTCAGAGATGACCTCGACGAGCACAGAAGAATCAAACCACCAACGCTGGCACTGGCTGTCGGAACAAATCATGAACTGGTCTGGTGTGCCGGCCGTCCATGTTCGGCCGACGGTGTTCCTGGACAACCCGCTGTTCACCCTGCTGTCACGACGATCGATCGCTGAACGCGGAGAACTGATGCTGCCGTTCGGGACGGGGCGCACCTCGCCGGTCGCGGCCACCGACGTTGCGCGCGTAGTCGCCATGATTCTGCAAAGTCCGGCTGGGCACATCGGTCAGGTCTATGAACTGACCGGACCTACGCTCCTTGACATCAACGGCCTGGCCAAGCAGTACGCCCTGGGTCTCGATCGACCTGTGTCCGCCGTAGACATGTCGCTAGATGACTTCCGCAACGCGATCAAGTCGTTGGGCATCTCCGCACACGTGACCGATCACATCGTCACCGTGGCGGAACTACACCGGGCTAACCGCTACAACCGGCATACCGACGACGTCGAAAACGTCACCGGGACGCCCGCCGAATCCGTCGGACACTACATCGCCGAGCACCGCGGCCTCTTCGGATGATCTCACGGTAGGAGCGTCGCCAACCGCAGCGCCGCAGCCGTGAACACACATCACCCCGATCCGGCCGGCCGCGATCCACTGTTCTTCCTGTGGACCAGTGCATCAGTTGTGCTGATGCACAACAGCGGAGTTCTGCCAACGATCCCGCGTCAACGCGTCGCGAAGAACCGGTCTGGTCAGCGATCCTTGTCCACCGCGCCAGCATGCCGGGCGGCTGGTTCGGGATCGCGGTCTGGGGGGAGCCTGTCGCGCATTCATCACCGAGCCGACACACCAAGCGACCACGTTCCCCGCCTTGAACTCGCTCGCTGTCTCAGCTGTACGCTCCGACCACGCGTCTCTTTACGCACCTCAATCAGCGCGGGAGGATGGCTGGCGATGAGGACCAATGAGTACAACACCATCCCTGGATCCCTTACCAACAAGAGTTTTCACTCACCATCGGCGAACGCTGATCAACCTCAGGTGGAAATCAGCGGGTTCGGGGTTCGAGTCCCTGGCGGCGCACAACAGCCCAGGCCACGCAAGTGTCCTGGGCTTCTTCATGCCTGCTGCTACCCCTTTATGTCCCTCTTTGGACCGAAATAGCACCAAGCCGTCGGCACTGAACGACCGCGGCCTCTTCATCTGATCGTGACTGTGCGTCACATCACATCGCCTCGGTTCCGACCCTGCGGGCCAGCGTTGAGCCACCAACCTCATTCCGGTTGGAGGCATGACATGTCGAGACCACCGCTCGAGATCGGCTCCTGGGGAAGCATCTCCTCCCGAGTCGACAAGGCCGACGACAAGGGCAAGCCGATCCGCTACCTGTCGAAGGCCAACTTCCGAGACCATGACGGCCACGTCCGCGACGTCACCGCCACCGGACGCACCAAGTCCGCCTCGGAGGCCGGGCAGCGGCGAGCCTCGCCTCGCCGCCGACCCGATGCTCACCGCATCCCAAGCCGCGGCCGTGCTCCAGGACACCCGGCAACGAGTCCAGCTGCTCGCGAAGGCCGGAATCCTCACCCTCCACCCCGGGCACCGCCACCGCCGCTACCGAACCAGCGACGTCGAATACCTGGCCCAACCGATCACCATGCACGAGGCGATCGCGATCTTCGACTGCACCACCGCCGACCTGTGGGCCCTGATCCACACGCGCACACTCGCGGCCACCGGCAACCCCCTGCTCCCCGTATGCCGGCACCAGATCCTGTGGCGCCACCAACTCGCCCGACCCTCGCCGTACGCCGGCCAGTGCCCCCCGACTGGTGACCACGTCCTGGTCGGCCTCCGCGACGCGGCGCGAATCCTCGACCTGCCGATCGCCGAGACGAAGGCCCGCGCCCGCGACGGCCGGATCCCGGCGATCGAGACAGCGAAGCGATGGCGGTTCCGACGCGACCTCCTCGAGCTCGTCGCCCGAGCGGCTGACGTTGCCCGCCCTGGCCGAACAACACCGCGCCGGGTAGGCCTGGGCTCAGAGGGGTGCGTAGTCGAGGATGAGTACGACGGCGACGCCCAGCCCGCAGGCGAGGGAGATGTTTCGGGTGCGGTGGGCTACCCAGCCGATGGTGGCGGCGCCGGCCAGGAGGATTGTCAGGTCGAGGGGTTCTGCGTCGTGGACGAGGCGCATGAGCTCCACCGCGATGATCGACGAGAGCACCGCCGGCGCCAGGTACTCGAGTCCGTCGCGGAGGCGGGCAGGTAGCCGGTCGGCCGGGACCAGGGTGATGAAGGTGATGCGGAGTACCCAGCTGATAGCGCCCAGAGCGAGGAGGGCGAGGAGCGCGGTCATCGTCGGGCCGCCGATCCGGCGATGACGCCGCTCATGGCTCCACAGAGGATGCCGAGCTCCGGGCGGACCAGGGCAACCACGGCAGCGACCAGTCCGCCGGTCAGAGCGGCAGTGACAGCAGGGCGGCTGGTCAGCCGGGGTGCCAGGAGGCCGAGGAACATCGCGGTGCCGACGAAGGTGAGGTGCGGCAGGTCCGGTAGCGCGGGGCCGGCGACCATGCCGACAGCGATCGAGCCGCACCACACCACCAGGATGAACGCGCCGAGAGATCCCCAGTAGCGCCGGAACGCGCGCCCGACGAGCTCGGGCCGCGCGCCGGACAGCAGGTACGTCTGGTCGATGATGAACTGCGGCGCCAGCCAGCGGAACCAGGTCGGCTGGTCGCTGAACCGCGGCGACAGCGACGCGCCGTACAGAAGCATCCGCGCGTTCACGATCGCCGCCGACACGACAACTGCCAGAAACGCGGCACCGGTGTGGATGAGTGTCACCGCGGTCAGTTGCGCGCTGCCGCCGTACACAGCGGCCGCACCGATCAGGCCGGGCAGCGCGCCGATTCCGAGAGCGGACATGGTCACCCCGAGGGTCACACCGAACGTGCCCAGCCCCAGCGCCACCGACGCGGTGTCGCGTAACGCCAGCTCAGATGGCCGGCTGTCGACAAGAGTCCTCATGCCACAACCTTCAGGCCGGTCGCGCGTAGACCGCTTGGCCGGCGACAGCAGGAAATGTGGAGAACTCGTGGAGATTGTCCCTCCACCCGGTCTCCACATCCTCTCCAAGCATCTGCCCGCCGCAACAACGCAGAGTCGTCCCATCACGATGAGATGGGGGCAGAAGATGTACGACGTACTCGTCGTAGGCGCACGCTGTGCCGGTGCGGCTACCGCGAAGTTGCTGGCCGAGCTGGGCCGCAACGTCGTGATGGTCGACAAGGCGCAACTGCCGAGCGACACGCTGTCGACCCACGGGCTGCTGCGCGGCGGTGTGGTCCAGCTGTCGCGCTGGGGACTGCTCGATCGCGTGCTCGCGAGCGGCGCACCCGCGATCACCCAGGTGCTGTTCGATGCGCAGGGCGAGACAAAGGTACGGCGGATCAAGGAACGCGCGGGCGTGGATGCGCTCGTCGCGCCACGCCGCCACATCCTCGACGGCCTGCTCGCCGACGCAGCCGTCGAGGCGGGGGCCGAACTCCACACGGGCGTGACAGCGACCGGCGTACTGCGCTCGGACAACGGGCGCGTCACCGGCATCACCGGTCGAACCGCGAGTGGCGAACTGATCGAGCTACCTGCTCGCATCGTCATCGGCGCAGACGGCAGGAGGTCGCGGATGGCCGGGTACTTCGGCGCCGAGACGCTCGAGCACTTCACCTCACCCTGCGCGGTCTTCTACACGTACGTGACCGGACTCAGACCCGACACCTACGAGTTCCACATCGCAAAGGACACCTTCGCCGGTGTCTTCCCGACGCATGACGACACCGCCTGCGTCTGGCTGATCCGTCCGACCCCGCTCCTCGAACCGATCCGTACGGCGGGCTCGGCGCGCATCCCCGTCTTCGTCCAGCAGCTCGAAGAACTCGTACCCCGCCTGGGCGAGCAAGTCGGCGAGGTCACCACGAGACTCCGCGGTACCGCCGATCTGCCGAACTACCGTCGCCAGGCCCACGGCCCCGGCTGGGCGCTCGTCGGCGACGCCGGCTACCACCGGGACCCGATCACCGGGCACGGCATCACCGACGCGTTCCGGGACGCCGAGCTCCTGGCGACCGCCGTCAACGACAGTCTTGGCGACCCGCGCGACGAGCCGGTCGCGATGACGTCGTACCAGCAGAACCGCGATCTGATGGCGCGCGAGGTGTTCGACCTGACCCGCGCCCTGACCGCCTTCCCAGCGCCCGACCGCTTCGTCGAACTGCAGCTGCGGCTCAGCGAGGCACTCGAGCGTGAGGCCGACGAACTGGCCTCGTTTCCCGGACTCACAGCGCATCTCGCCGCTTGAAAGGACCGCACCATGACCGCAACCGCCACCGACAGCCACCGCAACGGGGTCGACACCGCCGCACTGTTCGCGACCCTCGACGCCGTCAAGGCCCAACCCGAAATCGCCCGGTTCCAGTTCCGCGCCACCAACCGGTGGATCAGCGGCACCCACAACCGCGGCACGATCAACCGCTACTACGGGGCCGGTCAGGAGAACGCCCGTACCGCGGACTTCCACTTCGACGCCGACCACCCGCCGGTGCTGTGCGGCACCGACCAAGGACCCACGCCGGCCGAGCATCTGCTGCACGCGCTCGCCGCCTGCCTGACCGCCGGACTCGCGAACATCGCGGCGGCCCGCGGCATCGACCTCGAGGAGGTCACGTCGACCGTCGAGGGCGACATCAACCTGCTCGGTATCCTCGGACTCGACCCCGAGGTGCGCAACGGCTACGAAACGATCCGCGTGGTCTTCCACGTCAAGGGCGACGCTGAAGCCGACAAGCTCAAGGCGCTGGTCGCGCAGTCGATGAAGCGCTCCGCGGTGTACGACGTCATGACGCACGGCGTCCCGGTATCGGTCGACGTCGCGACCGCCTGATCCCCCACAGGGCCGGTCTGCCACTCCGGGGCTGGCAGACCGGCCTTCACTCCGCAGCGACGGCCCTGAAGACCGCGTCTTCCACTGGCTCGGTCACAACACCGGACCCGGCCACCAAGTCGTTCACAGCCGAACTCAGCCACAACGACCCCGGAGTCGCTCGGTCCGCCAGTGAGACGGCCAGCCGTACGCCGTGTGCGTCGAGCTGAGTCTCGTGCCGTGGCACCTCCGCGATGGCGACACCAAGTCTGTCGGTGCGGTGCAACTGAGCGAGGCCGGCGCGCACTGCGGTTGCCGGTCCGTCGAACAGCACCAGCGCACGACCGTCAGGACCAGAGGCGCGGCGGCCACCGGCCGCCACGAGCCCGTCGGCCAAATCGGCGGCACCTGGTCCGGCCGGTGCCGCGACAGCGGCCAGCGCCATCGGATGCCCCCTCGGCGTGGGCAGGTCGCGCAGGAACCGCTCGATCGTGTCGAGAAGCTGGTCCGGGTTCCCCGACACGAAATGGTCCGCACCGTCGAGCAACGCCAACTGTGCACCAGGGATGTGCTCCGCCAGATAGCGCGAACCGCCGACGTTCATGAGCGCATCGTCGATCCTGTGCATCACCAGTGTCGGCACACGCACGGCCGGCAACGCGTCGCGGACATCCACGAGCGAGTTCATGTCCATGAGCGCCTGCACCGTCGACGGCGTCGCCGCCGACCGCATCCGCTGCGCCCACCACCGCTGCATCGGTGCGTCGGCCGACGGGCAGCGCATCAGCATGTCGGCCTCCCAGTCCCACTTGCTGACCAGTTCGTTGGTGTAGGCCTGACGCTCCTCCTGCTTCTGCGCCCACGGATAGTCCTCGGACCAGATCCGCTTCGCATAGGTGCCGTACAGCACCAGTCCGGCCACGCGCTCCGGGTGGACCGCGGCGCACAGGATCGCCATCGGCCCGCCTTCGGAGTACCCGACCAGGACGGCGCGCCGGGATCCGACGGCGTCCATCACCGCGAGTACGTCGTGCATCCGCGTCTCCACGTCCGGGAGCCCGGACGGTCGGTCCGACATCCCAGTGCCGCGCTTGTCGAACCGGATCAGCCGGCCGAACGAGCCGAGCCGGTGCAGGAAGTGCGCGTGCCGCGGGTCTCCCCAGTCCAGTTCGAGGTGCGACACGAAGCCCGAGATCAGCACGATGTCGAGCTCCCCGCCGCCGGTGATCTGGTAGGCGATGTGGAGTCCGTCGGAGACGGTGTACCGGATCGGCTCGCTCGGCCGGTCCTCGGACCTGGACTCGACCGGCGCGACGAACCGGTACCCGCGGCCGTGCAAGGTCCGGATCATCCGCTGGCTGTGGCCGTCGTCCCCGAGCGCCCGCCGTACCTGCTTGATCCGGCTGGTGACGGCCGTTTCGCTGACGAACCGGCCGCCCCAGACGCCATCCATCAGTTCCTCTTTCGGAACGACCCGGTCACGGTGCGAGACGAGGTAGGCGAGTACATCAAACGCTTGCGGCTCCAGGGGCACAGGCACGCCACCCCGCCGTACCTCGAACAACGCCGGGTCGAACTCCACATCCCCACCGAACCCAAGCACCACATGACGACTATGCCGGGTCAGCCCTTCTGCGTCACGCGGTCGAGCGGTGCCGGGGTCAAGGTCTGCTGCGCCTTCAGGCACGGGTGGCAGTGGCTGTCGGCCGGCGTCGGTTCCAAGGGGCAGCGTTTCTACGATTGGGCCTGGATCAGCATCCGGCCCAGCCGCACCGGCGCAAGCGGGTACTGGTGGCTACTGATCCGCCGCAACAACACCACCGGCGAACTGGCTACTACCGCTGCTGGTCGCCGCGCCCGGCGCCGCTGCGCGAGCTGGTCCGCGTGGCCGGACGCCGCTGGACGATCGAGGAGTCGTTCCAGGCCGGCAAGACCCTCACCGGGTTCGATCAGCACCAGGTCCGCTCCGCGACCTCCGGCACCGGCTGCACTGGTCGACCTGGAGACGCCGACACCAACACCGCGCCCGAACCAGCCACCACCGGCAGTTCCGCGATCACGACGGTCACGTCCGCCCGGTGTCCGCCTTCGGCAAGACCAAGACCGCGGCCGAGCGGGTCCTGCAGCAGAAGGTCCAGGACCGCGCCAAGGCGAACCAGTCCGGCGAGCTCACTGCGAAACCTGCTGCGCGGTCATCGCGATCGCTGTCCGCTGCGGAGCCATCTCCGTCAATCCGGTCCGCGAGATCGAGACCATCGAAGCTGCACCCAAGATCCCTCCCCGAGCCTCATCACCGCGGACTCGGCGGCCTCCACACCGCTCCTGATGAAGGAAACGATTGAGTCCGGAATGGGAACAGATGTCGGTGCGGCTCGGCGACTGTTCACGGAGGATGGTCATCGTTAAGGTGAAAGCGCAGCAGCGTTGAGCTCGGGGGCCGGGTCTGCGAGCTTGGGGGCGCCTGGCGGCAGCTGGGGTGAGTGATGGGGTATCGGGATCGGCTGGACGGGCCAGGCCCGCGAAAGTTGCTGGCACTGGACGGTGGTGGTATCCGCGGGGTGCTGACGCTCGAGGTGCTGGGGCAGATCGAGCTGATGCTGTGCCGGGAGTTGAAGGCCGGCGACGAGTTCGTGCTGTCCGACTACTTCGATTACATCGCCGGCACGAGTACCGGCGCGATTATCGCGGCCGGGCTGGCGCGTGGGATGCGAGTCGACGAACTGCGGGAGCTGTACGCGACGCACGGGGCGGAGATGTTCGACCGGGCTTCGCTGATCAAACGGTTCAAATACAAGTACGACAGCACGCGGCTGGAGGGCTTGCTGCAGAACATCTTCGGGGCAGCAGTGACTCTTGGGGACCCGCAGCTCAAGTCGTTGCTGATGATGGTGCTGCGGAACGCGACGACCGACTCGCCGTGGCCACTGAGCAACAACCCGCGGGCAAAGTACAACGAGGATAGTCGGCTGGACAGCAACCTGCGGCTGCCGTTGTGGAAACTGGTGCGCGCCAGTACGGCGGCGCCGACGTTCTTCCCAGCCGAAGCCGTGTCCGTTGGCGAGCAGGACTTCGTGTTCGTCGACGGCGGGCTGACGATGTACAACAACCCCGCGTTCCAGCTGTTCCTGATGGCGACGATGGCGCACTACAAGCTCGGGTGGCCCACGGGCGAGGAGCAGATGCTGGTCGTGTCGGTCGGGACCGGGACCAGCCCGAAGGCCGACGATCGGCTGCGGCCCGGCGACATGAACCTGCTGTTCAACGCATCCTCGGTTCCGGCGGCGCTGATGAGCGCGGCGCTGAACGAGCAGGACATGCTCTGCCGGACCTTCGGTCGCTGCCGGCACGGCGCGTCGATCGACAACGAGATCGGCGATCTCCGGGGAGAGCCGGGTCTGTTGAAGGAGCGGCTTTTCACGTACGTCCGGTACAACGTGGAGCTGACCCGACCCGGGCTCAACCAACTCGGCCTGCACGACGTTCGGCCGGAGGACGTGCAGCGGCTCGACTCGATCGCTCACATCGGCGCCCTGCAGCGGGTGGGAATGCGGTTGGCGCGGGACGTAGATCGGCGGCACTTCGAGGGCTTCCTCGGGCAGTGAGAACGGTATGGATCCTATGTCGCACACGCCTATCGTCCAGCCCGCCCGGACGACCAGTCGTACCGCGTCGTCCCATACACGTTCGTCAGGCAGCGGCGCGTCGGCCAGCGACCCTAGACCGACGAGTCCGCCGTTAGACTCCGGCATGGATACTTGGCAGCTTGTGGGCTCCGGGGCGGTTGGCATACATGTTCGCGACCCGGACGACCTCGTCCTCGGCCTCACCGCGCTTGGACTCCCCCGGTCCCGCCCCGTCGTCGTCCTCGTCGGCGGGGCGGGTCGGCTGTCCCCCGCTGACCTCGACCGGCTGCGGCCGTTGATTGCCGACGGTCTGATCCCGATCCTTGAAGAGCAACAGGCGATCGCTATCGATGGCGGCACCAATGCCGGCATCATGCGTCTTGTCGGCGAGGAACGGGTACGCCGGTCCGCAACGTTCCCGCTCATCGGAGTCGTTGCCAATGGCACCATTCATTGGCCTGGAGAGCCGGCCTCGGACGACACCGCGGAGCTGGAGCGCCACCACACCCACTTCGTCGTCGTGCCCGGCGACGAATGGGGTGCCGAGGCGCCCTGGATCGCGCACACCGCAACGGCCCTTGCCGGCCCCGCGTCCTCGGTCACCGTTCTCGTCAACGGCGGCGAGATCGCATTCGCCGACGTCGCGAACAGCGTCGAGGCTGGCCGACCAGTCCTCGTCATCGCGGGCAGCGGCCGCACAGCCGACCAGTTCGCCGCCGCACTCCGCGGCGACCCCGCCGACCAGCGAGCCGAAGACCTGAGCACGTCGGGCCTGGTGTCCTCGGTGCCACCCGAACCGCAGCCGATGCGCGCAGCAATCGGATCGGCCCTCGAATGAGGTAGTCCATGGCACAACTTCCCCTTTGTTTCGTCCTGATGCCGTTCGGCCGCAAGCCGGACCCGACAGGCCGGCCGGACATCCCCTTCGACCAGATCTACGAGACCGGCATCAGGCCGGCAATTGTGGCAGCCGGCATGCACCCGATCCGTGCTGACGAGGAGAAGCTCGGCGGCATCATCCACAAGGCGATGTTCGAGCGGCTGCTGGTCTGCAAGTACGCGATCGCCGACCTGACCACGAGCAATCCCAACGTGCTCTACGAGCTCGGGGTCCGGCACACCGCGCGGCCAGGTACGACCCTCACGATCTACGCGCAGTCGACCCCGCTGCCCTTCGACGTGCGGATACTCCGCCGGCAGCGGTACACCCTCGGCGCCAAGAATCAGTTCACGGCTAGTGCAGCGGACTTGCTGTGCAAGAAGATCACCGAGCATCTCGAGGAGATGCGCGAGCAGAGCCGTCATGAGCAGGTGCAGGACAGCCCACTCTTCGACCTGGTGCCGACCTGGAGTCCGAAACTGCTCACCGAGGCAGCAGCCGACGCGTTCCGCGCCGATGTGCGAGCGAACGAGCAGCTGAAGGTCAAGCTCGGTCGACTTCGCGCACTCGGTCAGGAGATCAGCCAGCGCGACCACGTCCGGATCGAGCTGGCCGCGATCCGCGCGATAGCCCTCGCGGATGGTTCACCCGACGTCGGTGTGCTGACCGAGCTGATCCTTGCCCACCGATCGATCAGCGACTGGTCCGGCATGATCGACGTGTACAACGAGATGCCCGACGGCTTGCAGCAACAGGCACCGATCCGGCAGCAGACGGCGCTCGCCTACAACCGCCGTGCGGAGCTGGATGGTCCCACGGCGGCCGCGGACAGGCCCGAGGCGATCAGCATGCTGGAGCAACTGGAGAAGGATCAGGGACCCAGCTCGGAGACGTCCGGACTCCTCGGCCGCATCTACAAGGCACAGTGGCTCCGGGCGCGCGCAGCCCACGACCCGGATCGCGCTCGGGAACGTCTGAATCTCGCCGTGCGAGCCTACGACCGCGGCTTCGAGACCGACTGGCGGGACGTCTACCCCGGAGTGAACGCGGTGACCCTGCTGGAAGCTCAAGGCACCGAGCGCGCGCAACGCCGGAAGAACGAGCTGCTGCCTGTCGTCCGATTCGCCGCGAAACAACGGCTCCGAGCAATGGCGCCTGAATACTGGGACTTCGCCACGATGCTTGAGGTCCACGTCCTCGACAACGACATGGACAGCGCCGAGGAAATGCTGCAAGAGGCGGTTGCCGCTGGCGCTGAATGCTGGCAGCGGCAGTCCACCACAGACAATCTGCGGATCATCGAGAGTGTCCGCCGTGAGCGGGGCCAGGCGGTCAGCCGCTTGGCAGGCATCATCGATGAGATCAAACCGCCCGACAAATAGGTCGTCGCATCTAACTATTGGGGATGTAGGTTGGCAATCCCCTGCAACCGTAGAGACTTGCGTCGCGGATCTGACTCGGGGAGTCGGCGTCGAGATCACGGTGTCGGCGGGGAATTGCGTGCGGGCTTGGGCCGCGGAGGCGGTCTGATGGCGCCAGTTTGCAGGCGAGTGCGAGTCATCGGAGTGTACCGGCGTCGTCTGCACTTGACCTCGAGACCAAGTACGCCGCGGCGCTACGCAAGGTGTTGGGTGCCTACATCGAGATAGCCCGCCGACCCGAACCGGCGACGCACGAAGGTGACGCGCTCGACTATCGGATTGCTGATTCTCGCACCGTTCGCCGACCGCAACCGGGTGTGGGGGTCAGCATGCGAAGTATTGCGTGCGGCCGGGGATGGTCTTGCCGACACGGAGGTCGGAACTCTCTTCTTCCAGGAACCTCTCGACATTCCACTGGGTGCAGGTCTGGCCGTTGCGGCCGTCCGCGGCGTCTTGGGTGCTGACGAAGGACACGCTCGCCAGCAGCCGGCCGTCCTCGGTGGTTTCGAGTGCGAGCAACTGCACCTGCGAGTCGTACGTGGAGCGATATCCGGTGAGGAACTCGTCCCGACTCAGCTTCGCCCGTTCGCTCTGCGTGTGGATCGAACGAAACTTGGTGAAGTTCCGCTGGTTGATGGCGACGAAGTAATCGGTGAGGAGGGCAACGACCGCTCGAGCGGCGGGGTGGTCAGCCGCATCGGGTGCTACCACGACAGTCTCGTTGCCCGCGTACGGCGTCGTGGTTTGCGTCGGCTCCACCGAATCCGTCTGCGTGGGTTCATCGGAGTTCGTCGGTGTGGGTTCATCGGAGATTGTCGGTGACGGGGGCTCGGAGGGCGTAGGCAGGGTGGACTCGGTTACCGATGGGTCCTCGGCAGGTGTCGAGGAGGCTGCGACGGGGACGTTGCCCGAACTCTCGATCATTCGGTGGTGGACCACGGCAGCCGCGCCAACGATTCCGGCGATCATGATGACGGCGAATGCGATGCTGAGCGCGACGTATCGGCTGGCGCGGTCTGCGATCGGAACGCTGAGAGTGTCGTCGCGCAGAAGGATCTCCTCACCGTCCGCGAACCGTGCCCCACAATTGGCGCAGAACGTCTGCCCCGGCCCGCGGCGGGCGCCGCATTCGGTGCAGGCTGAAGATGTCGAATTGGACATGGTCACGTGCGTCGGTAGATCAGTGCGGTGCTGCGTTGGCGTGTCGATAGCAGCCGCCGAGCACCGTAGCCATGAAGAAGATCAACTCGAGCGGAGCGGCCGGCAAGCCGCGCGACCGACACCTTGGAAAACCGTCCCATATGAATCTGCCCCCACTGCCGACGGTACGGCGATCGATTCGGCTGGTCCAGATCAGGACTGAAACGGGGAGCGGGGAAGCGCCAACAAGCAAATGCTTAATTGCAGCAATCGATTGGGCGGCGTTTCGCCTCGGGAGATGCGAGCGGAGCGGATGGCTTGTATCACGGGCGGCACGGGCGGACTCTGATGAGTGTGATCATCCCCGAGATGACTCGTCACAACGACTGACTTCTATTGTGTGATCGCGGTGGTCCCCTTGACTCACGACATCTTCGTTTCGCACTCGTCGGTCGACGTCAGGATCGCACGCGAGATTTGTTCGTCTTTGGAAGATCTCGGCCTCGCGTGCTGGATCGCTCCCCGAGACATAGTGCCAGGGCAATCGTGGAGCGGCGCGATCGTCAAGGCAATCCAGCAGAGTCGGGCGCTCGTCGTCGTACTGTCAGAGCCGGCGAATGCGTCGGTCGAAGTCCTCCGTGAAGTCGAGTTGGCTGCGCGGGGACGGAAGATAGTCATCGGCGTCCGGATCGATGACATTCAACCGTCGCCCGACCTTGCCTACTTCGTTTCGTCTGTGCAGTGGGTCGATGCGTTCCCGGGACCGGTACAGCAGCGGCTCGCAGGGCTCGCCCGGGTCGCTGCCGGGCTTGTCGGGGCGCCGGTGCCCCCCGTGGAGGAGTCACCCAAGAGTCCGGAGTTTGTCGAGGTCGACCTGGACGACTTCAACCGGTCGTCACGGCGCCGCACCGGATTCGTCCGTGGAATGTTCAAGGACCGATGATGGTCAGAACGTCCGTTACAGCCATGATCGGGCGTGCGGTCGCCCTGGTCGGTGCGGTCGTCGTCGGGGTATCGCTGACTCGGCCCACGGTGGAAGGCGGCGGGAGTTTCTGGCTCGCCATCGACCGCGGGCGCTACTTCGTCGTCGGCGGGGCGACGATCGCGATCGTCCTGTTGATCGTCAGCCTGTTCGTCGCCACCGAACTGCTCCTGTTCTGGGCGGCACTGATCGCCAGCTTCCTCCTCGGGTTCTTCGTGATCACTTGGGTCCAGTTCGAAGGGTTGGGCACGGCCTGGACCATCGGCATCGCAGGTTCTGCGATCACTCTCCTCGGCACCGCAATTGCCATGAGCCCGATGCTGGCCAGGCGAATGGCAGAACCAGGAGGGATGGCCTTCTTGCCGGCCGAAGCCCCACTAGCAGATCCCGTCGAGCCGGCCAGGTCTTCTGCTTTCGAACCCGGGCGGCCCGCGGCCGGTTGGTACGAGGATCCCTCCGAGCAAACCCAACTCCGCTACTGGGACGGCGTGGAGTGGACTGACAAGACGCGCTAGCGCCATTCAGGAAGGAGCATCATGACCGAGCGTCGCAACCCGCGATTCCCTCCCCCGACAGGGCGTCCGATCGAGCCGCCGGTGGTACCCGGCGCCGATCACACTTCACCGCAGGTACCACCGGATGCCTGGTCGGCCGCACCGGGCGATGCATCGCCCGGTCCATCGGCGGATCGGATGACCACCGACGCGCCGCGCCAGTCGTCGTCGCCCGGATGGGCCCCGCTGGGGGACATGTCGGCAGCCACTCGGGAGAGTCTCTTCGCCCGAGCCCGGAGTGGCGACCGCGAAGCTATCGCGACGATGTTCAGGCAGTTCCTGCCGAAAGGTGAAGAAGTTCTCGAGTGCCATTATCTCGGTGTGCTGGGATTCTGGGGCATAGGGACACACAGTTTTGCTGCTGTCACGCGCCGGCGGGTCGCGACGCTACGCATCTCCGTTGCCGGGGGCGTTCAGTACCAGGACGGCCTGCTCCAGTTCATCAACGCGGCAGCTGTCTTCCAACCGTCGAAGGTTCTGCTCTACGTCACGACATGCCTTGTCTCACTTGTGTTCGCGATCATGGGGAGCTACTTCGGGTTTGCCGGCGTGATCCTCCTCTTCGGATTGAGCCTGCTATTGCTGCCGATCACAGTTCGCCTCCATTACCGTTTCCAGAAGAGCGGGATCGTCTTGTCGATTCGGGAGGGTTTCTCGCTGTATTCATTCATCGACCGCAAGCACATGCGACTCGCCAACCAGCTCTACAGGCTGGCCGGGGACCTCCGAGAAGACCGACTACGAAGTCTGGGACGCCCGTAGCAGGGGATCGAGAACGCCCAGCGGGCAATCGATCTCAGCTCGGTCGCAGATTAGGCAGCCAGGTCGTGAGTTGTCCTGGACGGCTCCACAGTTGACGGCTGCGAGTTCACGGCGCCCACACATTCGACGTGGGTGGCTGACTCCGGCGACACCGGCTCCAGTCCGCACGTCCAACGCCGTCGTCACGTCCCAGTGCGGCGGCCGCTGAAAGAGGGTGTCGTAAACATCTGGGTCGACTACGACGTTGTCCGCTCGCACCTCGCGGCATCCTCGACGGCCCACCGGTCGATGCCTAGAGAAATCTCACAGCGCATGACGTTGAGGCGCTTGGCCTGGCTCTCCGTGTTACCTGGAGACGCTGTGCTCAGCTGCGCGTCACGGTGACTGCAGGGCCCATTGCCAGCGCCGATCCGGACGTCGTACGTCGTCTTCGGTGCGCTGATGGTGGCGCTGCTGGTGATGGTGGTCTCGACGCCGGAGACAGTCGACCCCGAGCTCGCGGACCAGGCCCGGCCAGTGCGGTTCGCTCTCGGCTGCGAATGGCGTTCGCCTTGGCGGGCGCACTCGGGTCCTTCGCGCTGATCGGGCTGTTGTCGTCCCTCGGCGCGATCATCGTCCCGTGGGCAGCTCGGCTACAACTCGTACTTCGTCGCCGGGCTGGCGCCGTTCGTGACGTTCGCAGCGTCCGTAGTCGCCCGACTTGCGCTGGCCGGCTCACGCATCCGAAAGTGCTAGCGGTCGGCACGGTCTTGTTCCCGATCGGTCTCGCACTGACCGGTGTTTCCCTGTGCCAGCCGACGCTCTGTCCAGTGGCGGATACCGCGCCCCGGTCTGAGAGACCGGGGCGCGCGGCATGTTCGCAGTTGCCTCGCTATTGGACAGTGAACGTGCGTGTGGCAGTGGCGTGGTAGCTGCCCAGGCTGTTGGGCTGGATCTGGAGCGTGTGCCGCCCGCTCGACAGCCCGGTTGCGGTGAACGGCGACGTACAGGAACCGAGGAAGTCGCCGTCCAGGATGCATTGGGTGCCATCGCCGTTCACGGCGGAGGTGTCGAACGGTATCGACACGTCCGGACCGTTCACGGCCGGGACGTCCGCGATGACGACGTTGTGTCCTTGCCAGGTGAGGTCAACGATGCGTTCGGTCGTGGTGTTGTACACGGGTGCACTGAAGCTGAGCCCACCGCCTCCGAGAAAATCACCGGCGTCGAAAGACTCGATGATGTCGCGGTCCCCGGATCTGGTCAGGACGGCGAGCTGGCGGCCGACGGTGTCCCACTCGAGATCCTCGATGGTCTGTCCCTCGACGAAGCCGAGGTCGGCCACCGTGGCCGTTCCGCCGTCGGGCGGCAGGAACGCGACCAGTCCGCGCGTGCCCGCCGGCGCGTACGCCAGGACGTTCCCCGTCGGTGACAGCACAGCTCGCGTAGCACCCGCAGAACCCTCGAGAGTGGCGATCCGTGCCCCCTGCTCCGCTGCCTGGACCTGGGTCAGTGGCGCACCGGCGATGCTGCTGTCCTGCACGATCAGGGAATGGTTGTCGGAATGCCAGATCGGATGATCGAGGTTGCAGCCCACCCTGACCACGGACGAGTCGGACAAGGTCAGGATGTCGACACAGGTGGACGAGTCGCTGCCCGCCACGTTGAACGCGATCCGGGTGCCGTCCGGCGACCACGCCGGATGCGCGATGCCGGCTCCGGACCGGACAAGCCTGTCGGCGCCTTGCTGACGGACCCACAGGTTGTCGCCCAGGACGTACGCGATGTCGATGCCGTTCGGCGCGCCCGTCACCTCGGTGGCGTCCGTCGGCGCGTTCTCGACCGGCACGATCTGAGTGGCCTTCGGCACCGCGAGACTCCCAAGCACGACCGGCTCGTTCGGCCGCCGGACGAGGGCTGTTACCTGCTCCCTCGCCCTGGCCAGCGACACGCGGTCGCTCGGTTGCCCTTCGAAGAACTCGTTGACAGCGGACACCCGGTACGTCGCGAACGAGTCTCCGTTCCATGGCTCGGTCCAGTGCGTCTGGTCCGCCGGCACCGTGAACCTGGTCTCGATCCCGTTGACCGAACGCTCGACGACGAATCCCACAGGTGCGGCGTTGCCCCAAAATCCCGGGCTCCAGGACAGGTCCACCCCGCTGTACGTCGCATCCACCGCGACCTTGTCGGGCGCACTGGGGACGGTGTACACGCTGGCGCTCAGACGGATGCGGTGCTGCCTTCGCGCGGTGTTGTCGTCGATGGTCAGCGAAGTCAACGGGTCGTTGGGGTAATCCGGCGTGAACGTCACGACGACGGCGCACGAGGCCCCGGGCGCAAGCTGCTGGCAGGCGAAGTCCTCCTGGCGTGTCCAGGTGGGATCGGCAGGCAGCGGCCTGATGCCCACGACGAGGTCCTTGGTGCCAACGTTCGTCAGCGTCACCCGGACGGTCCTCGGCGCGGTGTTGAGCTCGATCCGGCCGAGATCCACGCGTGGCGTGTCGATCGCCAACGCGGCGTACTGCTGCGTGCTCTTGATCCGGATCTCGCCGTACAAGGAGTTGCCCTCGGGGCAGGTGCCGGAGTACGTCGCACTCATCGTCGCGACCTGGAGGTCCGCGCTGTAAGCGATCTCGGCGACGTCCAAAGTGCCGTTGAGACTGCATTCGTGGTCGTTCTGGCGCACGACGAAGGATTCGCCGCCGCTGCCGACCGCACGGCTTCCAGGCCCTGAGAGGAACGTCGGCAACGCGATCTGCAGATCCCCCGCGGACAGCGTCCGGACTCCGCCCGACGAGGACTGCGCGACCGAGCCGGCCACCCCGTCGGTGAAGGCGGGAGCCGTCAGGTACGACGCGACATCGGCGTCGACGGTCAGGACGTCATTGCTACCGACAGCGGGGTCCGTCGCCTGCCTGATGCCTGTCGCGGTCGCGCTCGGCTGGCTCTCGCCGTCGGCGTTCACCGCGATCACCCGGTACGTCGCAGTGGCGCCCGCCTTGACACGCGAGTCGACCCAACTCGTCGCACCGGCTGGCAACTGCTTCGAAGCATCAGCCCACGCGCCATTAGTACGAAGCGACTGGACCACATATCCCTCAGGCGCACCGCCATCGACAGGCGCAGCCCACGCGACACCGAGGCCACCGAGAACCGGAAAGGTCTGTACGGCGGTCGGCGCCGCCGGCGCGATATCCGCCCGCGCGGACCACTGTGGTGCAGCAGCCGCAGGGACAACCGCGCTGAAGGGCAAAGACAGGACAAGGGCAGAGGTCAGCAGCAGACGGGCGCGACGCATCAACACTCCATAATCGGGCGGATCCGGCGCACCCCGAGCGACACCGGCGAAGGTCAAACAGATATGTATCGTTCAAACCCGCCGAGGACAACCCTCTTGCAGCTTGTTGCAATTCCCGTCAGTCACCGGCCCCGGGCCACGCCCGTCATAGGTGTATGACCACGTGTCGAGCGGCCCCGCTGGCGACGCGCCCGCCTTGACCGTGGCGACCAGGTTCCGGACATCCCACGTGTAGCCGGTGTAGCGACCCATCGCCGGCGTGCCGGCGCTGGTGTCCGGGTTGCGCTGGGCGTTGTCCTTCACCTCGGTCTACTGATCATTCAGGTCGTAGGCGTAGCTGAACGACCGGGACTCGGCCGGGCTGGTCGAGACCAGCTTGATCGCATCCGCGCTGACGACCCCGGTCGCCGAGGGGTTCAGCGTGATCGTCTTCGCGACGTCGTTCGGGAACGAGTAGTTGCCCAGGTTGATCCACGGAATGGCCGCAGTGCAGGTCTTCTGGTCTCGTGAAGCCACAGTCGTCGCTCGGCCTACCCAGCGGATTCGAGCGGCTACCCAGGGTTCCGGTCTGAGCCAGATTAGTCACTGGCTCGTAACGTTTTTGCCGAAACCGGGCCAGGATCCGTAACCTCGCTCCGACGCCTACGACCGGTCCCTGGGGGGAACCTTGTTTCGCAAGCTCCTTGCTTCGCTTGCCGCGCTGACGCTTGCCAGTGCGGCAGTTCTGTTCATCGTCCGTGCCGCCAACGCCGACGCCGCAAACATCAGCATCACCGCAACGCAGGCGACCACCGGCACGACGACGCTGACGTACCGGGCAACTGTCCTCAAGGCGGGCACGATCCGCGAGATCACGATGGCGATCCCCGCCGGAACCACCGGACGCGTCACCTCGGCGAACGGCACCGTGAGCTCGGTAACGAGCACCGTTCTCCGCTGGCGCCCGACGCGGAACATCACCGTTGCGGTCGGCGCCAGGCTGGCGATTCCGCTGTACGGCCTCAAGCTGCCGGCCGGCGGACCATGGACCTTGGGATTCAAGTCGATCGGTACGGCGGGGCAGGTCATCACCTCCGGCGCCGGCGTACTCCAACCCATCAAGACCTACACCGCACAGGTCGCCGTTGTCGCGTCCAACCCGATCCCGGCTCAGACGACGAACCTCACGTATCAGGCCACCGTAATCAAGGCCGGCACGCTCGATGCCGTCCGCATGCAACTGCCGACCGGAGCCACCGGCACGTACACCACCATCAACGGCACGTTGACCGTCGCCGACGGCTACGCGACCTGGAAGCCCAAGTCACCGATCAACGTCGCCGCCGGCGCACGACTCGGAATCCCGGTGAACGGAGTCCAGCTCTCCCGGTACGGCGGAACGATGACGCTGTCCGTGTCCGCGACCACAGCCACCGGCACCGTCCTGACCAGCGGCAGCGCCAGCGTGCCGTTCATCGCCCCGCCCGCCGAGATGCCCGTCGTCGAGGCAGCCGGATTCGCCTCACCACCCGCCGGGTGCCCCACCAACTGGCCGTCGACCACCACCGAGAACGCCAAGCCCGGCACCGGCGACTGGGTCATCCCGACCAGCATGAACGGATCGATGGCGGCCTACCTGACCCAGGTGTCCGCCGCGTGTGGTGACACCGTGGACCTGAAGGTCACCTCCGGGAACCTGGTGAGCGTCGTCGCCTACCGGATGGGGTACTACGCGGGCCTCGGCGCGCGCGAAGTCTGGCGGAAGGACGACGTACCGACCGTTGTCCAGGACAAGGCGGTCACCGGCGGTATCTCCGGCGACGGCAAGGAACTGCGGATGACGTCGGCCGAGCACTGGACCAAGACGCTCAGCATCCCTGTCGACAAGGACTGGGCGCCTGGCACCTACCTGATCAAGGTCAGTGACGGATCGGTCGCAACCTACGCGCCGCTGACGGTTCGCGACGACACTGCCACGAAGCACGACCTGCTGATCCAGCAGGCCACCGCGACTTGGCAGGCCTACAACAACTACGGCGGATCGGGCTTCTACACCGGCGGAGTCGACGGCGGATCCGGCCGGCTGACGTTCGACAGGCCGTACAGCGAGGGACAGGGCTCCGGGCAGTACCTCAGCCTCGAGCAGGGGCTGGTGTTCTGGGCCGAGTCGAAGGGCCTCGACGTCACGTACTGGACCAACAACGACCTCGACCAGTACGGCGGCCAGCTCCCGGCTCGCGCCAAGACGCTCTTCTTGCCCGGGCACGACGAGTACTACTCGTTGCGGATGCGGGCCGCACTCAGCCAGGCGATCGCCCGCGGCGTCAACGTGGCCAACCTCGGCGCCAACACTGCCTACCGCCTCATCACGTTCACCGACGACACCCGACGGGCATGGGACATCGACCGGTACACCGACGGCTACAACTCGACGACGTGGCGCTACCAGGGTGACGCGTACGCGTCCCAGCCGCTGCTCGGCGCGGACTACATCTGCCCGGTTCTGGGCAACACGCTGACTACCGGCACCGGCTGGATCTTCAATGGCGTCCCAAGCGGTACGCAGCTCCCCGGCTTCATCGCGGGCGAGGTCGACTACGTGTGGCCCGATCTCTACAAGAATCCCGGCCAGACGACGGTAGCCAGCGGCACCGGTACCTGCCGCTCGAACGGCCGCGCCGCCCCGATGCACATCACCACCTACACGGCCCCCTCGGGCGCACGGGTCCTCAACGGATCCACCTTTGCCTACGGTTGCTTCCTCGTCGGTCGCTGCCCGTCCAACTGGACAGTCCCGTCCCCGGACGCCGCCTCACAGAAGGCCGTCGCAACCATCGTCGGCAACATCGCTCAGTGGGTCTCCCAAGGCACCATAACCGTCCCTGCCGACACCACCGCCGCCAAGCTGCGCGTCGCCGTGCCTAAGCACCCGCTGCAAACCAACACCCAGCCGTGAGGCGGCCTGAAGCGCGCCCCAATGACGGCTAGGTAAGCAGAGCAACTGTCAGTCCTCCGATTCGATTCAGTACCCGCAAGCCATGGCGTCCGGCCAGACACCGTTCTGGCCGGACGCCAAGGCGCCGCCGACGAGGCGGACGATGCGTCGGGGTTGGGGAAGCCGGGTCAGGTGCGGTCCGGTGTCGTGGCAGGTACTGGTTCTGGGCCGATCGGTCCGGACGGCGCAGGCCGGTCAGGGCGGCCTTCCACGTGGACGCGGGGCGTCCAGCGGTCCAGCCAGCGCGGCAGCCACCAGGCTCGCGCCCCGAGCAGCCGCATCACCGCCGGGACCACCAGGCACCGGATCACCACGGCGTCGAGCAGCACTGCGACAGCCATCGCGAACCCGGTCTGCTGGAGCATCCGGTCCGGGAACAGCGCGAAGGACCCGAAGACCACGAACATGATCGCCGCAGCGGCGGTGATCACTCCGCCGGTGTGCGCGAGACCCTCCCGGATCGCGAGCTGCGCGTCGCCGGTCCGCAGCCACTCCTCCCGCATTCGGGACAGCAGGAACACCTCGTAGTCCATCGACAGGCCGAAGACGATGGCGAAGATGAACACCGGCATGAACGCCTCGATCGGGCCCGGAACGCCCCACAGGACACCGTCCTGGTACACCAGCTTCATCGCGCCGAGCGCGGCGCCGATCGACAGTACGTTCAGCATCGCGGCCTTGACCGCGATCAGGACCGAACGGAACACGCTCATGAGCAACAGTCCGGACAGTCCGACCACCACGAGCACGAAGAGCGGGAACCGGTCCGAGATCGCGTTGGAGTAGTCGACCTGGGCCGCCGTGATCCCACCCACGAGGGAAGAGTCGCCGAGGTCGTCGCGCAGGCCGATGACCAGGTCCGCGGTGGCCTCGTCCTGCGGTCCGGTCGTCGGCTGAGCCCGGATCAAGAAGGCGTTGTCGTCCAGCCGCATCGGCGGGCTGACCCGGTCGGCCACGATGCCCGGGTGGCTCACGAGGTGGCGGTAGGAGGCGTCCGCCTGCGCACGGGAACCCTCTGTGACGATGACCAACGGACCGTTGGCGCCCGCACCCAGCTTGTTGCTGATCAAGTCGTAAGCAGCCCGCGACGTCGTGCCTTCGGCGTCGTTCCCCGCGTCGTTGAACCCCAGATGCATGTCCAGCGCCGGCGCGGCCAGCGCACCGAGCGCGATCACCGAGACGACCAAGGCCGGCCACGGCCTGCGCTGCACGAACCGGGCCCACCGTCGCCAGCGCTCACCGGGAGATCGCGGACTCTTCGCCGCCTGCTTCTGTACTCGCTTCTCGATCTTCTTGCCGAACAGGGAGAGCAGAGCCGGAAGCAGGGTCAGCGAGGCGACCATCGTGACGAGTACCGTGAGCGCGACCGCGGCGACCATGCCTTCGAAGGCTGGGATCCCGAGTGTGAACATCCCCAGCAGAGCAAGGATGACACTGGCGCCGGCGAACAGCACCGAGCGCCCGGCGGTGTCGAGCGCACGACTCGTTGCCTGTACCCGCCCGGCACCGTGGAGCAGTTCGCTGCGATAGCGGCTGAAGACCAGCAGGGCGTAGTCGATGCCGACGCCGAGCCCCACCAGCACGAGCAGGGAGGTGGTGTAGTCCGGGATGTCGATCGCGTGCGACAGCAAGGCGACCAGCCCCATCGTGGTACCCACGGCGAAGAGCGCGGTGATCAGCGGCAGACTCGCCGCCAGCAGGGAACCGAACATGAAGATCAGGACCACCAGCGCGGCAAGCAGTCCGGCGCCTTCAGCTCCTCCACCTCCGCCGCGCTCGACCTTCCGGATGCCCTTGCCGGCCACTTCGACCTGCAGATCGCCGGATGTATGCGCCCGGGCCGTTGCGATGAGTTGCTCGTACGTCGCTGCCGGCGCGGCGCCCTGCTCTCCGGCCAGCGAAACCTCGACGAGCGCGAGGGTGCCGTCTGCGGAGACCGTCCCCTGCCGGGGATCCGGTGGGGTGACCGCCTCGACCTGATCGACCGCCTTCAGGTCACGCGTCAGGGCCTCGAGATCCCCACTGGTGGCCCAGCCTCGCTCGTCGTGCATCACCACGGTCACGCTGTCGCCGGTCTGCTCGGGGGATCGCTGCTCGAGCAGGTCGGCCAGTTGCTGTGACTGCGTGCCCGACAGAGAGACGTCACTGCCGTTCCCATAGCCGTCGCCGACGGCCCGGGCCGTGATTGTGACGGCGACCAGAAGCATGACCCAGGCGACCAGGGCGGTCCAGCGGCGCCGCTGGGCGAAGCCGGCCAGGCGCTCCATCCTGCTGCTGTCGGGCCTGCTGTCGGGCCTGCGGGTCTCGGGCGGGGACAGGTCGGGCACGGGAACCTCCATCGGTGGTTTGACTCCACCGATGGTGGCCGCCCGGACACCCGCAGGTCGTCGGGCAGCCGTTGTCTCCAGGTACGTGATTCGACCCGTGTTCCCGAAGCCGGCTACGCCTCTCGCAGTACCTCGCACGCGCTCCTGATCGTAGGCGCCGAGCTCGCACCGCGGCCTATGATCTCGGCATGTCAGTCAGCGCCCGGTCGTTCCGCCTGCCGTCGTGGGCAGGCGACATACTGCTGGCGCTGTTCGTCACCGTGATGCAGGTCCAAGGCACCATCGTGCGGAACGCGGCCGACCCCACGGCAGTGCTGCGTCCGCTCACGGATCTCGGTCACCTGGGCTACGTGCTACTGGTCGCCGGCGGCGCGGTCATCGCCGTCCGGCAGCGCTGGCCGGTGCTGGTCTTCGTCGCCGCCGGCCTGTGCAGCCTGACCTACTACGCGCTGGACTTTCCCGACGGCCCGGCTTGGCTTGGGCTGTTCGTGGCTCTGTACACGCTCACGGCCCTCGGCGACGGCCGGCGATCGCTCCTGATCGCGGGTGCCGGGATCGCCGTACTGAGTGCCGTCTGGCTGGTGGCGGCGGCGGACATCGAGCCGCGGGCCGCGATCGGGTGGGTGTACTTCCGGATCGGCGCCGCGGTGATGAGCGCCGCTCTGGGCGAATCGGTGCGGTCACGACGCGTCATCGCGGCCGAGGCGGTCGCGCGGGCCGAACTGGCCGAACGGACCCGCGAGGAGGAGGCGCGCGCCCGGGTCGACGCGGAACGGCTGCGGATCGCTCGCGAGGTGCACGACACCGTCGCGCACGCGATCGCCGTCATCAACGTGCAGGCGGGCGTCACGGCGTACGTCCTGGACAAGCGCCCGGAGCGGGCGCGCGAGACGCTGGAGGCGATCGAGCGGACGAGTTCCCAGGCGCTGCAGGAGATGCGGACCATCCTCGGCGTACTCCGCGACGACCAGGACGGCCGAGCGCCGCACCCGGGCATCGGCCAGCTCGACGATCTCATCTCACAGGCCCGGAACGCGGGGCTCGACGTCAAGATCGAGGCAGCCCCGCCCACGCGGCCCGTGCCGAGCGCGGTCGACAGTGCGGTCTACCGGATCGTGCAGGAGTCACTCACCAACGTCATCCGCCACGTTGGCCCGACTCAGGTCGTCATCTCCGTGAGGTCGGACGGTGACGCGATCGACGTGCGTGTCACCGACGACGGACGCGCGGACGGCACGGCACCCGCGCCACCAGATGGCACCGACGGACGCGGCCGTGGCCATCTCGGGATGCGGGAGCGGTGCCAGCTGCTCGGTGGTTCGTTCGACGCCCGGCCGACCGCTGCGGCAGGCTTCGAGGTAGCCGCGAGACTCCCGCTCTCGCCGACCCCGCCCGTGCACGCATGAACGCCTCGCCGGCCGTCGAGCCGATCCGGGTCCTGCTCGTCGACGACGAGGGTCTCGTCCGATCCGGATTCAGGCTGCTGCTGGACGCCGAAGACGACATCACCGTGGTGGGCGAAGCCATCAACGGAGCCGACGCGGTCGAGCAGACCCGCGTCCAACGCCCGGACGTCGTGCTCATGGACATCCGGATGCCGACGATGGACGGCATCGAGGCGACCCGGGCGATCGCGTCCACCCCAGGGCTGCAGGACGTGCGGGTCCTCATCCTGACCACCTACGACACCGACTCCTACGTCTTCGAGGGCCTCCAAGCCGGCGCCAGCGGTTTCCTGCTCAAAGACGCCGGACCTGCCGAACTGCTCCACGGCATCCGCGTCGTGGCCGCCGGCGCAGCGCTGCTCGCACCCCGGGTCACGCGGCGGCTCATCGCACAGTTCGCCACACGCCGGGCCGCCAACGGGACAGCTGAGGAGCGCCTGGCAGTGCTGACCGGCCGGGAACGGGAGATCCTCGCACTCGTCGGACAAGGGCTGAACAACGACGAGATCGGCGCGAAGCTGTTCCTCAGCCCCGCGACCGCCCGCACCCACGTCAGCCACGCCATGGGCAAACTCGGAGCCCGGGACCGGGCACAGCTCGTGGTGATCGCCTTCCAAACCGGTCTCGTCACGCCCTAGGTACGGCGCGTTCGGGCTGGGCTGGGCTGTGCGTCGAGCGTCGCCGGATCGGAGGTCTGGGCACGACGGCCGGCACGCGGGCAGCGTAGTCGTCGTACGCCGCTCCGAACGTGGTGCGGAGGTCGCGCTCCTCGAACCTGATCCCGACGGCGATGTATCCGGTCGCGGCGAGGGCGAAGACAAGATGGGATGCGCCCATCCGTGGTGTCGCCCAGAAGGCCAGGACCAAGCCCGTCATCAACGGATGCCGGACGACGGCGTAGAGACCGCCGACGTACAGGTCGGCCGTCTGACCCGGATCTCGAGCGGCCGCCCATCCGGCTTGTCGCAGCCCGACGAGTTCGAGGTGGTCGACCGCGAACGTCGAGCAGACCGCCAGCGCCCAGCCCACGGCGAAGAGCGACCAGGCGACGACCGATATCGAACCCTCGGCCTGCCAGATCCGCCCGCCCCAGGGCTGCCAGAGCACCAGCAGGAGAGCGAGACAGATGTCTGTCGCGAGCACGTAGGTGGTGCGTTCGAGCGCCGCCGGGATCCACCGTCTCAGCCAGGACTTCACCTGCCGACGCGCCATCACCGAGTGCTGGACGGCGAAGAACAACACCAGCGCGAGGTCGACAGCGATCGCCTGAACGGTGGTCGTGCGGTGCGGGCCGTCGACGGTCCTGGGAACGACGACTCCGGCGAGGAAGGCCATCGTCCACACAGTGATGACGACGAACCCCAACCAGGCAGCGGCCGAGACGAGGAGTTGGATACGGCGTCGGGACATGTCTCCATGCTCCGGGCCGGGTAGTCCCCTGCGCAGCCGTGGAACTACCTCACTTGTGCGCGTCTCGCGCGACGTACCAGGCTGCGATCTGGGAGCGGGATCTGAATCCGAGCCGCAGCCGGATGCGCTCGAGGTGCGACTCGGCGGATCGTTCGGTGATGCCCAAGCGGTCGGCCAACTGCCGGTTCGTGAGGCCGTCCGCCACGAGGGCCGCGACTTCCGTCTGGCGGGCGGTCAGGCCGGTGGGAACCGTCCTTCGCAGCCGGGGCAGTCCGAGGAACCGTCGTACGTGTCCGACCATCGACTCCACATCTCCGATGGCAGGAAGGTGCGAGCGACCCGCGAGCGCCACGAACCGGGCGCCTGGGATCGCGTCGGCGAGAGCCCTGCTCTGTTCGAGGGGAGCGGCGCGGTCTCCGCGTCGGTGCAGCACCAGCGTCGGCGCCCGCACCCGCGCGAGGCTCGGACGCACGTCCAGGGCGTACGCGAGACGCAACAACGCGACCGCTGTCTCGGGCGAGGAGGCGGCACGCTGGTAGCGGGCGAGCGCGAGCCGCGTTCCGGCATCAGCCTCGGGCGCGAAGAGATCGGTGAGCAGGTCCGATCCCAGACCCCAGTGCGATGCGAGCAGTCCGAGCACGTGCCGCCTGCTGTCCTCGTCGCCGATGGCATCACCGGTCGCCCAGCCGCCGTACAGCACCAGACGCGACACCCGCGCCGGCTGATCGGCGGCCCACTGCGCAGCCACCGCCGCCCCGAGCGACCACCCCAGGACGTCACAGCGGGTGATGCCGAGCGCTTCGGTGACCGCATCAATCGTGGCAAGCTCCAGCGCCATCGTGCGAGGGCCGACGTGCGCCGCCGATAGGCCGCAACCAGGGCGGTCGTAGCGCACCAAGGTGCGGCCTGACGACAGCGACTCGTGGAACATGCGCTCAGCTGGGATGGCCCATCCGAGCTCGAGATGACTGAGCCATCCCGGCACCACCAGCAGGTACGGTCCGCTGCCTGTCAGGGCATAGGCCACCCGCGCGCCGTCGGCCAGAGGCGCCGTCCCAAGGCGCTGATCCTGCGCACCCACGACACCAGTGAACAGCATCTGGACCATCCAGGGCTCTGGCGGTCACTTGCGTCCGAATCGACCGGTGGCGGATCGTGCGGTGGTACGGCGATCGCGGTCGGAGGCGGCCGCTCCGCTGGAGTCACGGCGGTCGTCCTGCCCGATGCCGCGCGACGGGCGGACCTCGCTGTGCCAGGCGTCGCGCAAGTGAAGCGTCGCGCCGCTGTGGAGTATCGCGTTGGTGTACACGCGTCCGGCGATCACGACGAGTCCGGCGATGGCAGCGAGCGTGAGGGTCACGGCGAGCAGCGGCTCCCACCAGGCGACCGAGCCGAGCGCGATCCGGCCGGGCATGGCGAACGGCGCGGTCGCCGGGAACTGCGAGAGCGTCCGTGCCCACACCCCGTCGGGGTTCGCGCTGACCGTGAGGAATGCGCCCCAGTAGCACGCGATCAGCACGTAGCCGACAGGCCCGGCGACGCTCTGCGCGTCCTCCGTCCGAGATGCGAGTGAGCCGAGCGCGCCGTACGCCATGGCGTAGAGGGCATAGCCGAGCACGAACCAGACGACCGCCCAGGCGAGTACGCCGGCACGGACCGCCGGTAGGTCGACGGAGTCGATCACCAGAGCGGCGAGCAGCGCCGCCACTGCGGTCACGACGAACTGGGCGAACCCCAGTAGTCCGATGCCGGCGATCTTCCCGGCCAACAGCACCCGGGCGGGAATGCGCGCGAGCAGCACCTCGACAACTCGGCTGGACTTCTCCTCCACCACGCCGGTGAGGACGAGGTTCCCGTAGATGACGATTGCCATCAGCAACAGGGTCGTGATCACGATGGCGGCCAATTCGTCGTCCGGGCTGCGTCCGGCGGCCGAGCCGAGCTCGACGTTCTCGACCGGAACGGGCGCCATCAGGGCACGCAGGTCATCGGGCCCGATGCCGGCGGCCGCGGCCCGTTCCTGAACAGCGATCAGCCGAATGGCTCCAGTGACGACAACCTGCAGTTCCTCGTCCACCCTGCCGGGCCACTCCACCCGGCGTGCGTCGACCACGAGCACGTCGAGATCGTGCGCGCGGACGGCTGCCTCCGCGGTGGACACATCGCCGTACCTGTGCAGGCGAACGGTCGCGCCGCCGGCGCCGCCCTGGGCGATGATGGCCGATGACAACGCGCTGGGGACGGCACTCGTCACGCCGACGTCCTTGGGTCCGCCACCGATGTCCAACTTCGCCGGCACCACGATCAAGGCGATGACGACGAACAGCATCACTATCAGGCCCGCCCGGAAGCTCCGTGACCTGCTGCGCTCGCGCATCTCCCGGCGAGCGACCAGCCATGCCTGCAGCAGGCCGGTCATGCCGCCACCGCCCGCCTGAACAGCTCCGACAACGTCGGGGGCTGATAGGCGAAGGACACGACACCACTGGAGGCGGCGGCGCCGACGACCGCCGACAGGTCGGTGTCGCGCTCGACCCGGAGCCGCGCATAGCCGTCTTTGGTCTCGACGACCTGGACCGCCGACAGCCTCGACCAGTCCGGAGGGCGCCCGCGGTAGCGGACGTCCACAAAGCGTTGTGGGACTGCTGCCCGCAGGTCGGTCAGATCGCCGGCGAGCACGACGCGCCCCTTGTCGATGATGACCACGTCCTCACACAGCTCCTCGACGAGGTCGAGCTGGTGGCTGGAGAACAGCACCGTCGCGTCCGCTGCGGCAAGTTCGGCCAGGAGATCCGCCATGGCGCCCATGGCGATGGGATCCAGCCCGGCGAACGGCTCGTCGAGCACGAGCAGTTCAGGCTCGTTGACCAGCGCGGCGATCAGCTGTACCCGCTGCTGGTTGCCGTGCGACAGCGTGTCCAGGCGGTCCGCGGCCCGGTCCGCGAGCCCGAGCCGCCCGAGCCAGTGCTCCGCGATCCTCCCGGCGTCCCTGGTCGTCCGGCCGCACAATTCGCCGAGGTACAGCAACTGGTCCCGGATCCGCATCCGCGGGTACAGCCCACGCTCCTCGGGCATGTAGCCGAACCGTGCCCGTTCCGCACCGGTGATCGGCGCACCCCGCCACGACACGCTGCCGGCGTCCAGCCGGACGAGCTCGAACACCGCGCGCATCGCTGTGGTCTTGCCTGCCCCGTTGGGCCCGAGAAATCCGGTGATCCGGCCCGGTCGGGCCTCGAACGTGCATCCGTCCAGCGCAGCGACGGAGCCGAACCGTTTCACCGCCGAATCGAAAGCAAGCACGATCCACCTCCACCTCCAGCGTCCCCGCCATGCCCCTCACGGTCAGGGCACAAAGGCACCTCCGGAGCGGGGCACATGACCGTCATTGAACGGCTGGAGGTGAACCGGATCCAGGGCGGTGCCGGCAACGCAGCTCAGCGGCGGCCGGACTCCATGTAGTGCTTCAGCCCCTCCCAGTTCCGGCGCTCCCAGTTCGGGCCGACCAGGCTCAGGACCGGCGACAGCACCCGCATCGGCCCGATCAAACGCATGTCCCAGTCCCACCGCAGGCGCGTCCGGCCCTCGACCTGCTCGAAGGTCAGCGTGCCGTCGACCTGCATGTACGACGAGCGCACGATGTTGTGGAGCCGGCGTGGCCTGTCGTACTCCAGGATCTCGACCGTCATCCGGCCGCGGTTGCCCATCCCCTTGGGCTCGGCGACGAAGCGTGTACCTGTGCCGACCGGTCCGTCACTCACCTTGTCAGCACGAACGATCCGCGGGTTGTAGCGCGGCTCGTTGCTCTCGTCGGCCACCAGGTCGAAGACCTCCTCGACCGGCGCGTCGATCGTGACCTCTCCACCCATGCGCGCCATGGCGGTCCTCCCCTCCGGTCCTCCCCTCCGGTCCTCCAGCCGAGGCCCCGTACGACCCCGGCTGACCGCCGGTTCGCCGCCGCGGCCTTCTCGCCCGCGATTCACTCGATACGGGCGATCGGGCTCCCCTGCTTCACGGTCGCCTCCTCCGCGACCAACAGGTGCACCACACCGCCGACGGGTGCCGCCACCTCTGCCGAGACCTTCTCGACCTGGACCTCCGCAACCAGTTGGTCAGCGGTGACGGTGGCGCCGTCACTCACGAACCAGGTAGCCAGGACTCCCTCCGCGTCCGGTGTTTCCTTCGACAGTGCGGGGAAAACGACGTCGGTCATCCGGCCACCGCAGTGCGTACAGCCTTCTCGATCCTGTCCTGGCGTGGCAGGACGGCGTACTCGAGTGCGTGGGCGTACGGGATGGGTACGTCGGGCACCGCGACCCGCTGCACCGGGACCCGCAGCATCCTGGGGTCGTGGTCGGCGACTGTCGCGACCAGCTCACCGGACAGACCGAACGAGCAGTAGTCCTCATCGACGACGACGAGTCGGCCGGTCTTGCCCACCGACGTCAGGATCGCCTCGCGGTCCAGCGGCACCACGCTGCGGAGGTCGACCACCTCCACGTCGATGCCTTCACCGGCAACGCTCTCAGCGACGTCGAGGGCGTGGTGCACCGACAGGGACAGGGTCACCACCGTGACGTCGCTGCCCTCGCGGGCGACCCTCGCCTTGCCGATGGGCACGGTGTAGTCGCCCTCGGGTACGTCGTCGGTGGAGCGGGCGTTCTTCGCCATCCAGGGCAGCCCCATGACACCCTTGTGGAACATGTAGATCACGGGGTTGTCGTCACGGATGGCCGACGTCATCAGACCCTTCGCGTCGGCGGGGGTGCTGGGGACCACGACCTTCATGCCCGGCAGGTGTGCGAACGTGCCCCAGAGGCACTGTGAGTGCTGCGCACCGTCGGAATAGCCTCCGCCCACGGCAGTGGTCAGCACCATCGGGACATTCACGTTGCCGCCGGATTCGTAGTGGATCTTGGCCATGTGGTTGTAGATCTGGTCCAGGCACACGCCCATGAAGTCGGCGAACATCAGCTCCACGATCGGACGCATACCCTCGACCGCCGCGCCGATGCCGAGGCCGATGAACGCGGTCTCCGATATCGGGGTGTCGATGACCCGCTGGGGCCCGAACCGCTCGAGCAGCCCGGTGGTCGAACTGAAGATCCCGCCGTACGCGCCGACGTCCTCGCCCAGGTAGAACACCGAAGGGTCGCGCTCCATCTCCTGAGCGATGGCCTCGACCATCGCCTTGGACGTGGTCAGCCGGTGGCTTGCCCGGGGCGCCGGTGCAGCCGGGGTGTCGATGATCGTCATCGTCGTCTCCTAGGCGAACACGTAGGAAGTGGCCGACGCAGGGTCGGGCACGGGGCTGTTCTTGGCGTAGGTGATCGCGTCCTCGACCCGCTCCTTCGCCGCGTCCTTGATCCGGGCCACGGCCGCGTCGGCGAGGTGGCCGCCCGCACGGAGTGTCTGCTCGTAGCGCGGGATCGGGTCGTGCGCCGACACGTCGGCGAGCTCTGGACGGTATCCCTGGGCGTCGCCCTCGAAGTGGCCCCACAGCCGCAGGGTGTGTACCTCGATCAGCGAAGGCCCTTCCCCCGCCCTGGCTCGGGCGACCGCGCGCCGGGCGGCGTCGTAAACGCCCTCGACGTCGTTGTCCTCCACCCGATCGCCCGGGATGCCGTACGCCGCTGCACGGTCGGCGTTCGAGCCGACCGCCGTGGACGCCGACCGCGGCACCGAGATGGCCCAGTCGTTGTCCTCGACCACGAACACCACGGGCAGCGCCCAGCGGGCCGCCAGGTTCAGCGACTCGTGGAACCCGCCCTGGTTGGCGGCACCCTCACCGGTCACCGCGACAGCGACCTGGCCACCGCCGCGGCGCTGGAACGCGAACGCCTGCCCCAGCGCGGGCGGATAGCCTTCGGCGATGATCCCAGAGCACGAGAAATGCGTAGCGGGATCGAACAGATGCATATGGCCACCGCGTCCGCGGCCCAGACCGGTCTCCCGGCCGAAGATCTCCGCGGTCATCCTCCGCAGGTCCATACCGTGCGCGATCGCCAGGTGGTGCGGGCGGTGCGTCGCGGTGACCGCGTCCTGCTCGGTCAGGTGGGCGCACACGCCGGCGGCTACCGGCTCCTGCCCCGCGGACAGATGCATTTCCCCGGGGACGAGCCCCTTGCCGATGTCGAAGCCGGGTCCTTTGTCGGCGTGGTACTCCCGGAGGATCGCCTCCTCGTAGGTGCGGCAGAGAACCATGGTCTCGTAGAGCCTCACCCGCACGTCGGGGTCTACGAAGCCTCCGCCCGGCTCTGGGCTCGACGTCGAGGGTGCAGCGTGTGTCGTCATCGCGACCTCCAGTGCATGAGTCTCGCGCCGGACACGTGCCGGCGTGCAGATCGCTGGGCTCCCTGACGGCCAGCGCGGACATCACACGAGAGGCCGACTGGCCACTTTCGAGACTATGCACGTCACCACCGCTACGTCCAGGAAGTGGGCAGCGGCGAGCGGCAGCGCGGGAAGGCGTCATGCGCCTGAGTCTTTGGGCTCGCGATCACGAACAGCATCACCGGGACCGGACGACGCGGCCGCGGTGCGGCCCTCGGGCATCATCAGCAGGGAGGCGATGAGGAAGCAGACGGCGCCGAGGAAGGTGCCGCCGTTGGCGAGTTGGACGTTGGAGAACTCGCCGGCGGAGGTGACATGGGCGCCGATCGCGGACAGGCCGAAGAAGACCGAGCCCCACAGGTTGAGGGCGGTGATGTGCCAGTCGCGTTGGCCGGGCCGCCACGACCACCAGCGGTGCCCAGCCTCCGCGAACGCGATCGCCGAGGACACCAGGAAGCACACCGAGCCGATCGCGTCCGGCCGCCAGACGATCCGGTTCTCCAGATCGGACGGTACGTCGAACAGCCCGGCGAACGTGGTCACGTTGAAGTAGAGCGTGCCGACCAACTGGATCGCACACGCCCAGAACCCCGGGCTGCGCGGCGCCCACGCGAACCAGCGATGGCCGGCCTGCCGTACCACCTGCAGGTAGGACAGGTAGGCGCCGGACGTGAAGAACAGCGAGCCGACGAAGTACGTGAGCGCGTCGCCGTGTCCCCCCACGGCCTGCGCGTACTCCGGGATCGGCCCCACGACGAAACACGCCGACCCGATGGCGAACAACAGTCCCGCCCACCACGTCGTACCGAATCCACGGGCACCGGCTGCCTTCCGGCGTGCTCGTGCCTCCCACTGCACCACGCGGCCGTCGGCACGCCGGTACTGCACGCGGGTGACGAACGGGCGCGGGCCTTCGACCACCAGATCGGTCGCGTCCGGCGGCACGTCGACCGGCAGCCTGGTCACGGTCGCGACCTCGTCACGATCTGCCTGGTCAGTGTCCGGAGCCGACCACCATCTTCTTGCGCTCCGACTCGTGCGCCCCGCCCTTCTTCTCGAGCGTCCGGCACGCCTCCTCGATGTCCCGCGCCAGGGTGTCGACCTGCTCGCGGCTCAGCGTCTGCTTGACCAGAGCCCGCATGATCGTCACGTCCTGCGCGTCCGGCGGCATCGTGTACGCCGGGACCATCCAGCCGCGCTCGGCGGACAACTGCCAGGCGACGTCGAACTCGTCGTACGCATGCCCCTCGGTCAGCTTGAACGCGACCAGCGGAAGCCGCTCGTGCTCACGCCCGATCACGCGGAAGTCGCCCATCTTCTCGAGTTTGTCGGCGAGCACCTCTGCGTTCCGCTGCATGTTCTCCATGATGTAGGTGTAGCCGGGGCGGCCGTAGCGGACGAAGTTGTAGTACTGCGCGACCACCATCGCCGACCCGGTCGAGAAATTCAGCGTGAACGTCGAGTCGGTCTTGCCGAGGTAGTTCTCCTTGAACACCAGGTCGGGGTTGAGGTCGTCCTTGGTCCGGAAGATCAGCCAGCCGATGCCCGGGTACACCAGGCCGAACTTGTGGCCGGACGTGTTGATCGACCGCACCTGCTCGAGCCGGAAGTCCCACTCGGAGTGCGGATACAGGAAGGGCCAGACGAACGCACCGCTGGCGCCGTCCACGTGCAGTGGTACGTCGAGGTGCCGCTCCTTCTTGATCCGGACGAGCAGGTCGTTGATGCCGCCGATGTCGTCCTTGTGGCCGGTGAACGTCGTACCGAGGACGGCCGCGACGCCGATCGTGTTCTCGTCGATGTGCGGCTCGACGTCCTCGGGGCCGATCGTGTACTTGCCGCGCTGGAGCGGGACGATCCGCGGTTCGACGTCGAAGTACCGGCAGAACTTCTCCCAGACCACGTGGACGTCGCCGCCGAACACGAGATTCGGGTTGTCGGTCGGCAGTCCCGCGTCGCGGCGGCGCTGGCGCCAGTTCCACTTCAGCGACAGTGCACCGAGCATGATCGCCTCGGACGAGCCCTGCGTCCGCGCGCCCGTCGTCTCGCCGGGGGCGTGGAAGAGATCGGCCAGCATCCGGATGCAGCGCTGCTCGAGCTCGGCCGTCCGCGGGTACTCAGCGTGATCGATGAAGTTCCGGTGCAGGTTGAGTGCGATCAGCTTCTGCGCCTCCGGCTCCATCCAGGTCGTCACGAACGTGGCGAGGTTCCGCGCCGGCAGCCCCTCGAGCGCCAGGTCCTCGGCCACCAGCCGCATCGCGTCGACAGCAGTCAGGCCCGACGAAGGAAACTCACGCGTCGGCACCTCCCGGACCACAAAACCGCTGCCGAACAACTCGGCGCTCTTCTCGTACGACCGCTCCGTCTCACCCACGACGACTCCTTTGCCGCGCCCCACCTGCTGACGCGCCATCATCAGCACCTCAGCTCCGACCGAACATCACCCCGTCAGGGTGACTACACGCCTAGGCCCTGCCGGTGACGGAAACCCGCTTCGCGGAGGGCGAGCTGCCGCGCCTCAATGACGACGAACGCGGCATGCCCGCCCACTCCGGTTCAACGCCAGCGGGTTGCCGGGGTCTACGAGGACTCTGAACACTTCAAGGACCGGCCTCCTGCCTGCCTTCATCACTCTTGTTTGCGAAACTTTCATGAATGAAACTATCATTCATGTAAGTATCTTGGAGGTTTCACAGTGGACGGATTCGTCGGACGGCATACCGAGCTCGGCCTCCTCGACGAGCTGCTCGGATCCGTCAGCACCCGCGGCCGCGGGACGCGGCGGGGGCGCGTTGTCCTCATCCGGGGTCGCCGGCGGGTCGGCAAATCCCGGCTCGTGGAAGAGTTTCTCGAACGCGCCGGACTCCCGCACGTCTTCTTCACCGCGGTCGGCGGATCCCGGGAGGGAGATCTGGCCGCCTTCAGCGCCGAGGTCGCGGCATCGTCGCTCCCCGAAGCGTCTCGCTACGCGGACTTCACCGTTCCGCAGACGTGGGACGCAGCGCTGGGCCTGCTCACCACCGCGCTCCCGACCGACACACCCAGCATCGTTGTCATCGACGAAATGCCCTACCTCGTGCAAGAAGACCCCACCTTCGAAGGCGCACTGCAGAAGGCCTACGACCGGTCCCTGTCCAAGCTCCCGGTGCTGTTGATCCTGATCGGCTCCGACCTCGCCATGATGGAGCAGCTGAACACCTACGGCCGGCCCTTCTACCAACGCGGCACCGAACTGGTCGTCCCTCCGCTCAACCCGGCCGAAGTCGGTAACATGCTCGAACTGACATCAGCCGATGCACTCGACGCCTACCTCATCAGTGGTGGCCTTCCGTTGATTCTCGAGGAGTGGCCGTTGGGCGCGGGCCCGATGGACTACCTGGAGCAAGCAGTACACCGACCGACCTCGGCACTACTGGTCAGCGGAGAACGCACACTGGCGGCCGAGTTTCCCACCGAAGCCCAGGCGCGTCGAGTGCTGACGACCATCGGCCACGGCGAGCGCACCTTCACTTTGATCGGGCGCGCGTCCGGCGACCTCAATCCAGGCGCGGTCAAGCGCTCGCTGGACTTACTCACAGCACGCCGGATCGTCGCCGCCGATACACCCCTGTCCACCCGGCCGAGCCGCGAGACGCGCTACCGGATCGACGACCCATACCTCCGCTTCTGGCTCTCCTTCATAAACCCCGCAATACCGCTGATCGAACGCGGTCGAGGCGACCGTGTCCTGGAGACTATCCGCGCAAGCTGGACGACATGGCGGGGCCGAGCTGTCGAACCCGTGATCCGCGACGCCCTGTGGCGCTTGACCGACGGATCCGTCCCCGAGGGCACCAACGCGATCGGTGGCTACTGGACCCGCACCAACGACCCCGAGATCGACATCGTCGGCGCCGACCGGGCACCGATCGCCAAGAAGATCACGACTGTCGGATCGATCAAGTGGCTCGAGAACAAGCCATTCGACACCCGCGACCTCGCACGCCTCATCCACCACAGGTCACAACTACCAGGCGCCTCCGACGACACACCTCTCATCGCAGTCAGCCGCAGCGGCTGCACCGCACCAGACATCACCCACCTCACCCCCGATCACGTCCTCGCCGCATGGAGCTGAAGCGTCACGCGACAAGCTGTCCGAGTCCAGGGCGGTGGGCGGCGGGGTTTCAAGCGACTCGGTCGGCCAGGACGTGAAGGGCTGCGCGGGGTAGGGCCGGGAGGTCTGGCAGCACGCCTAGACAGAATCGGACCTCTTGAAGGCGATCGGCGATCAGAGTCTCGATCCTGGCTACAGTTTCCGTCGTTTCCAGGATGTGGTTCCACTGCCGGACCCACAGCTCGCGTTCGCCGGCGCGTACGAGTGGGGTGACTGGTAGGCAGCTGATCCGGCGTACGAGCTCGGCATCGGCGTACTCGAACGCCGTGGCGATCGTGGTGGACATCCGGCCGCGGCGCAGGTCTTCCGGAAGCCGCACGAGGTCGCTCCGGAGCCGCATTGCCTGGCCCAGCGCGACGCCGCATTGCCGCAGCACGTCGCGGGTGCTCGGTGTGCAGCCGGCCAGTGAAGCGCCGAATTGCAGCGGTCCGGCGACCGCCGGCACCCCGAGGTCGATCTGGTGGGCGGAGAGGGTGACGCTCGGCTGCAGGTCGGAGAAGTAGAGGTCGTGGAGCTGACCGAGCACCAGGTCTGCCCTCAGTTGGTCGAAGATCGGGCGGGCGGGATCGATCAGCGATGCCGGCAGTCCTGCCTCCTCGAACATCCGATCGGCCCAGACCAGGCACAGATCGCCGAGGACGACTGTCGCCGATCTCCCGAAGGTCCCCGGGCGTTCGACCCTGGAGCGAGCCCAGCGAGTCATCTCGACCTGAACGCCGGGATCGCCGGTCCGCCGATCGGACAGTTCGCGCTGGATGGCCGAGGCCAGCGTCAGCAGTTCCAGTGCGGCAGTGGCCGCTGCCGCCTCCTGGGACTCCGGACGAGTGGACAGCCAACCGAGGTACGCGAGAGTCGAAGTCGCCATGTCCGACTTCGAGATCGCGTCCGCGACGGCCGCGTCCAGCACGGCCGCTCCCGGCGCCGTGAGATGGTCCTCCGCTCGTTGTGAGACGAAATCGAGCAGCAACGCCCGACTGCGCGCGGCATGGACCTCCAGCCACTCCGGCGCCCACCGCGCCGCTGTTTCGCGGGTCCATCCGACCTGTCGGTCCGGTGGGTCGTCCTGCGAGTCGCCGGCCCGCTCGTCACTACCGTCCATCCCGAACCCTCTCGACCGGTCCGGCCTGTTGTGCATAAATTGTGCATAACTTTAGCGCGACGGCGCCTGAGGCGCGACAGCGGTCCAAGATTTCGGTACCGGGTCGCATCCGCAGCGGGTGACGAACGCGAAGTACCTCACAACAGCGGCTGCACCAAGGGCAGCTGCTCCCCGTCCGAAAGGTTGTCCGATGCCCAAGTCCTCACGACGGCTGACCCGGCACCTGGCCGCGGCAGCGGTCACGATCGGAATGCTTGCGACCAGCGTCATCGCCACCGCGGCGCCCGCCGGCGCCACTGCCCGGCTGGGCACCAAGAGCCTCGCCAGCGTTCTGGCGTCCGACGGCGACACCTTCGACCGCAACTGGTACGACTACGACGTGCTGACGCAGGCTGTCGGCGCCGTCCTGGCCGCCAAACCGAACAGCCCGGTGAAGGTGCTGGCCGACGGCACCGTCCCGCTCACCGCGTTCCTGCCCAGCGATCGCGCTTTTCAGCGTCTGGCCAAGGATCTGACCGGGAAGACCTATCGGTCCGAGAGCCAGCTCTTCAGCGGCCTTGCCGGCCTCCTCGGCGTCAACACCATCGAGGCTGTCCTGCTGTACCACGTGATCCCTGGTGCGACGATCAACAGCAAGACCGCGCTTCGCTCCGACGGCGCCAGGCTGGCCACAGCCCTGCCAGGCGGAACCATCAAGGTGGACGTGCTCAGCCGGCGTTGCCGCCTGATCCGGCTGATCGACGCGGACCGCAACGACGCGAACCCGCTGATCAACCCGCGGGCCTTCGACATCAACAAGGGCAACCGCCAGATCGCGCACGGCATCTGGCTGGTCCTCCGCCCGATCGACATCTGAGTTCTCCGGCCTCGCCGGCGCCGAAGTCGTTCAGGCAGTTTGATCGCTCTCGATGCACGTCTGCGGCGTGCATCGAGAGCGCACAGGTTCATCGGCGGCCTCGGAGGCAGTACGGCGAGAAGGGCCCGAGTCCGCTTGCATGGTCGACCTTCACGGTTTGTGATTGGGTGGGCCCATGGGAATCGCGGAGACGCTCGGCCGGGTCGACGGGAGCGGGCAGGTCGGGGTGTGGCTCGGGCGATTGGACGGCACCGTGCTCTTCGAGCACGAGGCGGAGGCGCCTCACTATGCCGCGAGCACGATGAAACTGCCGGTCGCCATGGCGATGTTGCGGAAGGTGGATGCCGGTGAGCTGGCCTTGGACCAGTCAGTCGCCGTACACAACGATTTCGCGTCCGTGGTCGGCGGCCGCTTCGGCATGAACCGCGATGACGACGACGCACCCTCGACCTGGGACAGACTGGGACGCGAGGCGTCACTCGCCTGGCTGACGACCGAGATGATCACCCGCTCGAGCAACTTGGCGACGAACCTGGTGCTCGAGCTGGTCGGCATCGACGCGGCGCACTCGGCTCTGATCGAATCCACGCTTCCAAGCTCGGCCGATCCCGCCTCGAAGATCGAACGCGGTATCGAGGACGCGACCGCGCGGGAAGCGGGGATCACCAACCTGATCAGCGCAGCTGGACTCGCCGGCGCGCTCATTGCTGTCGGCAAGCAGAACGACGGCTACCTGCGCAACCTGCTGGCCGCGAACCAGTGGAACGGTGAGATCCCGGCGCTGCTGCCCAGCGGAACCCGTGTCGAACACAAGAACGGCTGGGCCGGCCGACACCTGCACGACGGCGGGATCGTCAGGCCCGCGGACGCGGAGCCCTTCGTCCTGGTCGTCTGCACAACGTCCGACCTCGCCGAGTCGGCGGCGCAGCAGCTGATCGCTGCGATCGCGCTGGAAGCCTGGAACAACCGGCACGACCTGACCGCAGTACGGTAACTCCGGCCGCCCGCCTCGTCGGTTGAGGTCAGCGCCAACCGGCGCGGTTGGACTGCAGGCCGGGGGCCGGGTCGAAGCTCACGTCCTCGGTCGCGACCGGCGTACCGCTCTCGGTGGTGAAGGTGACGTTGACCAGTTCGCCGGAGTCCTTCGCGTGCCGGAGGACGGTCGGGCCTTGTTTGCGCGGCACGTGGACGTCGCCCCATTGCTGGAGGGCGGCGAGGACGAGCTTGAGGTCTTCGCCCGCGGGTGTCAGGTGGTACGACGACCGGGTTCGCTCCCCCTGCTCGCGGTATTCGCGCTTCTCCAGCAGGCCCGAATCCACCAGGTCGTTCAGGTGGTTCGTGAGGATGTTCGGCGCGATACCCAGGTAGGCGCGGAAGTCGGCGAACCGCGTGGTGCCGAGGTGGGCCTCGCGGAGGATCAGGAAGGTCCAGCGGTCGCGCAGGTACTCCAGTGTCCGGGCGATCGAGCAGCTCGGCTGGGTTGTCATGCAACCTCCTTGCGGGTGAGTGCGAAGGTAGCCGCCAGGACCAGGAGGGCCAGCGTACCGATAACGGTCACTCCGAGGAGCAACGCAGTACTCAGGCCGGCAGCGGTTGCGACCACGCCAAGAGCGAGGGCTGCCGCGCCCTGCAGGATGTACGCGACGAGGTAGACGGCCGAGACCGTCGCGCCACGGTGGTGCGCCGGCGCGTGGGTGCCGATGAGGCCCAGACCGCCGGAGAACAGGAGCCCGTACGCCGTACCGCCGACCGCCGTCGTGGCGACGAAGAACGGGAGCGAGTGCGCGGTCGCGGCCACCTCGAGCAGGCCGAGGTCGACGATCGTGAGTACGGCACCCACTGGGACCAGACGACGCGCGGGGAAGCGGCGGCCGATGATCGCTGTCGTCCCGGTGGCGACCGAGAAGATCGCGAGCAGCAGGCCGATGACGAAGATGTTGCCGGTGCCGACCAGGTCACGAACGATCTGGGCGCCGAGGGCCAGGAAGACCGAGCCGAACGCGTAGGCGGCGGTGACGGCGAGAGCCGCGGCCAGGTACAGCAGCCGGATGCCCTTCGCGACGGTCACGCCGCGCGGCCGCCAACGGCCCTGAGCCTCGTCCTTTGTGTGGCGCGGCATCGCCCAGACCGCGGCGAACACGCCCGCGACGACGGTCAGCAGGACCCAGAAGTCCAGGTGCAACGGAGCGGGCGCGTACTCGATGAGTCCGCCCCCGACGATCGTCGCCAGCGCCAGCCCGGCCGCGGTCGCCGCCGTCGTGATCGGAGCGGCCCGGTCGGCCTTGCCGCGAGCGCTGAACTCCACTGCCGCTGCGGTCGCCGGGGTCAACGTGAGGCCGACGCCTGCGCCCATGAATGCTCGGCCCGCGTACACCCAGGCCACGGACGGGGCGAGCGCGAAGAGCAGCACGCCGACGAGCATGGCGCCGACGCCGTACAGCATCGTCGCTCGCCGGCCGATGAAGTCCGAGAGCTGCCCGAAGAGCAACAGGAACGCGACCAGCACGACCGGGTAGACCGCGAAGATCGCCGTCGTCGCCGTCGGGGTGAGGTGCCAGGTCTTGGCGTAGAGCGGGTACGACGTGGTGGGAGCGGCGCTCGTCCAGAGGCTGATCCCTGCGACCGCCGCGGCAGTCCAGAAACTGCCGCGCCGCCCGAGCACGCGACGCGACCGTGAGCCGGCCGCAACAGGAAGATCGAGGGTGGTCATACCGGGAGTCCTTCCGATGCTGAGTTGCTGGACGAAACTCAGAACACCTGAATTGCTCCCTGCAATCCAGCCTGAGATGTGACCTCCGCCACATCGCGCTGCCGGCAGCGCCCTCGACTGTCCCCTAAGTGCCGCGGCCCCGCCCGTCACATCACCCGGTACGGCGCAGCGGCGGTCGCGCGCCAGGTCAGGCCTAGCGCGGCTGCGGCGTTCTCAGGCACGGTGACCGCCGCGCCTCGCCGCCAGGTGACAGCTCGTGCGTCCGCCGCCATGATCCGGCAGCTAGCCGAGTGCCGCTGACATCCTGTCCTCAGGCGCCGCGGCTCCACGCCGGGTCGCGGACCGGGATACTCCGGTGTCGCCACCACCCACCGGTGGCCAGATCACCAGCCGCACGTCGCGCACTGGTCAGCGCATTTCGCCGTACGGCGGGCGGTTCGCGGGGGCCAGGGAAATGCCCTCGGCATGGGCCTTGGATCGGACAGCGGCTTCAGAGCGTCCCAGCTTGATGCTCATCACGCCGACCGGAGTGTTGCCGCCGGCAAGTTGACGCAGCTGCTGAACCTGCTCGCTGGTCCACTCGCGACTGTTGCTCTGGCTCGCTCGAGTCTCGGCCATGGCCTTCTCCTCTCAGCGCGGACAGATGCCCCTCACCCGGTGCCCCATCGTCCGGTCCGTATGCGGACGCCGCTAACGATCGAGTGCGTCGAGCCGCTGGTTCTCGGTGTCGCGGCGTTTCTTCACCGCGGCGGCGTTGCGGGCGGCCTGGTTGAAGGCGGATTGCAGACGGGAAGTCTGTTTGCGGGCCGCCCGCAGCGTCTGCCGGGTCTGCTCGAGCTGCTCGTTCAACCGCACGAGATCGGCTTCGAGGTCGGCGAGACGGTGCTGGTGCGCGTCCAGCACCCGTTCGGCCTTTTCACGTTCAGCCTCCGCTGCTGCGTAGTCGTTCTCGGCCTGGTCGAGTCGTTTGCGTTGCGCCTTCCGGCGACTGGCCAGTGTCGTGTCTACGGTCGGTCGCCTCTTCGCAGCTGACGGTTGCCGCTGTACGGCGGTCGTGGCCGGCCGGGTCTTTCGGGGAGGCGGTGAGCTCCGTACGACTCGGGGCCGGACGAGCGCGAGCCGGGCTGGGTCGCCGTTTTCGTCGACCACGCCGAAGCCGACATGTCGCAGAGCGCTGGTCAGTTGCCCGGTACGGAGCAGTTGCGCCGCGCCGGGGTCGACCAGCGCGGCGTCGAGGGTTTCGGTCAGCCGTTCGGCGGTCTGTGCGGTGACGCGGCGTCCGCCGGCGGCGCGTTCTCGCGCTGTGCGCACGAGATTACTCACGAGGTCATGGCGCAGCCGGGTAAGTTCACGGCGCCGCGTCGCATCGGCCGACAGGTAGGTCTGGCGCAGGTCCTCCCCCAGCTCGGTCAGTGCGTGAATCCCGTCGGGGTCGGTGCGCACCAACTGGTTGGCGAGCCAAGCGGCGAGGGTGGGCTTGCGCAGCGCCATGATCACCGCGGCGGACTGGTCATCGCCGGCGTCGCGAGCGGTCTCCGCGACTCGGTTCCGCGCGGCGGTGAACAGTTCGGGCTCCAACCCGTACAGCTCCACCGCCACCGCGTCCGTGTCCACCTCTCCACCATGCGCAGATCGATCCGGCCCGGGCAACGTCGTCCGCTCAGCGCTGACCGCCTCACGCCTGCGGCAGTCAGAGCCCGATGTCTGGTTGTAGCGGGCAACGAACGCTGTGTGCCTGCCGTCGTCCCAGTGTTCGTCGCCGCCGAAGTGACCCGGGGTACCGGCTGAGATGAGATGGTCCAGCACCGGACTCGCGAGACCAGGGGTGGTACCTACCGGTTGCTGCTGGCAACATTCACAAGGCGGCCAAGCCGACGCCCGATCTCGTCGATCCGGTCGGACTGGACCCGGCCCCGGCGGTCGAACAGCCCGGCGAGCACGCCATGCCCGGCAGCTCCCGGTTCGAGCTGAAGTGGGACGGATTCCTTCGCTGAACTAGCTGGCCTGGTCGAGGCTGGCAGTACTGGGCGTAGGGTGCGCTCGTCATCGCGTTAGCTCGGCGGTCCGGCCGCCCATCCCTACCGCCCAACAACTGCCATGTGCGCAGTCGATGCCGCGTAGGTCGGTTTGATCGAAGAGTTGCCAGGTACGCCCGCCGTCGGTGGTGATGTCGCTGCCGGTGAAGCCAACGGCAACGGCGGTGTCGCCTCCACTCGTCAGCAGGGCCATGTTGGTGCGGAAGCCGTGCGGTGAACCGACTTGTGCCCATGCCGTCCCCCCGTCCGTGGTCACAGCGGCCACGCTTGGACGGTCGGTGTCGGGCAAACCACCTCCAAGGGCCAAGGCGTGCTGGGTATCCCAGAACGCCAGTGAGACAATGCCCCGGTTCGCCGGCAAGCCGGGTATCGGGGTGCTGGCCACCGACCAGGTATGACCACGGTCGCGCGTGTGGAACACCCGCGCGTTGTCTGGTTCGGCCACGGTGCCGAACCAGGCGTCCCGAGGCCCTTTGGCGACCAGACTGGTCCCGGTCGCCCAGACACCTTCGATGCCCAGCGCCAGAGGCATTCCATTACTGGGGGCAATGTGCCAATTCCGGCCGCCATCGCTAGTGGTCAAGATACCGAACTTGCTCTGAACGGGATCGGGATCGCTCACGGCTATCCCTTTGTCGTGGTCAAAGAACGCGATCCCATCGTAGAACGGGCCGTCGGCCGGGTTTGCGAACACCAGCTCCCAGTTTTGGCCGCCGTCAGCGGTCCGATAGATCTTCGAGAGCTCGCCAGGACCGACCGCCAACGCGAGGGCATTGTTGTGGTCGAACGCCTCGAGATCACGAAAGGCCAAATGCTCGCCGCCGGGAGGGGTGACGTCCTGCCAGGCCCGCCCGCCGTCAATGGTGCGGATCACGGCTCCAGGACCGGGATCTTCTCCTGGGCGTTGGTAACTACCGCAGGCCCAGACAACCTCGCGGTTGACGACGTCGATCCCGACCAAGTTACTTGCGGTTGGGGCCTGCATGAAACGCCAAGCCGGCTCACCGGCTACACGGGGAATTGGGCCTACGCCTTGATCCCTAGCCACGGTCGGCTCCGCGCCCAGTACCTGAATCGCATCTGCCTACGACTGTCTGATCCATAATTCCCCCTGGCATATGCCACTTCCCATCACCCACCATGGCACCAGGGCCCCGACGACGGCTACCCCGCTCGTCACCAAGAACTGGCGACAGCGCAAGGTCTGGCCGCGGACTGCTCCGAGGGTGGAAGCAGTTGCCGGCGTGAAAGTTCAGTCAATTGGTCGGGCCGGCGCCGCTGCCAGGGCGGTGAGGTGCGCAAGGATTTCACCGCGAAGTTCCCCGGCATCCAAGCGGCCCTGCAGACCCAGATCGGCGTGGATTGTGTTCTCGACGGCGAGATGGTGGTCTGGAACGGCGCCCGCCTCGACTTCGACGCGCTGCGACAGCGAATGGGCAACACCGTGGCGACCGTACGACGCCGCCTCGCACCCGCAGGACCCGCGTCGCTCGTGGTGTTCGACGTGCTCGCGGTCGGCAGTGTCGACGTACGCCCGATGCGGTGGACCCGCCCGCTGGAACCGGCTGGAGGAGGCCTTATCCGGATTAGTGGTGTCTGATGGACCTCATGGTTAGGGCTCGCGCCGGCGCAACCCTGGCCAGCAGGTCGCGATCGAACTCGCCGCGTCCAGCAAGACGACTCTCGCGATGGCCCACGAGGGACCCACGACGCTCCGTGAGTGACTTCGGATTGCGAACCCCACTGCCTGGAGATCGACCGCGATCGTCTGCTGTCCGCTCGGCGACATCGCAGGGCGACCGAGCGGGCCGGCTCGCCGTGGCGAACCAGATGGAGGGTTATCAGGCGTTGGTCGGGGCCACGGGCTTGCCGGTGGCGGTCTCCACAACGTGCGCCAGGAAGTCTCGGACGTCCGCGAGTAGATCGGCCTGGTCGGCGTAGCCGGAAGTGCCGGTGGCGTCGCGCAGGCGTAGGCCCTCGGTCAGAACCCGGTGCCAGCGCTCGTCGTAGTGGGTCAGTGCCCAGTGGCCGGCGCGGGACTTCGCGGTCATCTCGCCGGTGACCAAGAGGTGCTGCAGACGCACGGAGGCGAGGATGCAGTGCGTGAGCAGATAATCGCGTTCGCGCTGGTCTGTTGGGAGGTCGGCGAGGGTTGCCCGGGCCAGGCCTTCGGCGTTGCTGCGCCAGTATGTGTCGAGGTTGTCCACGGTGTAGTCATGCAGCGCCTGCTTGTCGGTCCAGATCTGAAGAGTGGACAGCTCTGGACCAGTGACCGTGATGCCGGCCTGGGCCAGTTCGTGCCACGTGATCATCCGCGACGGCGAGAGAAGAATCTCGAGTTTCCTGGTGGGGATCATCTCCGGCACCGGAGGCAGCGTGCGCGGATCGCGTGCCAGGTCGGCGGCGAGCACGTGCGGCCCGTCGAACCGGATCGAGGAGTACGCCACCATCTGCGCGTGGAGGCCTCGCAGCGCCTCCACCTCCGCCTGCTCCGGCCGGTGGGCGAGCGTGGCGACGAAGTCGACGTCGGACTCCCGCGGCGCCCACTCGCCGAAGACCAACCCACCATGGAGATAGAGCCCGGTCAGCAGCCCCTTGGGCAGCTCCTGCTCGGCCAGCAACAGAAAGCGGTCGCACAGGTCCTGGACAGGGGCTGGGAGGGTCACGAGTTCTCCTATGTCAGGGTGCCGGAAAGGCTCACCGTAGCCAGGACCAGGACCATGCTGGCGAGGACGACCGGGCGCGGCCGGTGGCTGCACGGCGCGCGATGTGATCCTCGGTCGCGCCCGCACGGTGTGCCGGGAGCAATCATTGGCCACCAACTCCAACACCAATGGGTGTCTGTGGCCGGGTGGGCAGAAGTTCCGCCGGTGGTATTCCGCCAACGCGTCGAGAACCGGGGTCTCGTCGTGGTCCATGAGGCCCAAGGCGGCCGAGCGTCATCCGAGCGCGGTCTGGGGATTGGCCTTGGGTACCGGAGCCGTACTGGATCACTTCGCGTCGGGCCGCACCGGCCAGGCCGAGTGCAGCCAAGCTCGAAGGCCGGGTCTCGTCCTGGTAATCGATCTCGGTGCCCGGCGCGGAGCACTTTGACTCGGCTCACCGGCGCCGCTTCCGCGGGCCTCAAGGTTTCAGTGCCGGCGTGGTGGGACACCGGACTGCGCCTCCACCCGGGGCGGCTGGTTCGAAGCGGTCCTGATAGTGGGGGTCCACGCGAGTCACCGGAGTTCGAACGGCCTGGTCTCGACGACAAGCACGGGACCGTCTCCGATACCGAGGTCAATGACGCCTTGGAGAGCGGCGAACTCGACAAGGGCGGACTGAACTTCGACCAGGTGGAGCACGACGAAGGCCAACGCTCCCCCGGGCCGGAGTCGACTGATCCTGATGACGACCGGCGCCTGCCGGACGACCAGGACGTCACCGACGCGGGTCAAGGTCAGCCTGTTGAGCCGCCGGACTGACGGCCCGGCGGTGCGCCCCCAGGGCGTGACGGTCGTCGTGACGCGGGTCGTGCGGCCCGGGCGGGAGGCCGAGTTCGACCGTTGGGCGGCCGAGCTCGACGCCGCGGCGAAAGGCAGCGACGGGCACCTCGCCTCGGTCCGGCTGCACGACGATCAGGGGCTGAACCATCTCGTGCATCTCTTCGACGAGCGCCGCCACCTCGACACCTGGGAGAACTCCGCGCGGCGGATCGAATTGATTGACCGCGGCAACGAGTTGTCCGACGTACGGCGCACCACCGCCGACGGTCTGCACAGCTGGTTCACCGTGACGACCACGTCACCCCGCTGGAAGTCGTTCCTGCTGACCTGGCTCGCGGTGTATCCGATCCTGCTCGGACTGGCGACGCTTCTCTGCTGGATCGCCCCGGGACTCCCGCAACCGGCGCTTCTGGCGATCAGCTCCTGCACGCTGACCGCGCTGCTCACCTGGGTGGTGCTGCCGTTCGTCAGCGGGCGCGTCCGGCCCTGGTTGTTCCGGTCGGCCGGCCCGAGGCAGAAGCGGTAACCGCGGCCACTACCGCGGTACGTCGCCCCGCCAGCTGCCGGTCTCGGTGCCGCGGCTCTCGATGAACTCCTTGAAGCGCTGGAGGTCGCCCTTCACCCGGCCCTCGACGACACCGGCCTTGTCGCCGACCTTCTCCAGGAAGCCCTCGGGGTCGAGGTCCATCTGGGCGGTCACCCGGCTGCTGGTGTCGGACAGCTTGTGGAACGTCACCACACCGGCGTGCCGCGGACCGGAGTCCGACTTCCACGCCACCCGCTCGTCGGCGTGCTGCTCGGTCACGGTCGCGTCGAACTCGCGGGTCGCGCCGCCGACCTTGACCACCCAGTGGTTGTGCGTGGCATCCAGCTGCCGGATCTCTTCGACGCCTTCCATGAACTGCGGGAACGACTCGAACTGCGTCCACTGGTTGTACGCCGTCGTCACCGGAACGTCCACGTCGATCGACTGCGTGATGGTGCCCATTTGTCCTACCTCCAAAGGGTTTGTCCTACAGGGTTGGTTCTACTTGGTCGGGTCGTGGCCCCAGTTCATCAACGAGTACCGCCAGTCCGTGCCCGCCACATCCCCCGACGGACGCTGTTTGCGGTGCCGATGCACATAGCCGACGACCTTGCGCATGTGCGCATAGTCCGCGTCGCTCAGATCGTCCCGCCCGGTGTTCAGCAGGTCGATGATGCGCCGGCCGCTGCGATGCCCGACCGACTCCGAGTCCGAGCCGGATTTCTGACCGACCCGCTTCGACTCGTCCGTGTCGAGCCACTTCTCCAGCTGTTTCGACGTCATGTTCACGACGTCGTGGAAGTCGCTCCGTACGTCGTCCTGCTCGGTCACTTCGATCTCCTGCGACGGAGCGCGGACGGTTTGTGCACCGCCGTACCGCCGGACTTCTCGCTGCGTACCAGGTACTGCGGTTCGTCGGGTGAGGCGTCGACCGTTCGCCCGCCGGCCTCGGTCCGTTCGGTGATCTCGCGTTCGACCTTGCCGTACGCCGTACCGCCGTGGCTGTCCCACTCGACGTCGTCGCCCCGGTGAAACTTCTGCTCGCTCATCAGGCGTTGCCCGACAGGTCGACCGTGTCGTTCTCGCCCGGGAACTTGTCCGGGTCGCGGCTCACGGCTGCGCGGGCGGCGCCCAGCAGGCGCACGACCTTGCTGCTCGGCCCGGACCAGTACTCGGCGGCATCGGCGTGGACCTTGAGCAGGACGAGTCCGGCCGTCTCCGGCCCGTCGGGGAACCACGCCTTCAACGGCGCGGACCACAACTCCTCCGCCTTCGCCCGGTCGACGATCACCTCGGCGTGGCCGGCGATCGAGGTCCACTCGCTCTGCTTGGAGTTCGAGAACGACACGTTGACCTGCGGGTTCGCGCCGATCTCACCGACCTTCGCCGATTCGGCGTACGCGAAGAACCACAGATCGCCGTCGAACTCGACCTCCTGCACTGCCATCGGCCGCGCAACGTGCTGCCCGTCCGGCGTCATGGTGGTGAACATGCAGATCGTCGCCCGTTCGACCAGCTTCGCCACAGTCGCGACCGAGCCGTTGTCATCAGCCATGTGTCCTGATCACCTGTCCCTTCGCCGCCTCGGTACCCCGGGTCCGGGTGCTGTACGCGGCAAACTTATGCGAATGTTATTCACGGTCGGCGTTGGGTACAGGCGTGTGATGAAGATCCACCCGAGGCAATGGGGACGCTACGGGCTCGACTTCGGATTGCTCGCGGCCATGTGTCTGTTGCTTGCCTGCGCGGGTCCGGCCGGGACGGCAGGCGGCGTCTCGCAGTCCGCTCAGCAGTACTCCACAAGCGCCACGGCGAGGCCTCTGGCAGGCCCGTCCACGGAGCCGTCACCGAGCGCCTCACCACGGGGTGCGGCCGACGGTGACATCAACGACTGGGATCGAACCCCGCTGGTGCTGCTGGCGCTCGTGGCCGCCGGAGTCCCGCTGGTGGCGATCGCGGCTCTACGCCTCAGATCGCGATCACGCACAACCAAGCCATGACCGCGTCGGACTGAAGCCGGGCCGCACCACCGACGCCGTCACGAACCGCTGGCTGACTGACCTGTTGTTGCGCGCAGCGCGAGTTGGTCGAACAGCCGGTCCGGGACCAGGCGCCGAACCTTCGGCAACACTGTTCCGACGACGCCGTTGGCGTACCGCGTCCGCGGACGATCCGCGGTGACGGCCTGGCGGATCAGCCGAACGCCGGCCGCTGGTCCGGTGCTGGCCTTCCCGCGGTGCTCCACGCGCTTTCGCACCTCGGCCAGCCGCTCGGCGTACACCGCGCTCGGCGGCAACGCGTCGAGGGTCTTCGCCGCCTTCGACCAGATCGGGGTCGCCAGCGAACCGGGCTCCACCAGCACCACATGGACGCCGTCCGGCCCGAGTTCCTGCCGCCACGCGTCGGCGATGGCTTCGAGCGCGTACTTCGACGCGTGGTAGGCACCCGCGAATCCGGTCGCCACGCGGCCGCCGACCGACCCGACCAGGACGATCCGCGATCCCTTGGTACGCCGGAGCAGCGGCAAGAATTTCTGCGTCACAGCGACCTGGCCGAGCACGTTGACCTCGAGCTGATCCCGCAGACTGGCGATGGGGAGTGTCTCGAGCGGTCCGAGCACGCCCTTGCCGGCGTTGTCGACGAGTGCGTGCAGCCCGCCCCCGCCGAGCGCCAGATCGACCGCTCCGGCAAAGTCGTTGATCGAATCAGGGCTGACGACGTCGAGCGGATGGACACTCACCCGCTGCGATGTCTGCCTGTCGAGCACCGCGGCCTCGCGGTCGTCGTGGACGCCGGCGAAGACCCGCCAGCCCTCACGGTCGAGAACGATCGTGGCCGCGGCACCGATACCGCTGCCGGCGCCGGTGATCACCACTGAGCGCATCGTCTGTCCCTCCGTCGATCCGAGATCGGCCGGTGCCCGCATCGCGCGGCTCTATGCAACGTCTATGCAAGACCGGAGGCCGGGGCAGCGGGGGTGCGACGTGGCGCGGGCTGAGGAGACCCGGCGCGCGCTTCTCGCTGCACTCACCCGCTCCGCGCCACCAGTAGCTGAATCTCCCTGACGCAAGAGCCAGGTACCCGGACCGCAAACCTGCGGTGAACGAGGCGGGATTTCGTGCGCATGCGCCGCGGCGAGCCGGGTACCGATCGGTTCATCTCGAGTCTCTGGGAGGAGCTGTGATGAGCGCCGACGTTGTCGATCTGATCATGCAGGATCACCGCGAGGTCGAGCGGTTGTTCGACGAGTTGAAGGACAGTCCGGAGAAGCGTCCCACTCTGCTGCCCGTGCTGACCACGTTGCTGACGGCACACAGTCGCGCCGAAGAGGCCGAGGTATATCCCGTCGCGGCGTCCGAGGCCGGCGAGAAGGAAGAGGTCTCGCACAGCCAGCAGGAACACATCGAAGCCGACCAACTCCTCGCCAAACTCGCGGCCACCGACCCAACCTCGGCCGACTTCGACAAGGTTCTGCAGAATCTCGTCGACGCTGTCTCCCACCACGTCGAGGAGGAGGAGAGCAAGGTCCTGCCGGGGATGCGCTCCAACCTGTCCGACGAGCGCCGGGCGGAGCTCGGTGAGGCGTTCGCTGCCAGCCGCAAACAGCACCTGGGCGAGCAGCCCGGCGACATGACGAAGGAACAGCTGGCCAAGCAGGCCCGTAACGCCGACATCGCCGGCACCTCCGGTCTGTCCAAGGACGAGCTCGAGAAGACTGTCCAGAAGCACGCCGATCGCTGACGCGATGGAGATCTCGGTGTCACGTTCGACGCAGCGAGAGGTGACGGTATGAGCGCGGACCTCGCCGCCACAGTCCTCGGTACTCCGGATCCAGAGCGACTGGCCGACTTCTACAAAGAGCTCCTGGGTTGGGTAGAGGTCAGCAGGGAGCCTGAATGGGTCCGCTTGCGCCACCCCGACAGCGAGCGGCCCGGCTTGAGCTTCCAACTGGAATCGAACCATGTGCCCCCGGTCTGGCCCCAGGGACCCGGGACGCAGCAGATGCAGGCCCATCTGGACATCCAGGTCGACGACCTCGAGCGGGAGGTCGATCGCGCTCTCGGCCTGGGCGCCGGACTCGAAGCGCACCAGCCGCAGCCCGGCGGCGTACGGGTCATGCGCGACCCGCGCGGCCACCTGTTCTGCCTGTTCCTGCCCGGCTACTGACCTCCCCACCGAGCACCCTGACCTCCTCCCGTACGGCGGGCGGTTGGCGGCCACGCAACCGGGCACCGGCTGGTCATGACGATTCAGAACTCGGTCTGGCTGGGCACCGCCGACCTGCCGACGTACGAGCCGCTCGACGCCGACCAGGAGACCGACGTCGTCGTCGTGGGCGGCGGCATCATCGGACTCACGACCGCCCTGTATCTGCGGCAGGAAGGGCTCGGGGTCGTCCTGCTCGAAGGCGGGCGGATCGGCGCGCGAACGAGCGGAAACACCACCGGCAAGGTCACGTCCCAGCACGGCGCGATCTGCGCCGCGTTGCTCGACCGGCACGGCCGTGACGCTGCTCAGCAGTACGCCACGGCGAACCAGGAAGCCGTCGACGATGTCGAAGAACTCACCCGCCGGCTCGGGATCGACTGCGAGCTCGGCCGCGGGCCGTCGTTCGTCTACTCCACCGGTGACACCGACCTGGACCGCGAGGCAGAGGTGGCGCGAGAGCTCGGTCTTCCCGCGCACTCCGCCGACCCGGCCGACATGGGACTCCCGGTCACCGCCACCGCTGCTGTCCGCTTCGACGATCAGGTCATGCTGCACCCGGCCCGCTACCTGGGCGGTCTGGCGGCCGCGTTCAGCGCCGCCGGCGGGCTGATCTTCGAGCAGACCCGCGTGACCGATGTCGACGCGAAAGGCGACGGCGTCGCAGCGCAGACCCAAGCCGGGCATCATGTCGTGGCCCGCCATGCCGTCGTCGCGACGCTGTTGCCGTTCGCAACGCTGGGCGGGTACTTCGCGCGGACCCGGCCGAACCAGTCCCACGGCATCGCCGTCCGGCTGCCCGTCGACGCGCCCACGGCGATGACGATCTCCGCCGACGGGCCGACCCGGTCGACCAGGCCGTGGCCGGGTGGCGGCCCGAGCGGGCTGATCGTGGTCGGCGGCGACCATGAGACGGGCGCCGAGGAGGAGACGAACGCGTCGTACCAGGGTCTCGTCGACTGGATCGAGGATTTGTGGGGCACGAAGGTGCAGCCGGAGTACCGGTGGTCCGCCGAGGACTACAGCACCCCGGACCAGCTCCCGTACGTCGGAAAGGCGCCGGGCTCACCGGTCTTGGTCGCCACCGGCATGCACAAGTGGGGGCTCAGCAACGGAACCGTTGCCGCAGGCATCCTTCGTGACACCGTGCTGAATCGCGACAACCGGTGGAGCGCGCTGTTCGACGCCGGCCGGATCGGCGACGCGCGGTCGGTGGCGAAGCTCGTGCAGGACAACCTGAAGGTGGGTAAGGAGTTCGCCGCCGGCCACCTCCGTCGACTGCTCGGTTCTGGCCTCGATCACGTGGAGGTCGGTCAAGGAGGCCTGTACGACCTTGACGGCAAGACCGTCGGCGCATACCTGGACCATGAGGGGCGGCTGCACACCGTCGTACCGGTCTGCACCCACCTGGGCTGTCCGCTGCGCTGGAACGAGGGCGACACGACCTGGGACTGCAACTGTCACGGCTCCCGCTTCGCACCCGACGGCGCGGTTCTGGACGGTCCAGCCACCAAACCGCTCGCCAAGCCCGAGTCGTGAGCTGCCTCCGATGCACGCCGACGAGGCCGGTCCGCACTGCGTCCGCTCGGTGTTCGACCGTACCGTCGCCGGAACGATCGGCCTGGAGGAAGAGATCCTGCTGGTACGGCGGGACACCTGGCTGCCCGCACCGGCCGCCGCCGTGGTGGCGGAGATCGGCGACCCGAGGGTGAAGCAGGAGCTGCCCTCCTGCCAGGTGGAGATCGCGACGTCGGTGCACACGAGCGCCGTGGACGCTGTCGGCGAACTGCGCTGGGGTCGCACGCGGATCGCCGCCGCCTGCGCTGCGGACGTGGTCCCGATCGCCGCAGCGGTGCATCCCCTGGCCGACCTTCCGGTCGCGCTCGCGCCGACCGACCGTGCCGACGGGCTGAAGGCTCGGTACGGCGAGATGATCGGCCGGCAACTGGTGTCCTCGTTGCAGATCCATCTGGCCTTCGGTGACGCCGACTGCACGTTGGGCGTCTATCACGCGCTGCGGGACCTGCTGCCCGAGTTGGCCGCACTTGCGGGCGCGGCACCGTTCGCCGCCGGGCGGGACACCGGGCTGTGCTCGGTCCGGCCGATCATCGCCTCCGAGCTGCCCCGCCAAGGCGTGCCGCCGATCATCGCATCGTGGACGCAGTTCGCCGAGGACCTGAAGTGGGCTGTTCAAGGGCGTGAGTCGGAGTGGTGGTGGGAGCTGCGACCGCACATCCGGTACGGAACGCTGGAGTTGCGCGTGCTCGACGTCCAGGCGACGTCGGATCGGACCGAGGCGATCGTCCGGTTCGTGTCCGCGCTCGCCGCCCGGCTCACCGACCTGTACCGCCGCGACGAACTGCCCCCTCCGGCGCCGACGTGGCGGATCGCGGAGAACCGATGGGCCGCGCTGCGGCACGGCGTCCGAGGCGAGCTGCTCGACCTCCGCACCGGCGCGGCCCGCTCCACCAGCCGTTGCCTCTACGACCTCATCGACGCCGCGGAGCCCTACGCACCAAGCGATCTGGACGACGTACGGGCACTGGTTGCCGACCCGCCCGTGGAACAACTCCGCGCACTCGGCCCGCACAAACTCATGCCCTGGCTGGCGGAGGTCTTCACACCATGAGCCTCATTCGGAGGGCTGCGGCGGCTTCCTGATCGGCAGTGTGTGCGTGCCGTCACAGAGCGGGGGGATGCTGGTGCGGCCGCAGCGGCAGAGAGCGACGGTACGGCGAGTGGCCGGCAGCGGATCGCCGTTCTCGTCCAGGAGTTCGAACTCGCCGCGGACCAGCAACGGACCGTCCGGGTAGGCACGGATCTCGGTCATGACAGCGCGGTACCCACCGGAATCCACGGTTATCCCGCGGGTACCGGTCCCGTATGCAGCTACCACCGCCGCGCGGACCGCTCACCGCCTGGCTGAACGACAGACTCACGCACGGCGACACTGCGAGCGGCGGCGGTCCCGAGGTCGGCGTCCGCGATCTCCCGTACGCCGACGACGATCTGCAGCTCGCGCTCTGGGTCTCGTACGAGCTGCAGTACCGCGGCTTCGACGGCGTCGATCCCGAGCTGCAATGGGATCCGGCGATCGTCGCGTTCCGCAGCCGGGCGGAGCGGCCGTGGATCGGCTGGTTGCAGGCCACCTGCCGGGTCGCGGCGGACGAGCGGCCGGTCGCGGAGCAGCTACGGGGCTTGATCGACGAGGCGGACGGGCCGCGGTTCGCGCCGTACCTGCGTCGGCACGCGACCCGCGAGCAGTTCCGCGAGTTCGTGCTGAACCGGTCCGTGTACCAGCTCAAGGAGGCCGATCCGCACAGCTTCGGCATCGCCCGTCTCGACGGCCCGGCGAAGGCGGCGCTGGTCGAGATCGAGGCCGACGAGTACGGCGGCGGGCGGGCCGAGCGGATGCATTCGGAGCTGTTCCGTACGACGATGCGCTGGCTCGACCTCGACGACACGTACGGCCGCTACGTCCCCGACGTACCGGCGGTCACGCTGGCGTTGTCGAACGTGATGTCGCTGTTCGCGATCCACTGCCGATGGACGGCGGCACTGCTCGGCCACCTCGCCGCGCTCGAGATGACCTCGACGCTCCCGAACCGCCAGTACGCGACCGGCGCCATCCGGCTCGGCGCCTCGGAGGAAGCGGCCCGCTACTTCACCGAACACGTAGAAGCCGACGCGGTCCACGAACAGATAGCGGCCCACGACCTGTGCGGCAGCTACGTCCGCCAACACCCCGAGGCACTCCCCGACGTACTCTTCGGCGCCCGCTGCGCCATCACCCTCGACGACCTCTTCGCCGACAACCTCCTGACCAAATGGACCACCCCGAACCACACAACCGCCCGCTACGGCTGATCCAGGCGTGCCCCCGTCCGGGACTGACCCACGCCTGCCGGGCGCGGGGCAGTCCCGTCGTTCGTGTCAGGACGTACGCCCGACGGCCTTCGCGAGTTCGGCCTTCGTCATCTTCGAGCGGCCCTTGATGCCGAGGCGCTTCGCGTCCGCGTACAGCTCGTCCTTCGACGGTTCCCGGCCACGCACCCGCGCGTGGGTGATGGCTGCGGCCGTGCCTTCGGTGTGCGGGTCCGGGTCGGGCTCGGTGAACTTGTGTGCGACGTCCTTCAGACCGGTCTTGAGATTCTCGACCTGTCGTTCGAGTTTGTCGCCCAGTGAATTCTTGGACATGGTGACTCCTTCCGTCGGACGATCTCTGTCGCTGTCCGGTCAGTTCGTCTCGAGTCTGTCCGGGAGTACGACGTTCATCAGCCAGCTGACCACGGTGATGATCAGCGCGCCGATCAGCGCCGTACCGAAACCGTCCACCTTGAACGGGATGTCGAGCACGTCACTGATCCACGACGTCAGCAGCAGCATCAAAGCGTTGATGACGAAGATCAGCAGGCCGAGCGTCAGGATGATGAACGGCAGCGACAGGATGGTCGCCAGCGGCTTGATCAGCGCGTTCACCAAGCCGAAAATCGCGGCGACGACGATCAGCGTGACCACCTTGCTCGCCGTGCTCGAACCGCTGAACGTGATGCCCTGGAGCAGCCAAGCGGCGACGGCCAGCGCCACCGCGTTCACGACCAGTCTCATCACGAGTTGCATCGTCAGCCTCCGACCGCCCCGGCCACCCGGCCGGTCTTCTTCCGCAGCTTCCGGCCGGCCTTCTTGCCGCGTTTGCGGACCCGCTTGCCCGCCCGTTGCGCATCACCCGACAGGTCGCCGTGCGCGCGCAGCCCGAGACGTTTGCGCATCCCGCGCTTCATCTCGGGCGCCGACGGGACGAGCAGCTGTACGCCGTACCCGTACAGGCGAAGCCCCAGCGCCATCAGGGGCAGACCGAGCGGCAACAGCACCAGGGTGATGCACAGGACCGCCGCCAGGATCATCACGACCGTCGCGAGCAGCCAGATCAGTGCCGCACCGATTCCTCGAAGTACCTTCATCATGACCACGTCCAGACCTATTCCGGCAGGAGCGAGCCGAGCGGGCCGAGATCGATGTTGAGGTCGGTCGCGCTCAGACCGAACTGCTCGCGCAGTGCGGTCATAGCCTCCTCGAGTCGCATCAGGCCGAGCCCGAGCTCCTCGACCTGTGCCGAGCTGAGGTCACCTTGGTCCATCCGGCGGATGGCCTGCCGTTCCATCAACTGGCGGACCAGCTCGACGATCGTCAGCACGAGCTTGAGCAGCTCGCGTTCGACGTTGTCGGCGTTGGCCTCGATCCGATCGGCCAGCGGCAGCACAGGTTCAGTCATCCATCCCCATCTCCTCACGGACCGAGCCGATCACCGCCGAGAGCTGGATGCGCACCAGGTCGACCTCGGCCAGGGACACCACGACGTCGCCGGTGATCACGACACCCTTGCCGAGCAGCCGGTCGAGGAGGTCGACCAGGCTCGGCTCTGCCGCCGTCGTCGCGGAGGCCTGGACGGTCATGGCTTGTCCAGTACCGCGAACGAGTACGGCGGCCACGGCCCGTTCACCTCGACGTCCAGCGACGGGTACCTGGCCCGCGTCGCGTCCACGAGTTCGAAGAAGTCCGTACTGCGGTCGTCGTCGACGAGGAACGCGACGTTCAGTGCCATCGTCTCGCGGCGCCCGCTGAGCCGCTGGTCCTGCGCCGAGAGCCGCCGGGTCGCCGCGGCCGCGGGAACCAGGTCCCAGAACAGCTGGTCGGCGAGCAGTTGCTGCTCGGTCGCCGCCTCGTGCCGGTCCCGGATCTCGGCCCGGCGGCGTTCCAGGTAGGCGACGCCGGAACCCGCCGGCGCCGAGGGCGCGGACGGTCCGGGCCGCACCCGGCAGAACGCCTTCACACTCCACTCGCTGCGCCGGTCGACCCGGTCGAGCGCGCGGACCAGGTCGCCGTACAGCTCCTCGAGCCGGACGCGCGCCGCGTCGTCGGACTTGTAGATCGTCACCAGCCGGAACGGCGCGAGCGCGGTCGTGATCGCCGCCGCCCGCCGGACGATCTCGTCGTGCCGGCGCGCGGTCTTCTCCACCCAGCTGAGGTTCTCGAGATTGCGCCGCAGGGCGGCCTCACCGAACTCGGCCAGGTCGACGCTGCTCACCACGGCCGTCAGCTCCCGGTGGCCGAGCAGCCGGACCGGCGCGTCGCCGACCCCCTCCAGGCCGGTCAGCGGCTCCTCGTCGATGGTGCGCCCCACGGCGTAGACGTAGGTTCCGGTCTCACTCACGATCGCGCTCCAGCTCCTCCAGCCGCGCGCGGAGCTCGCGGTTCTCGTCGGCCAGCTCCTTGGCGTCGGCGGCCTCGGCCGACAGCATCGGATCGCGTTTCCACCAGTCGATGCCCATCTCCATCGCCTTGTCCACCGACACCACGAGCAGCCGGATCTTGACGGTCAGCAGCTCGACGTCGACGAGGTTCACCCTGATGTCACCGGCGATGATGATGCCTTTGTCGAGGACCCGCTCGAGGATGTCGGCCAGGCCCTCCGGACGCGGCGCCGGCGAGGTGTACCCGTAACGGTCCATCCCGGCGCGGCGCGCGGAGATCGTCGGTTCGCTCATCGGTCTACTCCTGGATCCGTCCACGGACGTAGCGGTCCGCGCGCCGGTAGCCGGTGACCGAACCGTCGTCGGCGACCTCGACCTCGTAGATCGCCAGGATGTCGGTCGTCGCCGGGATCCGGCGCGACTCGACGACCTGGACCTGGACCAGCCAGCCCTCGTCGCGCTTCTCGACCGCCACGATGCCTTCCGGGCTCTGCCCGATCAGCTCCGAGAGTTCGTGCGCGGCGGAGATCGCCACCGTGCGCAGCGACCGGGGCTTGCGCTCCGTCTGTTCCTCGGGCTCCGGCCTGGGTTGTGGCTCGGCCCGCGGCGGGGCGGCGCTCTTCTCGGCGGCCTTCTCGGCGGCGCTCTTCCTGGTGGTGCTCGTCTTGGCGGTGCTCGTCTTGGCGGTGCTCGTCTTGGCGGTGCTCCGCTTGGCCGGTGTCCGGCTCTGTGTGGTCTTCCGGGTTGTTGCCATCGAAGCTCAGGTCTCCTCGCGTCGTGCGGAGAGCCGGCTCACCAGTTCGTCCTCCCAGATCGCGGCCTGCTCCGGGTCGAGCTGACCGCTCTCCCGGAGGTCGTCGATCTGTTCCAGCTGCAGACGAATCCGGGCCGGATCGTAGTACTCGGCCTCGGCCTGCCGGCGAATCTGCTCGGCCAGCGCGACCGTGGCCCGCACCGGCGCCAGCGGCCACGTCAGCAGGTTCGTCATCAGGCCCATCACGCCTCCGCATCCACGAAGTCGTACGGCGCGGTCGGGCCGATCAGCTTCAGCCGGGCTCGGCCCGCGAACCTTTCGGCCAGGCCCTCGACGGCGCGCTCGAACTCCGCGCGCCGGGCCTCCTCGACCAGGACAGCGACGTCGAGCAGCCTGTCGATCCCGGCGCTCTCCCGGACGTTCAGCGCGGTCACGTGCCGGTCGAGCTCGGCCAGCAGCGTGCGCCCGTCCTCGGTGCTCTTGACTTCCAGGGCCCGGGAAACCAGCTCGCCCAGCCTGACACGCGCGCCGTACGTCGACTCGTCCGGTTGCTCACGGGTCAGCTCGCGGAGCCGGGCGATCTCTGCGTTCTCCGCGACGACCTCGCTCAGCACCTGCTGCTCGTCGTACCGCGCCCGCAGGGTGAACTGCACGCGCCCTGTGAGCTCTTGGAGCATCGCATGGAAGCGTTCGTGGTCGGGTTCGAGCAGCTCGCTCGTGACGGCGTCCCGGTTCTGCAGCACGGATCCGAACCGCACGGGAATCACCGGGCCGAGTCCGGCGAGCGTGTCGAGCACCCGGCCGTGAGCGAGCAGGTCCGCCCGGCCGGCGCGTGCTTCCTCGCTGTCGACAAGGCTGATCACCGCGGCCACATCGCCGTACGGCGCCACGCCGACGACCTGGTCGCCGATGCCCGTGAGGTCGGGCGGGACGACGAGATCCGCGCCCACGATGCCGTAGACGTAGCACCCCAGGCCGACGTCGCCCGGTGTCGTCACGCTCACTCCTCAGTCCTCCGGCGACGGGCCGCGGCCTTCTTGGCGGGACGACGGCGACGCGGGCGCGCCTCCTCGTACTCCTCGCCTTCCTCGTCCTCGCCGCCCCGCTCGAGCTGCCGGTCGTCCTCGTCGGAATCCGAGCCGAACAGCGCTTCCTTGGCGCCGGTGAGCAGGCCCTTCGTCTTGCCTTGCGCCGTGCCCTCGGTCATGTCCTGGATGACCTCGGGCAGGTCCTTGCTCTTCTCGTACAGGTCCAGCCGGTTCGTGGCCTCCGCGAAGTGCAGGTAGGTGTCGACGCTGGCGATGACGATGCGTGCGTCGATCGTCAGCAGTTCGATACCCACCAGCGAGACCCGCACGTAGGCGTCGATGACGAGCCCTTTGTCGAGGATGCTGTCGATGACGTCCGCGAGACTGCTCGGGGCGGGCCGGTCCAGATACCCTCCGGACCGGCGTTGGCCGTTGGCCGCGATGGTCATGTCTCTTCCTTCCGATCGGCCCGATCAGCTCGCCCGGCGGCGAGGCCGCTTCTCGGGTTCTTCCTCGTCCTCGTCGTACTCGTCGGCGTACTCGTCCTCGGGCGCTTCCTCGTCGCCCTCGTCCTCGTACTCGTCCTCGTCGTACTCGTCGGCCGGCTCTTCGTCCTCGTCGTACTCGTCCTCGGGCTCTTCGTCCTCGCCCTCGTCCTCGTACTCGTCCTCGTCGTACTCGTCGGCGGGCTCTTCGTCCTCGTCCTCGTCGGCCGGCTCTTCGTCCTCGTCGTACTCGTCCTCGGGCTCTTCGTCCTCGTCGTACTCGTCCTCGGGCTCTTCGTCCTCGCCCTCGTCCTCGTCGTACTCGTCGGCTGGCTCTTCGTCCTCGCCCTCGTCGGCCGGTTCCTCGTCCTCGTCGTACTCGTCCTCGGGCTCTTCGTCCTCGCCCTCGTACTCGTCCTCGTCGTACTCGTCGGCCGGCTCTTCGTCCTCGTCGTACTGCTCGGCGTCGTCCTCGTCCTCGCTGGGTTCCTGCGCGCGGCCCTCGTGGATCTCGCCGCGCCAGCCCTCGACCTCGTCGGGGTGCAGGATCACGTCGGTCATCACGTGCCGCTGGAAGTGCTTCAGCTCGACCCGTGCCCGGCGGCCCTGCGCGCGCCAGATGTTGCCGACCCGCTCGAACAGGCCTTGCGGGTAGTACTCCAGGACGACGATCACCCGGGTCAGGTTCGGCGCGAGCTCGTGGAACGTGACGCTGCCGTCGACGTGGCCCTTCGCGCCCTTCGAGCGCCAGACGATCTTGTCCTCCGGAACCTGCTCGAGGATCGACGCCTCCCAGGTCCGGTGCGACCACAGGATCTTGGCCTTGAAGTCGAGCTTCTCGTCGGTCTGCTGCTCGACGCGCTCGACCTTCTTCATGAAGCCGGAGAAGTCCTGGAACTGGGTCCACTGGTTGTACACGACCTCGATCGGTACGCCGACATCGATCGACTCGATGATCGTCGTCGCCTTCAACGGGTTCTGGCCGCCGGAACCGCCTGATCCCCCACCGCCGAGCGCCTCGACCGCCTTGTCCTTGACTCCCATGACTCCGCCCTTCAACGCACCCAGCAGGGGCGACCCACCGGTGGCCGCCGCCTTCCCTCCCTCGGCCAGGGCCTTCCCCGTGAGACCGCCACCGGCGGCCATGTCGGTCAGCCGCTCGGTGAGGCTGGAGATCTTGTCCCCGGCAGCTTCTGCCGTGCGCTCCGCGGCGACCGAGAGTGCCTCCTGGAGCTCACCCTTCAGCCGGTCGACCGGGAGCTCGTCGAGGATCGACTTGAAGCCGTTCTGTTCCTCGTCGCGCGATCGTTCGGCCATCACCGGTCACCCACGCTTCCGGGCCGACGAACCGCTCGTCGACCTGCTCGTGCTCTTCTTGGCCGCGGTCTTCTTCGCGGCCGTCTTCTTCGCTGCGGTCTTCTTGGCGGCAGCCTTCTTCGCCGGCGGTGCGCTCTTCTTCGCGGGCGCCCGCTTCGCAGTCGCCTTCTTGGCGGGCGCCTTCTTCGCGACGGTCTTCTTGGCGGGAGCCTTCCGCGCCGCGGTCTTCTTCGCGGTGCCCGAACTGCCGGAACTGCCGGAACTGCCCGAGCTGCCCGAACTGCCGGAACTGCCCGAGCCGTTGCTGCTCGCCGCGCGCGGAGCCGTCCGCTTGGCGGTACGGCGCGAGCCGTCACCGGACGAGCCGCGATCCCGCGACCCGCGCCGCGCCGAGCTGCGTCCGGAGCTGCGTTCGGAGCCGCGTCCGGAACCGTCGTCGTCCGCACCGCCACTGGATCCGTTGTCGTCCGCCCTGCGGCCGGATCCGCTGTCGTCGTCGCTCGATTCGGCGGAGTCCTCGTCGCTGCCGCGCAGCCGGGCACGCACGCCCTCACGACGGCGACCCGGCCGACGGCGACGCCGCGGCCGCTCGTCGTCCTCGCGCCCGCCCCGGTCCTCGCTCTCGTCCTGGCTCTCGTCCTGGTCGCTCTGGTCCTGGGCCTGCCCGTTGCCGAGCGACAGCATGCGGTCCGTGCGGTCCCGGATCGAGTCGCTCACCCGGTTCAGACGGTTGCTCGCCGCTGCCACAGCGGCGTCGCGGCCGGCGGTGACGAGCTTTCCGCGCACCTGGTCGGACAGCTTCGACAACTCGGGATTCTGTTCCACGACCTCCGCGAGCTGCTTCACGATGGCGCGTGGATCGGTGGCGATCCGCTTACCGGCCAGCAGCCCGCCGACCGTGATCGCCAGCTTGAGCTTCTTGGTGCGTCCGAGCAGGTAGCCGCTCGCGACGGCGGCCGCCACCTTGGCGGTGGTGTTCATGGATTCTCCCTACAGTGGTACCGCCCGCGGCGGCCTCTTGAAGTGGCCGGGGGCAACGAACAGCTGGGCTTCGCGGAGTGGCGTCACTCCGTCAGTGCGGCGATCCGGCGCAGGATGGGCAGACTCGGATACTTCTCGTCGCGCATCCTGCGGATCAGCAGCCGGACGTAGAGGTCCACCTCGTCGGGCCGGAGCTGCGACTCGATCATGTCCAGCATCGACAGCGACGGAAAGCGGTCCTCCGCGACCTTGTCGAACAACAGGTCCATCAGCACCTCCCGGGCGTCGGGCGGCTTGCGTCCTTCAGGCATCGTCACTCCCGTTGCGTCAGACGTCGTGGATGTCGCGACGTTCGTGGACGGAGGTGTGCGTCGTCCGGCTCCGCTGATTGGCGAACATCAGCACCACCGCGAGGCCGATCGCACCGGCGCCCATCAGCACGTACCCGACGACTGTCAGGTCGACGCCGCTGAGCCGGTCCGAGACCCCGAACGCCAGAATTCCGCCCACCGCGAGCAAGAACACAGACATTCCGATTCCCATGAATCTCTCCTTACGACCGCCCCGTTCCGAAATTCGATAAAGAAGCGGTACCCAGGCGAAATGCTGCAAAACGATCACAACCACGCATACTTTTCGTGGCAGTGCGACTGCATTACGCATCGGTTCAAGTAAACGACCAATTCAAATACGCACTTCATTTTCCGCAACTCGCATGGCCGCCCCGGGGCTGGGTACCGGACGGCATCTCGTTCGAGCGGTGGGGTGACACGATGCGTTTTCCCTGGTCGCGGCACGGCGAGTGTGTTGCCGACGTGGTGGCGTACTGCGTGCGACCGGGGTGTACGCGGCCCGCCACACACGCCGACCCGTTCGCGGTGTCGGACGCGGGAGAGCTCATCGAAGAGCTCACCTGCTGCCGGCACCACGAGCACGCCGGAATTCGGGCACGGTGAAATTCCGCGCCCGTTTCCGCGCGGAATCGGCGCAACAAAGAAAGAAGCCCCCGGCCGCACCGGGGGCTTCGTCGGGCCGCACATCCGCGGCGGACCTGGCTCAGGTTGCGAGATCGACGGCCAGGCAGTTCGCGACCTCTGACGGGGCGACGTCGGGGAGGCGGACGACGAGTACGCCGTACGCCTGCTCGAAGGGGACCGGGCCGTGGCCGAGGAGGCGGACCCCGGTCACGGTCTCGTGGTCGGCGAGGCTCCGGACGACCGCGCGCCCGTCGGCCGGCCAGGCCATCTGGAAGGCGTACAGCGTGTTGTCGCGGCGGGTGAAGCGGAAGTCCGAGCTCGTCCAGGGCACGCGGTCCTCGGTGAAGCCCTTGATGACCACCGTCGAAGGCCCTTCGCCGAACACCCGGTACGGCCGGGTGCCGTAGATACCTTCGCCGCAGAGCCGGGTCCAGGCGCCGAGGTCGTCGAGCAGCCGCGAGCACTCGGCGTCGATCGTGCCGTCGGGCAACTGCGGGATGTTGAGCAGCAGGTTGCCGTTCTTCGACACGATGTCGACCAGCATCTCGATCACGTGTCCGGCGGTCTTGTAGACATCGCGGACGTTGTAGAACCAGTCACCGACCGAGGTGTCGGTCTGCCAGGGCGCGGGATGGATCTCCGGTGTCTGGCTGCGCTCGATGTCCATGATCCCGACGGCGCTGACCTCCGGGCTCCGGTCCTTCTGCTGGTACACGGCCCGCGGGTTGGTGTTGTAGAGATGAGCGACCGCGCGGAGACCAGGTGTGTAGTCCAGCTCGCCGAACGGCAGCGGCCCGTCGGTGTACAGCAGGTCCGGCTGGTACTTGTCGATCATCTCGCTGACCGCGTCGAGCCAGTGCTGGTGCCACGCCGGTTCTCCTGCGTACCACGGCTCCTGCACCACGACCTCCGGCCCGGTCAGGTAGGCGCCGTTGTCGAGGTACAACTCCCGGTACGCCGGATCGCCGCCGTCGTACGGCACCCCGGCGTACGGCCCGTGCCTGTCGTGACCCTTCGCCGCGGCGAACCAGCTGAACGCCGCGCCGAGGTGCTCGGTGAGCCCGAACGGCAGCCCGCGCCGGTCCGCGGCGTCCTTCCACAGCCCCACGATGTCCTTGCCCGGCCCGACCTTCGCCGAGTTCCACGGGTTGACGGCCGACTCGTAGTTGAAGAAGTTGTCGTGGTGCACGGCCTGCGCCACGAAGTACCGGGCGCCGGCGGCCGCGAAGCGCTCCATCAGCTCGTCCGGGTCGAAGCGCTCCGCCTTCCACAGCTTGACGACGTCCTTGTACCCGAACCGCGACGGGTGGCCGTACGTCCGTAGGTGGTAGCGGTACTGGTCGCTGCCCTCGCGGTACATGTGCCGCGCGTACCAGTCGCCGTACCGAGGCACCGACTGCGGCCCCCAGTGCGACCAGATGCCGAGTTTCGCGTCGCGGAACCAGTCGGGGCATTCGAAGGCGGTCAGGGACTCGAAGGTTGCGTCGAACGACACAGAGTGCTCCTCGTCGAGGTGTGGGGACCGGCCGGACGGTGCTCCGGCCGGTCCGCGGAGGTGCTACTTGTTGGGGACCTTGTCGTACGCGGTCTGCTGGATCTCCAGGTAGCGCTTGAGGCCGAGACCCTCGAGGCCCTTGATATAGCTGTCCCAGTCGCTCTCGATGTTCTTCGAGCCGGTCACGAACTGGAGCGTGTTCTGCTGGATGTAGTTCTCGAGGTTGGTCTGCAGCGTCGCGACCTCGTTGCTCAGCGTCGGGTCGATCCACACCCGCCAGAACGGGTAGATCTGCGCCTTGTCCTCGTGACCGGCGTACAGCTTGGTGGCCTCGAACAGCTTGCGCTCGTACCCCGCCTGCGTGTGGATGTCGGTGTCGATGACCTCGGAGTTCCGGAACTGCGCGGTGTTGTTGTACTGCGCGAGCGGGCCCCACCCAGAGTTCCGCGGCTTGGAACCCGGCTTGAGCGGGATCTGCTTGAAGCTCGGCTTCAGCGACTTCTCGAGCGCCACGTCACCGGGACCGGGCTTGGTCCAGGCCTTGCCCTCCGAGCCGAACTGACCGTTGATCTGGCCCTCGTCGGTGAAGATGTAATCGAGCATCTTGATCGCCTGGATCTGCTTCTCCGGTGTGGCCTTCGAGGTCAAGACGAACGTGGCGCCGGGAATGCTCGGGAAGACGTAGCCGGCGTAGTTCTTGCCTTCCGGACCGGTCAGCGGCGGAACTGCGTCGTACTCCTTGTCCCGTCCGTCCGCCGAACCGGTGTTGACGAAGATGCCCGGGTGCATGACGGTGCCCGCGCCGAGGACGACCGTGCCGGCGTGGTTGCCCTGCTGCGACATCGCGTCCGGGTTCTGGGTGAAGGCGCCCTTGTCGATCAGGCCTTCCTTGTAGAGCGAGTTGATGTACCGCAGGCCCTCGCGCCAGCCGTCCTTGTTCGCCTGGATGTCAACCTTGCCGTTGTTGAGAACCAGCGTGGTGTTGTTTCCGCCGCTGTTGTTCTGCCCTTGCGGGTCGTAGATGAAGGCGTTCATCAGGTACGGGATGAGATTGTCGCGGACGTTCGCGCTGAGCGGGATCTCGTCGGCCTTGCCGTTGCCGTTGGGGTCGCCGGTCTTGAACGCCTGGAGCACCTTGCGCAGGTCCTCGGTGGTCTTCGGCTGCTCGAGGCCGAGCTCCTTCAGCCACGCCGAGTTCATCCACAGCTTGTCCGGGTACGAACAGTGGAAGCAGTCGACCCACTGCGGCATCCCGTAGATCTTGCCGTCCGGCGCGGTTGCCATCGCCTTCCACTCCGGCGTGGAGTCCAGCGCCTTCTTGATGTTCGGTGCGTACTGGTCGATCAGCTGGTTCAGCGGTACGACGACACCCTGCTTGGACAGCTTCTGCAGCTCCGCCGTGGTGAACTGGTCGACCCACGGGATCAGCAGGTACAGATCGGGGTAGTCACCGCTGGCCAGCGAGATCTGCCGCTTCTCCTTGGCCGGTCCACCATCCCACGTCGTGGTCTGCCACTTGATGGTGAGGTTGAACTTCTGCTTGATCAGCTTGGTGAAGTCGCTCGTGGCGAGGTTCGAGTCGGCCGACTGCTGCGAGAAGACGTTCAGCGTGACGTCGGGATTGCCGGTGATCGTCGGCAGTGGTTTGTCGCTGCTGACGGCATCGTTCGAGCTTCCTCCGGTACAGGCCGCGAGGGCGAGGGTGAGGAGGCTGATGCCGGCGATCGCGGCACGCCTCCGCCGATTGAGCTTGACAGACATGATTTCCTCACAGGGGTCGGGACAAGGCAGAGCGACGCTGGGGATCAGCCCTTCACGGCGCCGATCATGATTCCCTTGGTGAAGTAGCGGGCGACGAACGGATAGATCAGCAGCACCGGCAGGCTCGCGACCACGATCAGCGAGTACTTGAGCAGGTCCGCCAGTTGCTGACGCTGGATGACGACCGAGGCGTCGACGGCGCCGCCGCCGGTCGTGTTCAGGATCAGGATGTTGCGCAGCACCAGCTGCAGCGGGAACAGATCCGGGTTCTTGAGGTAGATCAGCGCGTCGAAGTACGAGTTCCACTGCATGATCGCGTACATCAGCGCGACCACCGCGATCATCGGCTTGGCCAGCGGTATCACCACCGACCACAGGAACCGCAGGTCGCCGCAGCCGTCCAGCTGCGCCGCCTCGGCCAGCTCGTCCGGGATCGCCGTCCGGAAGTAGGTGCGGGCGATGATCACCTGCCACACGCCGATCGCCTGCGGGATGATCAGCGCCCAGCGGGTGTCCAGCAGGCCGGCCGACTGCACCACCAGGTACGTCGGGATCAGCCCGCCGGTGAACAGCATCGTGAACAGGATCACCGTCATCACGACGTTCCGGCCGACGAGCGTCCGGCGGGACATCGGATAGGCGATCGCGACCGTCATCGTGACACTGACGATCGTGCCGACGACGGTGTAGAACAGCGAGTTCACGTACCCCTGCACGATCTGCGGGTTCTCGAAGACGGCGTGGTACCCACGAAGCGAGAACTCGACGGGCCAGAACAGCACCCGGCCCGACGACACCGCCTCCGGGCTGCTGAACGAGCTCGCCACGATGTACAACAGCGGCAGCAGCACCACCGCCAGGAAGACGAGCAGCAGCAGGTACACGCAGAACAGGAACATCCGGTCGGTCCGCGACTCCCGGATCCGGCGGGCCCGCGCCGCACGGCGTTCGGCCCGCTTGCCCGGCACGGTTCTCGCTTCGGCTTGGACGCTCATGACCACAATCCGTTCCCGGTGATCCGCTTGGCCACCGCGTTCACCCCGAGCAGGAGCACCAGGTTGATCACCGAGTTGAACAGCCCGATGGCGGTCGCCGAACTGAAGTCCGCGTTCAGCAGGCCGGTCTTGTAGACGTAGGTGGCGATGATCTCGGACTCGCTCAGGTTGAGCGGGTTCTGCAACAAGAAGGCCTTCTCGAACCCGATCGCCATGATGTTGCCGACGGCAAGCACCAGGATGATCACCGCGGTCGGCATGATGCCGGGCAGGTCGACGTGCCGGATCCGCTGCAGCCGGCTGGCGCCGTCGATCCTGGCCGACTCGTGCAGCGCCGGGTCGATACCGGCCAGCGCGGCCAGGTAGATGACCGCGGAGTACCCGGTGGTCTGCCAGACGTCGGACCAGACGTAGATGTGCCGGAAGTAGTCCGGGTTCCCGAGGAAGTCGACCGACGGTACGCCGAAGAACCCGAGCCCCTCGTTGACGATGCCGAGCCGCGGGGACAGCACCAGGATCGTCATCGACACGACCACCACGGTGGAGATGAAGTACGGCGCGTACGTGACCAGCTGGACGGTCCGCTTGAACAGGCCGGTCCGGATCTCGTTCAGCGCCAGCGCCAGGATGATCGCGATCGGGAAGCTCGCCGCGACCGTGTAGACCGAGAGCAGGAAGGTGTTCTTCACCAGGTTCCAGAACACCGGATTGTGGAAGAACAGCTCGAAGTTCTGCCAACCGACCCACGGGCTCCCCCAGATGCCCTTGACCACGTTGAAACTCTTGAACGCCAGCACCGCGTTCGACATCGGGATGTACTTGAAGACGGCGAACCAGATCAGCGGGACGACCATCAGCAGGTACAGCGTCCAGTGCCGCCGGATGCTGCGCCGAAGGCCTTGGATGCCGGCGCGCTCCCGGTGCCGTCGTTTCCTCGGCCGGGAGGGTGTCTCGCCGGCCGGCGGCCGGATGCTTGTCAGCGTTGCCATGCAACCTCCTCGTCCGCGCCGGCAGTCGGGACGGCCTCGGATCCGGCAGGATGATCGATAAACCTGAGCGGCCGGGGGCCGGACCGGTTCGAGCTCACCAGGTCGCCCATGCACAGTCCTCCGTCGCGAAGACGAACATTGATCCTATGAATTGCCGGGATCGTAGCGCCGTGTACGGCAATGGTCCATACTGAACGCCAATTGAGATCGCGAAAGATCCCACCTATCTCTGACAGTGAGGGCCGCCATGCCGCGCATCACCTCGGTAGAGGTTGTCGATGTCCGCTTCCCGACGTCGCTGACCCAGGACGGGTCGGACGCGATGAACAAGGACGGCGACTACTCGGCGGCGTACGTCGTTGTGCACACCGACGACCCGGCGCTGTCCGGGTACGGGTTCACGTTCACGATCGGGCGCGGCAACGACCTCTGCGTGGCCGCGGCCGAACAACGCGCGGCAGCGCTGACCGGGCGGAGCGTCGACGGGCTCTGCGCCGACCTCGGCGGGATCTATCGCGAGTTGCAGTCGGACAGCCAGTTGCGCTGGCTCGGCCCGGACAAGGGCGTCATCCACCTCGCGCTCGCCGCGGTGATGAACGCGGTCTGGGATCTCGCCGCGCGCCGGGCCGGCGTACCGCTGTGGCGGCTGCTGTCCGAGATGTCCCCCGAAGAACTCGTGGCGGCCGCCGACCTCCGGTACCTGTCCGACGTCCTGACACCGGCCCAGGCGGTCGCTCTGCTGGCGGGCAAGGAAGAGGGCCGTAAGCAACGGATCGCCGAGCTCGAGGCCACCGGCTACCCGTGCTACACGACGTCGGCCGGCTGGCTCGGGTACTCCGACGCCAAGCTGCGCAGGCTCTGCGAGGAAGCCGTTGCCTCTGGCTACAAATATGTGAAGCTCAAGGTCGGCGCGAGCCTGGCCGACGACATCCGGCGCTGCGGGATCGCCCGTGAGGTGCTCGGGCCGGACGGTCACCTGATGATCGACGCGAACCAGGTGTGGGACGTCCCCGAGGCGATCGAGTGGGTGCAGGCGCTGGCCGGGTTCGACCCGCTGTGGATCGAGGAACCGACCAGCCCCGACGACATCCTCGGTCACGCCGCGATCCGCAAGGCCGTCGCGCCCATCGGCGTCGCGACCGGCGAGCACGGCATGAACCGGGTGCTGTTCAAGCAGCTGTTCCAGGCCGGCGCGATCGACTACTGCCAGCTCGACGCGGCCCGCCTCGGCAGCGTGAACGAGGTCCTCGCGGTCTACCTTCTCGCGGCCTGCTTCGACGTGCCGGTCTGCCCGCATGCCGGCGGCGTCGGTCTGTGCGAGCTCGTCCAGCACCTCGCGATCTTCGACTACGTCGCCGTGTCGGGCAGCCTCGACGGTCGCGTCACCGAGTACGTGGACCATCTGCACGAGCATTTCGTCGAGCCGTGCGTGGTGCGAAACGGCTCGTACATGCTCCCGGTGGCGCCCGGTTACAGTGCCGAGATGCACAAGGAGTCAGTCGAGACGTACCGGTTCCCGGACGGCGCCTACTGGACGTCGCGCACGGATACGGATCCACTGCCGTGACGCCGGGCAAGCTGGCCGAGCACCCCCGTACGCCGGGCGTCTCGCAGACCGACGTCGTCGTCCAGGGCATCCGGCAGATGATCATCGACCGGCGGCTCCGGCCCGGCGACCGGCTCCCGATCGAGAAGGACCTGGCGGCCGCGCTCGGAGTGTCCAGGAACCCTCTCCGCGAAGGGGTCCGGGCGCTGTCCATGATGGGCGTTCTGGAGACGCGGCAGGGCGACGGAACCTACGTCACCAAGCTCGACCCGTCGATGCTGCTGGCGCCGATGGGCTTCGTGGTCGACCTGCAGGACGGCAGTGGAACGACCCACCTGCACTCGGTACGTCGCGTCCTCGAGACCGAAGCCGCCGCGCTGGCGGCGCAGCGGGTCAGCGGTGCGGAGCTCGAAGCCGCGGCCGAACTGCTCAGCAACAACGAGGCGGAGCTGGCGCTCGACGAGCCCGACCACGAGACGGTCATCGAGAACGACATCGCGTTCCACCGCATCATCGCCGGCGCGTCCGGCAACCCGGTGCTGGCCGCGCTGATCGACGCGTTGGGCGGACGCACGATGCGGGACCGGCTACGCCGATCGATCTCACAGCCCGGCGCCGACGAGACCGCCCACCGCGAACACCTCTCGATCCTCGCCGCACTCACCGCCCACGATGCCGACCGGGCCCGCACCCGGATGTCCGCCCATCTGTTCACGGTCGAGGACTACCTCCTCGAGAGAGACGTCGTGAGCCCGACTACGGAATGAGACCGTGTGAACCTGTTGCGCTGGAGTACTCCTGAGCTGAGCCTGACCTTCGCCCTCGACGACGGGCCGGTGCGGCTGGTCGCCGTCCGCGACGCGGCCCGCCCCGACGATCCGGTGGCGGAGACGAGTCAGACGCTGGTCGAAGTCGCGGCTGTCGGGTCCGGGCGATCGCCGAGCAGTAACCGGCACGTCGAGACGGTGCTCGGTCAGCGGCTTCGATACGTGCGCCACGAGGACAGCGGCGACACGTTGCGCATCGTCCAAGAAGACGGCGCGTTACGCGTCACGAGCGTGTTCGAGGCGGGCGCCGGCGTCCGTGCCTGGTCGGAGGCATCGCTGACCGGGCCCGGATCGCTCGAGCTGACGTTCCTGTCCTCGCTGGCGGTCGGTCTCGCGTCGGTCGACGCCGAGTTGTACTCCGCGGCCAACAGCTGGATGGCCGAGAGCAGGTGGTCGGCCGAGACGCTGCGGCTCGGCGCGCTGGCCAACATCGTCAGCGACGGGCATCGTCACGTCGCCAGGACACGGCACGCGGTGACAAATCTCGGGTCGTGGTCCACCGGCGAGCGGCTGCCGATCGGCGTGCTCGTCGACCGCGGTACGCCGTACGCGCTCGGCTGGCAGATCGAGCACAACGGGCCGTGGCACTACGAGATCGGCGAGAGCCAGAACGGCGGCTACCTGCTGCTGAGCGGCCCGACGGATCAGGAACACCAGTGGAGCGTGCAGCTCACCGAGGACACGCCGTTCACGTCCGCACCGGTCTCACTCGTGGCCGGCACGGATCGCGACACCACGTTCGCCGCGCTCACCCGGCAGCGGCGCGCCGTCCGCCGGCGGCGCCCGGCCGACGACCGGATGCCGGTGATCTTCAACGACTACATGAACACCCTGCTCGGTGATCCGACCACCGAGAAGCTGCTGCCGCTGATCGACGCGGCCGCCGAGGCCGGCGCGGACTATTTCTGCGTCGACGCCGGCTGGTACGCCGAGGGCGACTGGTGGAACACCGTCGGCGCCTGGCAGCCCTCGGCGTCCCGGTTCCCGAACGGGCTCGCCGAAGTGATCGACCGGATCCACACGCGCGGCATGGTGCCGGGTCTGTGGCTCGAGCCCGAGGTCATCGGTGTCAGGTCCCCGATCGCCGACGAGCTGCCCGATGACGCCTTCCTCAGCCGCCGCGGCGTCCGGGTCGCCGAGTCGGGGCGCTACCTGCTCGACCTGCGCAGCCCGGCCGCCCGCAAGCACCTCGACGACACCGTCGACCGGCTGGTCGCGGAGTTCGGCGTCGGCTTCTTCAAGTTCGACAACAACACCATGACCGGCCCCGGAACCGACAAGGGCGGCACGTCGCTCGGCCACGGACTGCTCGAACACCAGCGGGCGTTGCTGGACTGGCTCGACGGACTCCACACGCGTCATCCGGACCTGCTGATCGAGAACTGCGCCTCGGGTGCGATGCGGATGGACTACGCGATGCTGTCCCGCCTGCACCTGCAGTCGACCTCGGACCAGGAAGATCCGTTGCTCTACGCACCGATCACCGCGGCCGCGCCGGCCGCCGTACTCCCCGAACAGGCCGGGCACTGGGCCTACCCGATCACCGGAACCACCCGCGAACAGTTCACGTTCGCGCTCGTCAACGGCGTCCCGGGCCGTCTGTACCTGTCCGGCCACCTCAACCGGATGACGCCGACCGAGCTCGACCTGATCCGGTCCGCTCTCGCGGCCCACCGGGACATCCTCAAGGATCTCGACACCCTGGAGCCGTCCTGGCCGCTCGGCCTTCCGAACTGGACCGACGAGTGGATCGCCTTGTCCCTCACCGGTCCGACCACGACGTACCTGACGCTGTGGCACCGCGGCCCGGGCCCGGCCACGATCAACCTCCCCCTCCGCCGCGCCACGATCACCCCCCACTTCCCCACCGACGACACCGACTGGACCTACACCTGGGCGGCCGACGACGTACTCACCGTCACCACGCAGACCCCCGAGCCCTCCGCCCGCGTCCTGCGCCTGACCACCATCACCTGACGCCGGTCCACTACTCCGGGAGGTCCGCCGCGGCACGGTCGGGCCCGAAAAGGGGTGAGCGGGAGCCGAACCAGGCGTCCAAAGCCGCGTCGTCGCCCACCGCGCCGAACGGCGCGGCGGTGCGTTCGATCATTCGGAGCAGGGCGCGCAGGCGCCTGCAGCATTCACACATCCGGTCTCCTCCCCGCCTGTTGTATCGGGCAACGAGACCTGAGCGTTTCAGAATCGGCTGGAGTAGCGGTACGCCGACGGAGAGTGTCCGGTGTGATGGCTGAAGACGCGGCTGAGGTAGAAGGCGCTGCGGTAGCCGCAGCGCTCGGCGATCGTCTGCAGGGTGTCGTCGGTCTCCACGAGGAGTTCGCGTGCCTTCTGGAGCCGGCGGTCCCGCAGGAACGCGACCGGTGTGACGCCGAGCACAGCCTTGAACCGGCGGGAGAGCTGCGCCGGGCTGATCTCCAGGATCGCCGCCAGGTCGGCGAGCGACAGGTCCGGCGAGGTGAAGTTGTCGAGGAGGTACGTCGTGGCGCGGCCGACGAGCGCGTCGTCGAGACCGTCGCGCCGGGCGCGTCGCGTCATCAGGACGAGGTCGGTGACGACGTGCGCGGCGACGACCTCCGCGGGGGCGTCGGCCTGCTCCAGCATCGCGAGGTCCGCGCGGAGCCGGTCGAGATCCGGCACGCGGGTCCGGCCGGCCGGCGGCTCCAGGTCGGTCTCGAAGCGGGCGTGGAAGAACGACGTGGGCCGCAGCATCCGGCGCCGCAGCGTCGCTCCGGGCGGGCAGACGACGATGTCGCCGAATCTCGCCTCCCCCGCAGGACGGCCGGTGATCTCGAAGGCGAAGGCCCCGGTCCGCGGCAGCAGCAGGCACCAGGTGCGGTACGTGTCGAAGGTCAGGCTGAACTCCTCGCGCTGCGCCGCGAGCAGGTGACCGTCCAGGACCAGCACGGCAAAAAAGTACATGGAGACGCTCGATCCCGCCATTTTCAGGCGTCTGAGCGACGCGCGACAGTACATGCCATGACGATGACAGCCGACATCTGTGTGTACGGAGGAACGCCCGCGGGCTGCGTCGCCGCGATGACGGCGTACGACGAGGGCGCCTCGGTGGTCCTGATCGAGCCGGGCCGCCGGCTCGGCGGCATGCTGAGCGCCGGGATCAAGCCGCGCCAGGACTGCCCGATCCCGGCGGCCGTCGGCGGGCTGACGCGTGACGCGGTCTTCGGCTTCGGCGACAACCCGCGCGACGTACTGCGCGCCTTCCACGACTGGATCGACTCGGCGGACATCACCGTCGTCTTCGAGCACCGAGTCCGCTCGGCCGAGCGTGATGGCAACCGGATCACCGCCATCCAGCTGGAGACGTCCCAGCCGGACCCGTGGGGCGTCCCGCTGCCGGCCGGCGAGTCGGTCCCGGACCTCGAGATCCGCGCGTCGATCTTCGTCGACGCGTCGTACGAAGGCGACCTGATGGCGCGTGCCGGCGTCCCGTACCGGACCGGCCGCGAGCCCCAGGACGACTTCCACGAGGACTTCGCGGGCGTCCGCCCGGTCACGAACTGGACCGCGATCGACCCGTACGTCGACGGTGAGCTGTTGCCGCTCCTCGACCAGGATCACGGCCTGCCGGTCGGCGCCGGCGACGACTACACCCAGGCGTACAACTTCCGCTTCTACGTCACCACCGACCCGGCCCGCCGCGCCGAGATCACCCCGCCCGCCGACTACTCCGCCGCCGACTACGAGCTCGTACGGCGCTATGTCGAGCACCTCGGGGACGATCTGGAGGCGCTGCGCGGGATCTTCCCGGGCTGGCTCAACTCGGGCGAGTACAACTACCAGCGCGCGTCGCTCGTCACGAACGCCCCGCTCGGTGTCAGCCGCGAGTACCAGGACGGCGACTGGGACACGCGGTCCCGGATCTGGCGCCGGCACATCGACTACCTGCGCGGGCTGCACCACTTCCTCTCGACCGATCCCTCCGTCCCCGAGGCCTTCCGAAAGGAGACAGCCGCGTACGGGCTCGACAAGAGCATCTTCCCCGACAGCGACGGCTGGCCGCCGCAGCTGTACGTGCGGGTGGCCCGACGACTCGACGGTATCTACACCCTCACCCACGCCGACGTGGTCAACCGGACCGCCCCCGAAGACAGCATCGGGCTCGCTCTGTTCGGCGTGGACGTCTATCCGGTACGGCGTATCGCACAGGGCGACCCGGAGACCGGGCAGTGGGGTGTCGCCACCGAGGGCGACATGTTCATCGGCGGCCACCTCGGCACCGGCCGCCCGTACCCGGTCCCGTACCGCGCGATCACCCCGCGACAGGCCGACTGCGGGAACCTGCTGGTCCCGGTCTGCCTGTCCGCGACGCACATCGCGTACGCCGCGACGCGCATGGAGCCCGTCTTCTGCGTCCTCGCCGAGTCCGCCGCGGTCGCCGCCGTACAGGCGCTACGCGACCGCACCGACGTACAGCGGATCGACGTACGCAAGCTGCTGACCCGGATCGCCGAACGCGGCCAGGTGACCAGCTGGGGGACGCATGCAGACGTCTGACGGGCCTGCGTTCGGGGTCAGCCGAGGTCGTCGCGGAGCTTCGGCGTGCTCCGCACCAGAGCCCGCGGCCGAGACGGCCGGCCTGCCCGCCGGTGCGCCGACTGACCTCGAGTTCGCGGACCGGTGGGCGCAGAGCTGGGTGGAAGGTCCGCCTCGGGTGATCCTGAACCGTTGACACCCGCTCGGTGCCGCAGCAAGGTGTGCGAAAGCGGTTTCGCAACCTCAAGGAGCCGGCATGAAAGGCACCCTCGCCATCGTCCTCGGAGTCCTCCTTCTCTGTTTCGGCAGCATCACCCCCGCGCACGCCGCCGTACTCACCCTCACCCCCATCACCCTCGGCAACGTCTTCACCGACGGTCAGCCGGTGAAGATCGGTCTCGCCACCGACGCCTCGTCGGTCACCTGGTCGGCCGCCGACGTGAACGGCACCGTCGTCGCGACCGGCAGCCAGGCCGCGGCCACCACGCTGCAGGTGTCCGTCACCACCCGCGGCTGGTACCAGCTGACCGTCCAGGCGGGGACGACGAGCGCGAAGACCACATTCGCGATCCTCAGTCCCCTCAGTACGTCGGCGGTCGCCGGCCTCACGACCAACCGGATCGGCGACTTCGAGAACGCTGCCGAGGGCTGGACCTTCTACCCCGGCAGCGAATTCCCCGGCGCCACCGGCAGCTTCGCTCTGAGCACCGCGGACAACCACTCGGGCACGGCTTCCGGGAAGCTGTCCGCCGACTTCAGCGCCGGCGGCGCGTACGTCAGCGTCAGCCGTCCGCTTCCCTCGGTGAACGCCACCAGCGTCAGTTTCTGGGCCAAGTCGCCGAACCTGAGCTTCCTCACCTTCCGCCTGACCGACTCGACCGGTCAGGTCCACCAGCAGCGCCTGACATTGCCGGGCGCAACTGCCTGGCAGCCGGTCGCCGTCACCCGGTTCGACGGCGGCAAGCAGTACGTGCATTTCGGCGGCGCCGACGACGGCGTCTGGCACGGCCCGGCCAAGGCCGTCGAGGTGGTGCTCGACAAGAGCGCGATCCCGGGCGCGACGAGCGGCAGCGTCACCCTCGACGACGTCACTCTCAACGCGCCGGCGGCGAAGCCGACCACGCCGCTCGGCAACTACGAGAGCGCGGCCGAAGGCTGGTCGTTCTACCCCGGCACTGAGTTCCCGGGTGCCACCGGCAGCCTCACGTACGACACCGCCGGTCCGCAGTCGGGCGCTCAGTCCGCCAAGTTGTCCGCCGACTTCTCCGGCGGCGGGAACTACGTCGCTCTCCAGCGCACGTTCGTACCGATCGACCTGCAGTCGCTCAGCCTGTGGGTCAAGACCAGCCAGGTCTCGGCGATCGGGCTCCGCCTCACCGACGCGACCGGCCAGGTCCATCAGCAGCGCCTCGCCCTGTCCGCGTCGACCGGGTGGCAGCAGCTCACCGTGACCCGGTTCGACGGCGGCACGGCGTACCTGCACTTCGGCGGCGCCGACGACGGCGTCTGGCACGGGCCGGCGAAGGCGATCACCCTGACGCTCGACAAGGCCCTGATCAGCGGCGGCGGTACGACGGCCGCACTCAACGTCGACGCCGTCGCGACGACCACATCGCCCACGCTCCAAGGAGCAGGCGCGCATTTCAACTTCAGCTGGAGCCCCGACCTCGTACCGCTGATGACCCAGGCCGGTGCCCGCGGCGGCCGTGACGAGGCCAGCTGGACCGACGCCGAGAGGACGCCTGGCAGCTACTCCTTCCCGGCGAAGGTCACCACGTACCTGCGGACATGAACGCGGCCGGGCCGTCGAACTACACGCCGGACAGCTACCTCGCGTTGCTCAAGGCCACTTACACGAAGCTGAAGGCGAACCACCCAGGTCTCACCGTGGTCGGCGGCGGCGACAACGACGTGAACCAGCAGGCCTGGTTCCAGATGTTCTGCCAGCTCGGCGGGCTCGAGTACCTCGACGTGGTCTCCATCCACCCGTACAACTTCCTGGGCGCCCCAGAGAGCCTCGGCGCGAAACTCGACCAGATCCGGGCCACGATCCGGCAGTACAACGGCGGCGTGGACAAGCCGATCTGGATCACCGAGGCCGGCTGGTACACCTCCGGCGGCCTGGCACCGGTCAGCGAACCCACACAGGCCATGTACCTGGCCCGCGAGATGCTCGACGTCCCCGGCCACGCCATCGACCGGTACTACGCGTACGACTTCAAGAACGACGGCATCGACCCGGCCAACGAGCAGAACAACTACGGGATGGTGCACCACGAGAGCGACGCGCTCGGCAAGTACACCCCCAAGCCGTCGTACGTCGCCTACGCCACCGCGGCACGCCAGCTCCGCGGCGCGACGTTCCTCGGCAAGGAGAACCCGGGCAACGGGTTGATCGACCAGGTGTACGCGGCCAACGACGGTACGCCGTTCCGCGCGATCTGGGCCGCGAGCGGCTCGAACACCACGGTGACCGTCAACGCGACGGGGCCGATCCAGGTCACCAGCCTGTACGGCTCGAGCACCACGGTGACGCCGAACGGCAACGGTCAGGTCACGGTGACGGTCGGTGTGTGGCCGACGTACGTGTCCGGATCGACAGTGACGTCGATTACTGCGCCGTAGCTGTAACACCGACCTCTTCGGCAACGATGTGGTGATTGCTGCCCAGCTCGCCGGCCCCCGGCCAGGCGAGCTGGGCCTTTTCAGCGCGAGCTCGAGTTGTTCGAGACATTCCCGAAGGGCAAGATTCCATGAAACTGCAGCGCCTTGCGCTCGCACTGGCCGGCGCCGGGCTGATCGCCTCGGCCGCCGCCTCTGCTCCGGCCGCCGCCACCGGTCAGGCTGACCCGAAGCCGCGCTTCTTCAGCAAGTCCGGTCTGGCCAAGACCATGTCGTCCTCGGCCACCAGCGAGGCGTGCGGCACCTCGGTCGGCGTGCCCACCGCCGCGGGCACCATGCAGGAGATCGACGTGACGGCCGGCAAGCCGCCGACGTCCTTCTCCTGGGACTCGTTCAAGTACGTGGGTAGCCGCGCCGACGCGACGTGGTACGCGGCGTTCAACTCCACGGGCACGCAGTTCTACTTCTACGGCCTGCTGTTGCAGGGCGGGAACCTGTACCGGCACACGACGTACCTGCCGGCGGATGAGACCAAGCCGTGGGTGCCCACGTTCAAGAAGGTCGGACCGGGCTGGACCACGTTCAAGTCCATCGCCACGTCGAACTACAGCGTCGCCGCGCCGCGGCACGCGTACCTGTACGGCCTGAACACCAACGGCAGCCTGTACCGGTACCAGATGGTCGGCACCAGCTTCCGGGGCCTCGGCCCGATCCCGGGCTTCCGCGGCTTCAAGGCGATGACCGTGCTCAGCGAGACCGCGACGTACGACACGCTGCTGATGACGACCACGGCCGGCGCGCTGTGGACCGCGCACATCCCGGTCGCGGCGGGCGCCAAGCCGGTCATGAAGCTGATCCGCTCCAGCGGCTTCGCGGCGTACGAGTCGATCGTCGTCGAGGGCTGCGGCACCCGCGGCGGCTCGCTCGTCACCGGCGTGGACCACGACACCCAGTCCGGCTACCTGTACGCGATGAGCAAGGCCAACGGCTCCGCGACCGCGCTCACGTCCTACGGCAAGATCCCGGGCGTCTTCAACGGCGTCAGCCACGTCCTGCTCACCACGCACTACGACCAGCTGGTCGGCGAGTAATCTCTCGAAACACCCGAAAAGGGGCGCCGCGCAACCGCGCGGCGCCCCTTTTGCCGGTCAGGCGGACTTGTGCCGCGCGCCGCCTTCGAGGTGGATCGTCTCGCCGGAGACGAAGCCGGCGCGGAGCAGCCACATCACCACGTCGGCCACGTCGTCGATCTCGCCGTGCCGGCCGACGAGGGTCCCGGCCGCGCTCTTGCCGAGGAGGCCGGCTTTCGCGTCGGCGAGCCGGTCCCAGGCGCCGGAGTCGATCACGCCGGGCGAGATCGCGTTGACCCGCACCGGGGCGAGGTCCGCGGCGAGGTGGCGGGCGAGGTACTCGACCGCGCCGTTCGTCACGCCCTTGACCAGCGAGCCCGGCCCCGGCCGCCACGCGACGACGCCGGAGAACAGCACGATCGACCCGGCGGGCCGCAGCACCGGCGCGAAGTGCTTGGCGACCAGCATCGGCCCGATCACCTTCGCGGTGACCGCCTCGACCAGCTTGGCGTGATCCAGCTCGGCCGCGCGGACGTCGTGCGGCGCCGAACCGGTGGTCACGATGTGGTCGACCCCGTCCGCGAGCCCGTCGGCCGCCGCCGCGATCGACGCCTCGTCCTGCAGGTCGATTCGTACAGCGGTCCCGCCGATCTCGTCCGCGACCACCCCCGCCGCCGCCAGGTCGCGCGCCCCGACCACGACCTCGTACCCGTCCTTCGCCGCCCGCCGCGCGACCGCCGCCCCGAGCGCGCGGGCGCCGCCGATCACCAGGATCCGCTCCATGTTCGTCACTCCCTCTCGTAGGATCGGGTGCAACGGTATGGATTTGATACCGGTATCTTCAACGGAACTGGAGTCCCACATGGGCAAGGCGTACAACGTGATGGCGGCGACCTGCCCGAGCCGCACCGTGCTGCACCGGATCGGCGCCCGGTGGACCGTGTTCGTCGTGAACGCCCTCGCCGACGGACCGCGCCGCTTCACCGAACTGAAGGCCCATATCCAGGGCATCACCCCGAAGGTCCTGACCGAGACGCTGCGCTCGCTCGAGGCCGATGGGCTGATCAGCCGGGACGAGTTCGACGAGAACCCGCCGCACGTCCAGTACGAGCTGACTCCGCTGGGGCGGTCCCTCCTCGTCCCGCTCCGCGCCGTACGGCTCTGGGCCGAGCAACACGTCCCCGACATCGAGGCCGCCCGCGCCCGGCACGGCTCATGACGGCACACTGACACGAGCGCAGCACGAGTGGGTACCGGGTGGGCGAGGTGATTGCGATGTACGACGTGTTGGTGCTGGTCGAGGAAGAGATCAGTGTGGCCGATGCCAAGGAACTGGTGGAGCTGTACGCCGGTAGAGCGGACGCGGTGCAGTTCCACGTGCTGGTTCCGTGTGAGAACGCGAGAGCGCAGGTCGAGGCGTCACTGACCGGGCTCGCCGGGTCGGACCTGTTCGGGATGCCCAGTCAGCGGTACGCGTTCCGGCCGGACGAGGACGTGCGGAGGGCGGCGGACGACGCGCAGCGAGCGGTCGACGCCGAGGCGGCCGCGGCACTCGAGCGCAGCGTCGGGCGGCTGCGCTCCTTCGACCGGGAGGCGGACGGCCTGATCACGCATCGGCACCCGGTCGACGAGCTCATCGACTACATTCCGCGCGTGCACGGGCAGGAGGTCGTCGTCCTCACCCGCCCGCACGTCATCGCCGAACTCCTGCACGTCGACTGGTCGGCCCAGGCCCGCCGCCACCTCGGCGTACCGGTCCTGCACCTGCTCGAACAGCAGCCTACGGAGTGACCATGATCTGCGCGGCGTTCGCCTTCAGCGAGGCGTTCGCCCAGCGCAGCTGACGCAGGGTCTGCGGATGGCAGGTCTTGGCCAGTTCCAGGAGCTCGTCGTCCTTGAGCGCCTGGGCGGTCTGGGCGAGGATCTCCCAATCGAGCGAGACGCCGGCGGCCTGGCGGTGGATCTCGCGCAGATCCCTCAGCAGCAGGAGCGCCGCGTCGTGCTGCCCGCCGAGGAACTCCGCGCCCAGGTGGCGTGCGGCCGCCAGCAGACCGGCCTCCTCGTGCGGCTCCGCGTCCAGCCCGACGCCGTAGTTCTCCCCGTGTTTCGCCAGCGCGCGGACGTGGTCCTGGGACCAGCGGGCGAGGTCCCGGCCGAGGTAGAAGATGTCGTGGTCCGCCTTGTGCCGGCTGGAGGCGCGCAGCAGCTCCGCCGCCAGATCGTTCTCGGCACGATGCAGCTCGCGAAGCGCCAGGCCTACCTTGTTCGTCATCGGCTGCCTTCCTCCGCGGCCAGGTGCTCCACCACCGCAGCGTCGTCACCGCCGCGGGTCGGCGGCACCCGGCCGCCGACCGGCTTGGACGCCGTCGTGGTCGGCGCCGGGGCCGGTGTGTCACCGACGGCGATCCGTTCGGCCCGGGCCGCCGCGCATTTGAACAACGGTTGCTTCGAGCACGGATCCCAGTCGGTGACCGTCAGCTCGTTCGCCGCCCGCCCGGACTGTCCCTGCGCCGCGTCCCAGTACCCGTAGTGGAACGGCAGGAACAACGTCCCCTGCCGGATACCGCTGATCCGCAGCTTCGCCTCCACCCGCCCCCGCGGCGTGGAGATCCGCAGCAGATCGCCCTCACTCCAGCCGTGCAGATCGGCGTCGTACGCCGACAGCTCGACCCAGACGTCCGGCGCCGCGTCCTGCAGCTGCCGAACCCGTCCCGTCTTGGTCCGGGTGTGGAAGTGGTACAGCGTCCGTCCGGTGGTCAGCAGGTACGGGTACTCCGGCGTCGTCGGCTCGTGCGCAGGCAGGTACTCCGCGGCCTTCAACACGGCCTTCCCGGACGGGTTCATCGCCTTGTACTCGACCGGATCCAGCGGCGCGCCCGTCAGCAGGTCCTTGCCGTAGCTTTCGCAGTACGACGGGGAGCTCCAGAACTCGCCGTCCACGTAGATGCGCTCGGTCCCGTCCGGATGCTCGTCGTTGCACGGCCACTGGATCCCGCTCCCGCCCCGCAGCTTCGCGTAGCTCAGCCCGCTGTAGTCGCACGGACGTCCCGCGCTGCACGCCTTCCACGCCTCGAACGCGCCCTCGGCGTCCGACCACTTCACCAGCGGCTGCCCGTCCTTGTCCTTCAGCTCGAGCCGCCGCGCGTAGTCGATGAAGATGTCGAGGTCGGCACGCGCCGTCCCCGGCGGCTCCACCGCCTGCTCCGACAGGTGCACCGTCCGGTCGGCGTTCGTGAACGTCCCCGTCTTCTCGCCCCAGGTCGCGGCCGGCAACACCACGTCGGCCAGCTGCGCGGTCTCGGACAGGAAGATGTCCTGGACGACTAGGAAGAGGCGTTCCTGGGTGAGAATGTCGCGGATCCGGCGCAGCTCGGGCAACGACACCGCGGGATTCGTCCCGCTGACGTAGAGGAACCGGATCGAGCCGTCCTCGACGTACCGCAGCATCTGCATCAGATGCGTCGGCTCGGAGTAGTGCGGGATCTGCTGCGGCTCGACGTTCCAGACTTTCGCCAGGTCGGCCACCTGTTTGTCGTTCGCCCAGTTCCGGAAGCCCGGCAGGTCGCCGTCCGCGCCGCACTCCCTGGTGTTCTCGGCCGTCGGCTGCCCGTTCATCTGCAGGATCCCGCAGCCCGGGCGGCCGAGCATCCCGCGGATCAGGTTCACGTTGTTGACCTGGACGGCGGCCGTGGTCGCCTGGTGGGACTGGTAGAACCCTTGCAGCACGGTCGACAGCAGCCGCTCCGCCGTCCCGAGCAGGCGTGCCGCGTCCCGGATGTCGCCGGGCGCGACGTCGCAGATCGCGGCGGCCCACTCCGGGTCGCAGTCCGCGACCTGCTTCTCGAGCTCGTCGTACCCGACGGTGTGCCGGTCGACGTACTCACGGTCGATCCAGTCGTTGGCGATGATCTCGTGCAGGAGCGCGTTCATCAGCGCCACGTTCGTCCCGGGTCGCGGCGCCAGGTGGATCGTCGCGGCGGCGGCCACCGGCGTACGGCGCGGGTCCACACAGAGCACCCGCGGCGGGTTCGGGCCGGCGAGCCGGTCGAGGATCCGGGTCCACAACACCGTCTGGGTCTCGGCCATGTTGTGCCCGTAGAGCGCGATGACGTCGGCGTGATCGACATCGGTGTACGAGCCGGGCTGACCGTCGCACGCGAACGACTCCTTCAGCGCGGCCGCCGCGGTCGCCGTACACAGCCTGGTGTTGCCGTCCAAGTGGTTCGTGCCGATGCCGCCGTGGCCGATCAGCGCGAGGGTGTAGTACTCCTCCAGGAACAGCTGGCCCGTGGTGTAGAAGCCGATCGAACTCGGGCCGCGCTCGGCGAGCAACTCCTTCGTGCGCCCGGCGACCGCGGTCATCGCGGTGTCCCAGTCGGTCCCCACGAGCTGTCCGTCGCGCCGGATCAACGGCGTCCTCAGTCGATCGGGTGCATTGTTGGCCTGGTAGCCGAAGAGGTCCTTCGGACCCAGCCGACCGTGGTTCACGCGGTCGACGGCGCGGCCGCGGACGCCGACGATCCGGCCGTCCTTCACCGCGATGTCCAGCCCGTCGCCGTTCGAGTGCAGGATCGTTGCCGACTGCACCCACTCGTCGACGTCCGCCGGGCCCAGCCCGTCGTCCAGGCGCAGATCGACCCGCTGCGGCCAGTCCTCCCCCGGCCCGTACGGCGTCCGGGTCCCCCAGGGTTCCGCGATCCGGTCGATCCTTCCCATCTGGGGCCGGTGCCCGGCCCGACGGGCGGCAAACCGTGGGGCGAGTCCGAGATTCGCCCGGCGCTCTTCGGGTACCCGGAGGGAGTCCTGGCCGCGGTACAACCATGCGCCGCACTTCGCCGGGACGGACACGGACAGGGCACCCGCAATGGCAACGAGTAGTCCAGTCACCGTTTCGTCGCGTCGCTCCGAAGCCCGTCGGCTCGAGCAACTGCTGCGCGCCGCACACGCCGCGCGCGGACGACGACGCGCAGAGCTCCTCGACGAGGCCATCGTCGCCGGCCTCCCGCTGGCCCGGACGCTGGCCCGCCGGTTCCGCGGCCGCGGCGTGGACAACGACGATCTCGAGCAGGTCGCCGTCGAGCACCTGATCAGGGCCGTCCGCAACTATCGGCCGACCGACGACTCCGACTTCCGGTCGTACGCCCTGCCGACGATCCGGGGCGGGATCCGGCACCACTTCCGGGACAACGCGTGGGCGATCAGACTCCCACGCCGCCTGCAGGAGATCCAGGCCCGGGTGAACAGCGTCCAGACCGCGCTGGCGGTCGACCTCGGGCACTGGCCGACGTACGCCGAGCTCGCGGAGGCGACCGGCGTCGACGTCACCGAACTCCGCGCGGCCGAGCAGGCGCGGGGCTGTTTCCAGCCGACCTCACTGGACGCCGAGCGGGCTTCGGAGGGCAGCTGGAACCTCGGCGGGCAGCTCGCCGACCCGCGCAACACCTACGAACTGGTCGACCAGGTCCATTCGCTGTGGCCGGTGGTCAACGAACTGCCCGAGCGCGATCGGCTGATCCTGCGCAGGCGTTTCGTCGACCACCTGACCCAGGCGGAGATCGGCGCCGAGATCGGCATCAGCCAGATGCAGGTCTCCCGGCGCCTGCAGACCATCATGGGCCGCCTCCAGTTGGCGCTGTCGGCCTAGCGGCCGACCGCCTTGGCGAGCTCGGATTTGCTCATCGAGGAACGGCCCTTGATGTTCTTCTGCTTGGCCTCGTTGTAGAGCTGTTCCTTCGTGCGGCCCTTCGACCCGCTGTGCGACCGCAGGCCGCCGCGGCGCCCGGACGAGATGTCGTGGGTCGACGACCGGCTCTTCTCCTTCGCCTCACCGGCGCGGGCCCGTTCCTTGTTCACGGTGCGCGCCGCGATCTCCTCGGCGACGTCCTCGCTCCGGCCGCGCTCCTTCAGCCCCGCCTTGATGTGCTCGTACTGCCGTTCCCGCTTGCGATTCGATCCTGCCGGCATGTTCGTCACGCTCCTTCCGCCCGTCCGGTACCCGGAGCTCCGCCGGGCAAGCGGGCATGGAGTGCCGACGGGCGGGCACCGGTGCGTCACCACGTCGGCTCGCAAGGAGGCAGACATGAGTACCGTTCCCGCCCCGCAGGGCCCGGTTCCGCCGGTGGTGCCGCTTCCCGATCCGGACCGCCCCGCCAGCGACGATCCCGACCTGGACCCGCACCCCGAACCCGAGCCCGACCCCGACGAGAACCCGGACGAACAACTCCCCCGCGATTCCTGACCCGAGGCTCAGCGCAGCGGTACGTCGGTGACGACCGCGTAGTGGTCGGACGGCGGGCGGCCGTGGTCCTCGTCGAAGCCGGTGAGGTGGGTTCTGCGGGCGGTCAGGCCGTCGTTGGCGAGGATGTAGTCGATGCGGTGGTCCTCGAGCCATTCCCCGTGCCCGAGGTACGGGTTGCGGGAGCTGTACGTCGCACCGTCGTACCCGTTCGGCTTCCAGCAGTCGTCGAGCACAGCCAGCAACGGCTTGAGCTCGGGTCGGTCGGGCGGCGCGTTCAGGTCTCCGGCCACGATCACTTCATCACCGCCCGCGCTGAGCTCGGACACCAACGCGGCCAGCGCCTCGGCCTGTGCCAGACGCTCCCGTTCGTGGTTCTCCTCCCAGTCCAGGCAGCTCGTGACGAAGTGCAGGCTCTGCGCGCCCAGGCGGATCTCCGCCCGCAACGCGACGGTGCCCTCCGACAAGTTGTGCTGCTCGACCTCCCGCAACGGGAAGCGACTCAGGATGCCCAGTCCGAGATGGACGTCAGGGTCCGGGTCCGGCGGCATCCGGGACGGCGCGAAGGCCGGCGACATGCCCAGCTCGAAGCCCAGCTGGTGGGTCTGAGAACGACCGTCGGCACGCCAGGTTTCCTGCAGTGCAACGAAATCCGGTCGTTGCGTCCGTACCGTCTCCGCGATCGCCCGCTGGCGGCGCAACCATCGGTCGCCGAACCGTCCCCAGACGTTCCACGTCATGAACCTCACGACTGTCTCACCCTTTCGTCCTCCCGCTCCGGTACCCGCGGATCCGGCCGCCACGCAGCGGTTTGCGCAGCCGTGCCGCCCGGGAACCGGGTGGGAGTAGAACCTTGGGAGGGGCTATGACTGTCGGTGGCGTTGACACCTATTACGACTACGACGAGCACCAGTGGAAGTTCCGTCGGCTCGGGGGCGGGCCGGTACGCCGGCACCCGGTCTGCCCGGTGCCGCACCGGGAGCTGGAGACCGACAAGCGGCAGGCGGCCGGCCCGCGGGTCTCGCCCGAGTCCGGCGACGGCTGACACCCCCAGGCGGCCGGCCTCGCGCAAATGCTGGGAGCGTGCGGGGGGTGTGTGCTCAACCGGCGTGCGAAGTCGACCGCCCTCGCAGTCAGTCTCCCACCCTGCGGACACCTCGAACGGAACCGCCCGAAACCGTCCGCATACCGGTGCCTGTCTAGGTTTGCCATCGGCTCAGCGGAACAGCTGACCCCGCAACGGCGAGTACTCGTCGTAGCCGCGCACGTCGCCGGCGGAGTCGGCGCTCGGTCAGGCTTCTGATCGCTTCTCGGCCAGGAGTTTCAGGCGGTTCAGGGTCTCTGTGTTCCGCGGGTGCAGCGCCAGGTTCGCGACGGCCGTCGGCAGCAGCGAGATCGGTCCGCTGGTCGCCTGCTCGGTCATCACGACCCGACAGCCCGTCGGGGTCTCGGTGGCGCGGAACTCGACCTCACCGCGACCCGCCGGCCACACCCGGACCTGCAGTTTCAGCCGCCGCGACGGCTCGTACTCCAAGGCCGTCGTCGTGTCGTCGATCACCAGCGGCCAGGCGCCCACCGAGTGGTGGATCCGCCCACCGGCTTCGGGCCACGGTGCATCGACGTCCCGGATCCGGGACGCGCCGACCACCCACGCGGCGTACGACCATCCGTCGGTCAGGATCGCGAACACGTCGTCGACGCTCGCGTCGATCAAGCACTCGTTCTCACTCACGCTGCACCCGGTACCCCGTCCGACACGTCGCCACGCTGTGCAACCAGGAGTGAGAGGCCCTGCCGGAGGGAACCTGAGCGCCATGAAAATCGGCGTACTGGACATCGGATCGACCACCGCGCAACTCCAGGTGACGGAGGCGGTACCGGGCGCGCCCCCGCTCCCCACCCATGCCTTCAAGCAGCGCATCCTGCTCGGCGAGGCGCTGCAGCCGGACGGCACCATCGCGGAGGACGGTATCGACAGGGTGATCGACGGTGTCCGGACGGCGGCGACCGTCGCCCGTGACCTTCAGGTCGACCGGCTCTACGCGTTCGCCACCTCCGCGATCCGCGACGCCACGAACGCCGGCGACATCGCGGCCCGGCTCAGCACGGAGACCGGCATCCACCCGCGGTTCCTGAGCGGCGAGGACGAAGCGCGGTTGACCTACCTGGCGGTTCGCCGGTGGTACGGCTGGTCGGCGGGACGGCTGCTGGTGCTGGACATCGGCGGCGGCTCGATGGAGATCGCCCTCGGCCGCGACGCCCAGCCCGACGTCGCGGTCTCGCTGCCGCTGGGCGCCGGCCGCCTCACCCGGACGTTCCTGCCGGACGACCCGCCGAGCGCCGACCAGCTCCACGAGCTGCGCCACCACGTACGCACCACCCTGCGCCAGGTCTCCGACCGCTTGCTGTGGGAGGGCGATCCGAAGCAGGTCATCGGCAGTTCGAAGACCTTCAAGCAGTTGGCCCGGCTGGCCGGTGCTCCGCCGCAGCGGCGCGGGCCGTTCGTGCGCCGTTCGCTGGCCCGTAAGGACGTACGCCGCTGGCTGCCGCGGCTGGCGGCCATGTCCAGCGCGGACCGAGCCGATCTGCGCGGCATCTCGCAGTACCGCGCCCGGCAAAGCCTGGCAGGCGCCCTGGTCGCGAACGCGACGATGAGCACCCTCGACATCGAGAACCTCGTGGTCTCACCCTGGGCGCTGCGCGAAGGCATCCTGCTGCACCACCTCGAGACCGTCACGGACCAGGAGCATCCCTCGACGGTCGAGTCCCTGCAGCCCGCGACCGCCCTCGCCCCGGTCCCCGCCGTGGTGACCACCATCAATCGCTGACGCCAGACAGGGCCTAACCGCGGCGGTCCTGGTCGAGGACCTTGTTCACCGCGCGTTCCAGCTTGACCCGGATCTCCTCGTCGGAGAGGTCGTCGCCGACGCGGTCCACGGTGCCGGCGATCGTACGGCCGTGTTCGTACTGCTCGACGACGCGTGGATCGACGTACGACGCTCGCGCCACGGCCGGTGTGTTGCCGAGGTGCTCGGACACTTCCTCGAGCATGTCCTTCACCGCCGCGTTCAGCGCCTTCTTCGTCGCGGGCGGGTCGGCCTCGGCCAGATCGACCGCGGCGTGCACGGTCGCGGTCCAGGTCCGCAGGTCCTTCACGGTGAAGTCCTCGCCGACCAGTTCACGGAACCGGTCGTTGATCATCCCGGCGTCGATCTCGTGGTACTCGCCGTCCTCGCGATAGACCAGCAGCCGCTTCGCACCGTGCCGGGCGCGTTTCAGCGATCGCACCGCCGCGACCAGGTTGTCGTCGTCGAGCTCGAGCGTCCGCCGCTGCCCGCCCTTCGCGCGGAAGTCGAACACCAGCTTCCCGCGGCTGACCTTGACGTCGTCGCGCAGCAGCGTCGCCGCGCCCCGGCTGCCGTACTCCTCGGCGTACTCGGTGTTGCCCGTCCGGAAAACGCCGTAGTCGAGCATGCGCAACGCGACCGCCAGCACCCGCTGCCGCTGCAGGCCCTTCGCGCCGAGATCCTTGTCCACAGACTCACGAAAGGCCGGCAGCTTGCGCGCCAACTGCCGGACCCTGTCGTGTTTGTCCGCGTCCTGTGCCGTCCGCCAGTCGTCGTGGTAGAGGTACTGCCGCCGCCCGGCCTCGTCGGTCCCGACGGCCTGGATGTGCCCGTTCGGAAAAGGGCAGATCCACACGTCCTCCCAGGCCGGCGGGATCGCCAGCGTCCGGATCCGTTCCACCACGTCGGTGTCGTCGATGACGTTGCCGTCCTCGTCCAGATAACTGAACCCCCGCCCCCGCCGCCGCCGACTGAACCCCGCTCCGTCCGGACGACTACGCCGCAACCGCACGATCAATCCTGGGCCGGCTCTTGCAGGGTGGCGCCGCCCCGGCGGTCATCGTGGACGCGTAGCCAGCGGTAGCCGCGGCCCGTGAGTCGGACTGTCGTGCCGGAGGCGGGCTCGTACTCACCGTCGGCGAGCAGATCGGAGCGTGCGGCGTACGGGATGTCGACCTGGAGATCGTCGGGCGACAGGTTCGCGAGCATCAGGACCGGGTCGCCGGGGCGGTGGTGCACGACCCCGAAAACCGAGCGTTGCCGCAGCGACAGTGCTTCGCAGCGGTCCGACGGGCAGTCGCCGAGGTCTCGCCGGGTGCGGGCCAGCTGGGCCACCTTGCTCAGCTGCGAGTCGGGCCGGAGTTCCTGGTCGGCGACGTTGACCCGGGAGTACCCGTACGGCCCGCGGTGGACGGCCGCGGGACGGACCGTGTCGGGTGGCGCCTTGCTGAAGCCACCGTTCGGGTCCGCCGACCATTGCATCGGCGTCCGCACCGCCGCCCGGTCCGGTAGGGAGAGGTCCTCGCCCATCCCGATCTCCTCGCCGTACCGGATGACCGGTGCCCCCGGCAACGACTGGACGATCGCGTGCGCCAGCACGGTCCGGCGGACGTCGCCGAGCATCGGAGCGAGCCGGCGGCGGATCCCGCGCCCGAACACGCGCATCTCCGCGGCCGGCGCGAACGCGGCCATCACCTCGTCGCGCTCGGACGGCGACAGCCGGTCCAGGTCCAGCTCGTCGTGGTTCCGCAGCCAGTTGACGTACGTGCACCCGTCCGGCGGCTTCGGTTGCGCGCGCAACGCGCGGACCAGCGGCTCGGCGTCGCCGCGGGCGAGCGCGAGGAACAGCAGGTTGTTCGTCCAGAAGTCGAGTACGGCGTGCAGGCGGCTCGCGTCGCCGAAGTAGTCGTCGTACTCCTCCGGCGGGGCGTCCACCTCACCCATCAGCGGCGCACCACCGGCCGCGTCGGCGAGCTCGGTCAGGAACCAGTAGCCGTCGTCACGCTCGTCGGTCAACGCCGCCTGGCGGACCATGTACGGCACCGCATCGACCCGGAACCCGTCGACACCGCGATCCAGCCAGAAACGGATGATCCGGGCGATCTCTTCGCGCACAGCCGGGCGGCCGACGTCCAGATCGGCCTGGTGCCGGTAGAACGCGTGCCGGTAGTACATCCCGGCATGCTCGTCGTACGCCCAGATCGAATCCTCGACACCCGCAAAGACAGGCTCCAGGACGACGGGATCGTCGCGCGGCTCCGCTGCCCACACGTAGTAGTCGCGGTACGGCGAATTGGGGTCGTCCCGCGCCGCCCGGAACCACGGGTGCCGCACCGAGGTGTGCTGCATGACCAGCTCGACAAGCACCCGCAGATCGAGCTCGTGACACCGCTCGACGAGCTGCTCGAAGTCCGCCATGGTGCCGAACCGCGAGGAAACGCCGCAGTGATCCACGATGTCGTACCCGGCATCGAGGTACGGCGACACGTAGAACGGCTGCACCCAGATCGTGTCCGCCCCGACGGCCCGCACATGGTCGAGTTTCCGGACGATCCCCTCGAGATCACCCACGCCGTCCCCGTCGGCGTCGAAGAACGTCGCCGGATCCAGCTGATAGATCACCCGCCCGTCGAGTCGCATACCCCGCCGGTACCCGTCCACCACCCCCTGAACGCCCCGGTCACGCGTTCAGCAAGACCTCACCATGCGCCTCCATCCCGACGGCATCGATGACGACGGTGCCGTCCGGCGGTATCCCGGCGTACTCGACCGTCTGCCCACCCGGCACCTGCCACACCTGGCCGGCTCGAAACGGACGCGTAGTGATCGCGAGAGCGGGCACTGGTTGTTCATGGCGCATATTTCGCAGGAACGAAGGGCGCCCCGTTCGGCTCGGGCGCCGCAACTCAGATATGTACGTATGGTGGAGTGTGACGCCGACCGCCTCTGGAGCCTCATCACCCGGCCGGAGCTACTCAGCGGCTGGCTCGGGCAGACGGTGCTGAGCGACACCCAGCACGGCGGCTTCACGATCGCGACGGGCGCGCATGTCCAGCACACCGGAATCGTGACGACGTGCGCGCCGCCGCACTACCTCCAGGCGGCCTTCAACAATCCGCCGCACCATCCGAGCACGGTGCTCGTGGACGTCGTGCCGGCCGGCGGGTACAGCCACCTGATCCTGACCCACGGCGGCATCCACCGGGGCATGCTGCACAGCTACGACGTCCTGTGGACCGAGGCCCTCGACCGCCTGAAACAGGTGGCCGAGGGCTGACGGCTCACGACTTGCCTGGCAGGAACTCCTGCACCTTAGACTTGAACCCTTCCTTGATGACGGCGCCCCGGTCGCTGTCGCCGCGGACGATCGACTCCAGGGCCTTCTCCATCTGGTCCCAGGTGGCGTGCGGCGGGATCGGCGGCACCGCGGGGTCGGTCCGGAACTCGACCACGCACGGCCGGTCCGACCGTAACGCCTCGTCCCAGGCGGGGCCGACCTCCTCGGGCTTCTCGGCCGTGATCCCGTGCAGGCCGAGCAGCTTCGCGTACCCGGCGTACGGGAACTCCGGCAACTCCTGGGACGGCAGGAACTGCGGCGATCCGCCCATTGCCCGCAGCTCCCAGGTCACCTGATTGAGGTCGTTGTTGTGCAGTACGGCGACCACGAGCCGCGGATCGGCCCATTCCTGCCAGTACTTCGCGATCGTGATCAGCTCGTTCAGCCCGTTCATCTGCATCGCGCCGTCGCCGACCAGCGCGTAGCACGGCCGGTCCGGCAGTCCGAACTTCGCGCCGATCACGTACGGCACGCCGGGTCCCATGGTCGCGAGCGTCCCGGACAGCGATCCGCGCATCGTCCCGCGGATCTTGATGTGCCGCGCGTACCAGTTCGCTGCCGACCCCGAGTCGGCCGCCAGGATCGCGTCGGAGGGCAGCCGTGCCGACAGCTCGTGGAACACCAGCTCCGGGTTGATCGGATCCGCCGACGTGTGCGCGCGCCGCTCCATCACCTCCCACCAGCGCGTGACGTTGCTCTCGATCCCCGACCGCCAGGACCGGTCCTCCTTGCGCCGTACCAGCGGGATCAGCGCCCGCAGCGTCCGGGCCGCGTCCCCGACCAGGTTCACCTCGAACGGGTACCGCATCCCGATCATCGTCGGATCGAGATCGATCTGGATCGCCCGCGCCTTCCCGAACTCCGGCAGGAACTGGCTGTACGGGAAGTTCGACCCGATCACCAGCAACGTGTCGCAGTCCGTCATCAGCTCGTACGACGGCCGCGTACCGAGCAGCCCGATCGAACCGGTCACCCAGGGCAGCTCGTCGGACAGAACATCCTTGCCCAGCAGGGCTTTCGCGACACCGGCCCCGGCCAGCTCCGCGAGCTCCGTCACCTCCGCGGCCGCGCCGCGCGCGCCCTGGCCGACCAGGATCGCCACCCGGTCGCCCGCGTTCAGGATCTCCGCCGCCCGGTCGAGCTGCTCCGGATCCGGGACGGATGCCGACCAGCTCAGGTCCATGCTCGACGGAACCATCTTGAACGCGTGCGACGGCGCCGTGTACTCGAGCTCCTGCAAGTCCGACGGGATGATCAGCGCGGTCACCGTACGGCGCGCCGTCGCGATCCGGATCGCCCGGTCGAGGACGTTCGGCAACTGCTCGGCGACCATCACGGTCTCGCAGTACTCGGCCGCGACGTCCTTGAACAGCGTGTGCAGGTCGACCTCCTGCTGGTAGCTGCCGCCCATCGCGCTGCGTGCCGTCTGGCCCACGATCGCCACCACAGGGACGTGGTCGAGCTTCGCGTCGTACAACCCGTTCAGCAGGTGGATCGCGCCCGGGCCGCTGGTCGCCGTACACACGCCCACCCGGCCGGTGAACTTGGCGTATCCGACCGCCTCGAACGCGGCCATCTCCTCGTGCCGGGCCTGGATGAACCGCGGTTGGTCCTCCGCCTTCTGCCACGCCGAGAGCAGCCCGTTGATGCCGTCCCCGGCGTACCCGAAGACCTGCTCGACACCCCAGTCCCGCAGTCGCTGGAGTACGTAGTCGCCCACTGTCGTGCTCATGTCACTCCTCCTGACGGCACGTCCGCATCCGCCCGCCGGTACCCGGGCCACTTGCGGGCAAACGGCTTTCAGCTCAGGAGGAGTGACCGTGCGTCATGCTCGGTGATCGTGAGTTCGTCGCGGCTGAGGACGGCCAAGGACGCCAGGTGGTCGGTGCGGGTAGCGAGGTCGTGCAGCTGGATGGTGGCGGTGATCTGGTCGCGGCCGGTCCAGGCGACGACGCGGGGAGGTTCGGCCGGGGCGGTCACGGTGATGAGGTTGAGGGGTTGCCGCAGGCCGTCCTCGGTCGCCTTGACGACGGCTTCCTTGCGCGTCCAGTACCTGATGAAATCCGCAGCCGACCGCACCTGACGCTCCTCGGACGGCGTGAGCACCAGCGGGGCCACAGCCGCCTCGACGGCGCGGACCTGCTCGACGTCCAGTCCGAGGGGCGCCACGGTGCCCACGGCAACCCCGATGAGATCGCCCGAGTGCGAGACCGACACCTGCCGACCGGGCCACGGCCCCGCCACCCGAACCTTGCCGTGCGGCCGTCCACAGTCAGGACACGTCCGGTCGAGCTGGATCTCGTCCGGGCGACAACCCATGTCGGCCGCCAGGACCGACCGCGTGACGGCCACACCGATCTGGAAGCGGAGCCGATCGTCCGACAGCCGGTACTCGGCGGCGCGCGTCCGCTCCTCACCGGCGAGCAGGCGAGCCGTTGCCGCGTCGAGCGCGTCGTCCACCTGCGACAGCCGCACCCACCACACGCGGACGGTCGCCGTACTCATGCGCCTCACTGTAGCGAGGCCAGGTGCCGGTGCCGGGCTCCTGCAGATCCCTCGTCATCCGCCGCTCTTGCCGAACACCTCGAGCTCCCACAGCGAGTAGCCGTACGACGTGCCGCGGGCGGTCCCGTACACGCGCAGGTACCGGCCCTGGCCGGCCAGGTTCGCCCACTCGTCCGTGCCGCCGTTCCCCGCGGTCTCGGTGGCCAGCCTCGTCCAGGTGGAACCGTCGGCGGAGATCTCGACCCGGTAGGCCTTCGCGTACGCCGCCTCCCAGCTGAGCCGCACCTTCGACACCGTGGCACCGGCACCGAGGTCGACTCGGATCCACTGCGGATCGGATCCCTCGGCGCTAGCCCACCGGGTGGACGTGTTGCCGTCCACGGCACGGCCCGCGGTCAGGGTCGAGTCCTCGACGGACGACGCCGTCGCCGGCCGGCTCTTCGAGATCAGCGTGTCGGTCGGCTCCGGATCGGTGCCGGGGTCGGGATCGGAGTCGATCCGGAACGGCTCACCGTACACCGCCCAGCTCAGCGGCGTGTTCAGGTCGAGGTTGCCGTTGTCGAGGAAGACCCGCTGCGCCGTGTCGACCCGGCTGGTGTCCTCGTGCGCGGCCTCCTTCTTCATCTCCACGACGCGGGCGTCGAGGAACGCGTTCAGGTACTCGACCTCGCCGCCGCCGTCGGCCGGGGTGTCGGCATGCGCCCTGGCGTCGGCGCGGATGCTCTGCAGGCCTTCCTCGCCGTGCATGACGATCGCGTCGTAGTAGGCGAACTGGCCGAGGGTCCGCAGCCCGTCGCCCTTCGCCTGCGCGACCGCCGGGTCGAAGTAGACCCGGTCGCGCTCGTGTTCCTGCGCGGCCTGGAACTGCGGCGTCGCGGCCGCCTCCTTCCAGGCGCCGGTGAAGCCGGGATCGAGGCCCTCGTGCGAGTCGCTGCCGTCGACCTCCCGGAGCGCGGGCAGATACTCGGCGAGCGGGTTGTCCGGAACCTGATCGGTGTAGTACTCGACGAGCTCGAGCATGTCGTGCGTTCCCGAGCAGAAGCCGATGATGCCGGCCGTGTAACCGCGGCCGTCGTCGATGTCCTCGATGTAGCCGAACTGGTCCCGCCAGTTCAGCGACGAGTTCTCCGCCGAGGACACGATCTGCTGGGCGATCTCCTTCTTCACCGGGTCGTCCAGATCCGCCGCCTCGGCCGCGTGACCGGCACCGAGGAACACGGTGGCCGGCACGGCGGCCAGTATCAGTGCCGCGGACCATCTCGAGAACCACTTCACCGCGCGTTGACGCATGCTCTTCTCCTTCTTCCGGGTGGGCTGAGCCCAGTCAGGGAGGTGCGCTCAAACTGTTAGGAAAGTTTCCTAATCGTGCATTGATAGCGCGCCGACCAGCCCTCCCGCAAGAGGAAGAACAGCACTTTACGACGAAATCGTCACCAAAAACTACAAATCCGCCGCGTACGCCTCGAACTCGTACAGCGAGTAGCCGTACTGCGTGGCCCGGTCGACGCCCTGGAGCCGGACGTAGCGGGCGCTCGCGTCGAGCCAGACCGTGTCGGTTCCGCCGTCGCCGTCGGTCACCTCGGCCGCGGTCGTCCACGTGCTCGCGTCGTCCGAGACCTGGATCCGGTACGCCGTGCCGTACGCCGCCTCCCAGCGCAGCACGAGCTTGCCGAGCCGCGTCGTCGTCCCGAGGTCGACCTGGAACCACGAGGCGTCGTCGTAGCCGGACGCCCAGCGCGTGGCGGCGTCGCCGTCGACGGCGAGGTCCGCGGTGAACGACGTACCAGGCTCGATGCTTGAGGCAACGACCGGGCGATGCAGCGCCACGTTGACGCTGCTGGTGCGCGGCCGCACCGCGACGCGCAGGACAGCCTCGAAGGTGGTCGTACCGACGGTGAACCGCACCGGGATGTCCACGTCGGCAAGGGCTGCGTCCGCGGGCGGCGTCAGCTTCACTGTCACGGACCGGGTGAAGCCGCGCTTGACCGCGATCGCCGTACTGGCCGGGTCGACGGTCCAGCCGGCCGGCGCGGCGACGGCGAGGGTGCCGCTCACATCGACGCCGCGACCGGCCGAGATGTCCACCGCCAAGCTCGACACCTCGCCGCGGATCACGTCGGCCCGGTGCTCGTCGACCTGCACCGCGGCGAGCGGAGTGTCCGCCCACAGCGGCACGATTTCGGCCACGGCCGGCGTACCGCTCTTCCAGACCAGGCGCACCGCCTCGGCTGTCAGGTCGTTCACTGGCACCTCGGCGTACGCCGACGCGACGGAACCGACCTTCTGCCAGGCGCCGCCGACCTGGACCTCGACGTCCGCGGACCCGACGGCCGACGACCGCTGGAGAACGGTGAGACCCGCCAGTTCCCGGGGAGCCGACAGGCCGACGGTCAGCGCATCACCGGCCGCGGGCGCCGCGACCGGCACGTACGCGGTCTCCAGATTCCCGTCCACCGCGGACCGGTACGACGAGCCCGGCGCCGGGGCCGGCGTACCAGCGGCGGTCAGCGTCGTCTGCCGTCCACCGATCGTCTCGACCGAGAACTCGCGCACTACCAGCCAGAAGTCGCTCGCCGACAACGAGCGGTAGCGAACGTAGCGTGCCGTTGTCCCGGCCGGGGCCGTAGTTCGTACTTCGGCCGTCGTCGCGCGGGTCAACTCCGTCCACCGCGTGCCGTCGAGCGAGTACTCCAACGCTCCCGAGTGGATGTAGTCGTTGGGGCTCGACGACTTGCCCATCAGGAGCGCGATCGCGCCGATCGTCGCGGGCGCGCCCAGGTCGACGCGGATCTCGGAGCCCGGGGCCGGGGCGCCGCTGCTCCAGAAGAACGTGTTGGGGTCTCCGTCGACCATCCGGGCCGGCACGTTGTCCTGGTACGTGCCCAGGTTCGTGGTCGCCGTCCGGCCGGGCTGCACGCCGAGCCAGCGGTCGTGGACCCGGCCGGTCTCGGCGATCAGCTCGTCGACCACCCGCTCGCCGATCCGCGGATAGGTGCCGCTGTGCGGGAGGCGGCTGTCGCGGATCGCCTTGGCCTCGCTGACGAGACCGCTCATCTGCTGCCGCGCTGTCCACGCCGCCGCCCCGTCGCCGGCGTCCAGCGCCGCGAGCAGACCGAGTGCGCGCTGCATCGCCTGTCCCCACAGTTCCGTTGCCTTCAGCCACGATTCGGCCTCGGCGGCGAACGCCGGGTCGGCGACACCGGACCGGATCCTGGCCGGAGCCGCGACGACGGCGTCCACCTTCGGCCGGAGTGCGGCGATCGCCTGGGCCCGCTGCCCGGACCGCCACAGCTGCCAGAACTGCTCGACCGCGGCACCGAACACCGGCGCACTCTCCGGGTGCAGCGTGCCGTCGTACGTGTTGAGGTCGGCGAATACCTGCAGCGCGGCGATCGTCGCCGGGTCGTCGTCCGCGCGCTCGGCCAGGGCGCGGCGATGCGACGCCTGCTCGTCGTACGTCGCCGGGTTCCAGCCGAGCTCGGCGAACGAGTACAGCGCGATCTTGCTCACCGCGGCCTGGTTCATCGGATTCGAGATGACGCCCGCGACGTGATCGGCGATGGCCGGCTCCCGGCCGCTGTAGGGCGCCAGCAGCAGCCGCCCGGCGGCGTAGTCGTTGACGGGGTAGTTGTCCCAGATCAGGATGTCGTGGCCGAACACCGCCTTCGCCTGGGCCGCCTGCGCCGCCGTGATCGTCCGCGGCACCACGCCGATGCCGGTCCAGTGCACGACGACGTCGGTGTCGAGCTGTTCCCGCAACGCCTTCTTGTACGGCGTTTCACTGACGTTGTAGTACTCGGTCGGGACCATCTGCAACGGCGCGACGTCCGGCTTGGTCTCCACCCATTCGCGCTGCACCCGGTTCAGCAGCTCGCTCTGCGCCCGGCCCGCGGCGCCGCCCCCGGTGCCGTACTTCGCCTTGTCCGCGTCGCAGTGCCAGGTGTTGTAGTCGATGTCGTCGAGCGGCACGTTGAACGACCTCGCGCCCACGTCGTACAGCGCCTGGAACTTCGCGATCAGCGCCTGGAAGTCGGCGTCCGAGGTGTAGCAGATCGACAGGCCCGGCGAGAGCGCGAAGGTGAAGTCGACCTTGTTCTGCCGCGCGCGGGCGACGAGCTCGGCGAGCTGCGCGAGCTTGTCCGCCGGGTACGGGTCGCGCCACTGTTCCCGGTGGTACGGGTCGTCCTTCGGTGCGTACTCGTAGGTGTTCATGCGATGCGCACCGAGGTAGCTGAGCTCGTCCAGCCGGTCCGCGTGCGACCAGGGCGTGCCGTAGAAGCCTTCGATCGCGCCGCGGTAGCGCATCGTCGGCCAGTCCCGGATCGCCACGCCGGGCATCCAGTCGGCGCCGGGACGGGCCTGGATCAGCTGTGCGAGGGACTGGGCGGCGTAGTACGTGCCGTCACCGTCGACGCCGTCGAGCACGACATGCCCGCGGTCGTTCGCGTCGCGGCCGGCCGCGAGCACATACCCCTCGACCGGCAGTCCGGTGCTGTCCGGCACGCGCAGGGCGCTGAGCACCGACGCGTCCCGGCCCAGCCAGATCGTGACCGGCGTCCGCGGATCGGCGCCGTCCGTGGTCCGGACAGTCGTCACACCGGCCCGGCTCAGGGCCTGGCGGACGACGCGCTCGGCATCGGCATCGGTCCGCGCGGTGCGGACCAGACCGACCACCGGAGTGATCGGAAACCCGTCGGCGCGCGGCACGACCTGTTGCGGCTGCGGAGAAACCACAGGAACCGCGGCCGGGGCGGCACCAGCCGACTGCGGCACGAGCACGAGCGGGACAACCAGAGCGAACACACTGACGGCAGACCGGAGCAGGCGCATGAGTCTCCTCGGACAGGCGGGCCTCTAGTTAGCCAGTGCGCAGAACTGCTCGTCAAGGGTTCAACCTAATCACCTTCAGGCAATGTTGTGCCGGAGCGGGGAAGGCTCCGAAGACGAGGGTGAGCTCGGTCTAAGCTGGCTCGATCATGGGGCCCTCGGACGGTGGCGACCAGTCTCGCCTGCGGCAGTTGAACGAGCGGGCGGTGCTGGCGTCGGTGCGGGGTGCCGGGGAGTTGCGGGTCGCTCAGATCGTGGAGCGCAGCGGGCTCGGCCGGACCGCGGTCGAAGAGGTGCTGGCGAGCCTCGTGGCGCGGCGGTGGCTGGTCGAGGAGAGTCCGGCGATCCGCGGTCGTGGCCGGCCGGCGCGCAGCTACCGGTTCCGCGCGGAGGCCGGGTACGTCGCCGGCCTCGACATCGGCGCGTTCTCGATCCGTGCGGTGCTGACCGATCTCGACGGACGGATGCTCGCGGACGTACGGCGCTCCGTCACGCCGCAGACACCGCGGAAGAAGCGCTTGGCCGCGGCCGACCAGGTGATCGCCGACTGCGCGCGCGAAGCCGGCGTACCGGTCTCGCGGGTGTGGGCGGTCGGCGTCGGCACCACCGGCCTGGTGGACCCGGCCGGCACCGTCGTCCGGGCCAACGCGATCCCGGACTGGGCCGGCACCGACCTCGCCGGCCACTTCCCGGCGCAACTCGTTGTCGTCGACAACGACAGCCAGCTCGCGGCGCTGGCCGAGCTGCGTCGCGGAGGCGCGCAGCACGCGTCGGACATGGTGTTCCTGCACGCAGGACGCCGTACCGGATTGGCGCTGGTGCTCGACGGGCAGCTGCGACGCGGCGCGTACGGCGCAGCGGCCGACATGTCCGCGCTGCGCGGCGTCGCCTGGGAGGCCGCGCTCGAGCACCTGCACACCGTCGTACCGGCGGAGGTTCCCACGGTGGACAAGGCGGAGCGCGCGTTCGCCGCCGCCCGCGACGGGAACAGCGCCGCGCGGGCGGCCGTCCGGAAGTACGCCCGCGCGATGGCGGTGGCCGCCGCGACGGCGATCGCGATCGTCGACCCGCGGCTGCTCGTACTCGGTGGGGCGTTCTCGCAGGCGGCCGACGTCCTCATGGAGCCGCTCACCGCCGAGCTCGAGCGGATCTGTCCACGGGTCCCCGAGCTGCACGCGTCGTCGCTCGGCGCGCTGTGCGTCGCGCTCGGCGCCGCCAGCCTCGCGCAGGACGCGATCGACGCCCGGCTGCTGACTGCCGGCCGCGGCCCGCTCCCCCGGTTGTCCGCGCGCAGCATCTGACGAGCACGTTGGCCGATTGTTCATCGGGCCGTTGACGCATGTCCGGTCCGGCAGCTAATAATGTCGCAAACAGGCGATAATTGCGCACTAACGCGCACCCTCCCGCCAGGAAGCAGGTTTGCCGTGAACAGTCGGATCCGCCGCCGGACGTTCCTCACCGCCACCGGCGCGATCGCCACCGCCACCGCGGTCGGTGACGTCGCCTACGCCACGCCGCACGCGCTCGACGACACCTCGGAGTACGTCGACGTGCAACTGCTGAACATCACCGACTTCCACGGCTACCTGCAGCCGACGACGCCCAGCCAGGGCAGTGTGATCACCGGCGCCGGCGGCGTCCCGGTCACCGTCGGCGGCGCCGGGTACCTGGCGACGCACCTGAAGCGACTCCGCGAGGGCCAACCGAACTCGATCTTCTTCTCCTCCGGCGACAACTTCAACGGCTGGCCGTTCGAGGTCGACGCGCACGCCAACGAGCCGACCATCGAGGCGCTGAACGCGATGGGCCTGCAGTTCAGCACGGTCGGCAACCACGAGCTCGACCACTCGGTCGAGTTCCTCGTCGACCACATGGAGCGCGGCAAGCCGTACCCGGTCAGCGGGCGCGACGACAACTTCGTCGACTCGACCGGGCAGCGCTTCCAGGGCGCGAACTTCCGCTTCTACACCGCGAACATCGTGCATGCGGACACCGGCAAGACGATCGTGCCGCCGTACAACATCGAGTGGGTCGACGCGGGGCACGGCCGGAAGCTGCCGATCGCGTTCATCCACCTGACCCTGGTGGGCAGCGAGGTCGGCTCCACGTCGTACCAGCCCGGGCTGCGGTCACTGTCCGACCTCGAGCAGGCGAACAAGCTGGCCGCCCAGCTGAAGAAGCGCGGGGTCAACGCGATCGTCATCAACATCCACGACGGCGGCGTCGCCGGCAACGACTACAACGCGGGCACGAACCCGTCGGGGCCGGTGTTCCAGCTCGCCGCGAACGCGTCGCCGGACATCTGCGCGATCGTCACCGGGCACTGGCACTGCCGGTTCAACATGATGGTCCCGGACCCGAACGGCGTACCGCGGCCGGTCGTCGAGGCCGGCAACCACGGGTCGCTGATCAACGAGATCAACCTCAAGCTGGACCCGCGCACCGGCGAGGTGATCCGCGAGCTCACCCGCTCGACGAACCACGCGAACTCCCGCGACGTACCGCTCGACGAGGAGCTGCAGTACATCGCCGACTACTGGACCGCCCAGGGCAAGAAGCGGTACGCGACACCGCTGGCCCGGGTCACTGCCGACTTCACCCGGACGCCGAACACGTCGGGCGAGAGCACGATGGGCAACCTGGCCGCGGACTTCGCCTACTGGGACGCGAACCAGCACCGCGACGGCCGCGCCGACCTGGCCCTGATCTCGGTCAAGCCGGTCTCCGGATCGAACGCGGTGACCGGCGACCTGCTGTTCACCAAGGGCACCAATGCGTCCGACGAGGACGGCACGGTGCTGTTCGGCGAGGCATGGGGCGCCTTCGGGTACGGCAACCCGATCCTGACCGTGACACTGCCGGGCACCCAGTTGCACGCCGCCTTCGAGGCCCAGTGGGTGCCGCAGGCCGACGGGACCGAGAAGTTCGCGCCGTTCGCGGTGTCGCACAACGTCAGCTACAGCTACGACAAGAGCAAGCCGATCGGTCAGCGCGTCGACCCCGCCACCGTGCTGATCGACGGGACGCCGCTCGACCTGAACCGCGACTACCGGGTCGCAGCCTTGGCCTACACGCTGATCGGCGGCGACGGGACCACGGTCTTCAAGGGCTTCACCGACCCGGTCCGCAACGACCGCGACCACGAAGGCTTCATCTCCTACCTTCGCGCCCACCCGGTGCTCACGCCCGCACCGCTCGGCCGCGCGGTCCCGGTGAGCTAGGCTGCTGTCCGAGATGATCTGAAACTCGGATGATACGAGAGCGGAAGTATGCCGAAGCGCAGTGCCGAGATCCGGACCGCGTTGCGGGACCTGCGGGTCCAGCTCGCGCTTCTGAACCATCACGTCGGCTACCAGCTGTCGCTGAAGGACGCCGAGCTGGACTGCCTGGACGTCCTCGCCCGGGACGGGGCGCTCACCCCGAGCGTCCTGGCCCGGCGCTCCGGGATTCACCCGGCCACGATGACCGGCATCCTGGACCGGCTCGAGCGCGGCGGCTGGATCGTCCGCGACCGTGACCAGGCCGACCGCCGGCGGGTGACAGTCAGCGTCGTGAAGGACCGCGCGGCCGAGGTCTACCAGCTGTACCGCGGGATGAACAGCGCGGTCGACCGGATCTGCGCCGGGTACTCCGAGGACGAGCTCGACCTGATCGCCGGCTTCCTGCGCCGCTGCGCGGAAGCCGGCGAGACGTCCACCGCGAAGCTCGCGGCTACCTGACACCTCCGAAGACACTGCCGAAGACAGCGGCGTGGTCGGCGACCCACTGCGCGAAGGTCCGGGCCGGACGGCCGAGGACGCGCCGCACCTCGTCGGTGACCTCGGCCGGTTGCCCGGCGCCGCGCTCGTACCGGTTCATCAACGCGGTCACGAACTCCTCGCGCAGACCGTTCGCGACCATTCCCCGCACCGCGGCCTGCGCCGGAACTTCCTGGAACACGAGCGACCGGCCGAGCACCTCCGCGAGCACGGCGACCTGTTGCTCGTGCGTCAGCGACTGCGGCCCGGTCACGCGGAGCCGGCGGCCGTCGAGGTCCGAGTTCGTCAGCGCCTCGACGATCACCTCGGCCAGGTCGGCCTCGTGGATCAGCGCCTCCGCGAAGTCGCCGTACGGCGCCCGGACGACGTCGCCGCCGCGGATCTGCGCGCCCAACATGCCGATGACGTTGGTCGCGAACGAACTCGACCGTACGGCGACCCACGGCAGGCCGCTCACGACGACGGCCTCCTCGACTTCCTTGTTGCGGTCGCCGTTCAGCCGCGAGGGCTGGTACGCCGGGTCGTCGTCGACGTTGATCGCCGACAGCACCACGGCGCGTCGTACGCCTGTCTCACCGGCCAGCGCGAGGAGCTTGCCGGCGTTGTCACCCACGGCACGCGGATGCACGAACAGTGCGTCGGCTCCGTCCAGCACCGGCTGCAGCTTTGCCGGTTCGGCGAGGTCTGCGGTGAATCCCGCAACCCCTGTGGGCCAGGTCGCCGACGGCCGCGCGACCGCGCGGATCTCGACCTCGCGCTCCCTCAGCAGGCCGACCAGCAGCCTGCCCACCAGACCGGTCGCGCCGGTCACCACGATCTTCATGCTCCGCTCCTCTGCGTTGGTAGTTTGAGATTCATATTATCTGGGACTCAAACTACTCTTCAGGATTGGGAGCGCTCTCGGAGGCGGGAACTGAGGTTGCGTGCAGTTTTCGGTGACCAGACACAGACTGTTGACGGCCGGCGGCTGGTCCGACACGATCGGGAACGGCACGAAAACTGGAAGCGCTCCCGGAGTACCCGCCCCCATCTCGAGACAGGAGCAGCACATGCGATGGATCCTCAGAGGCCTGGTCGCGGCCGGCCTCGCCCTCGCCGCGGTCGTCCCGGCCCACCAGGGCGCCGGCGCCGCCACCACCGGCAACCCCGTCCAACTGACCAGCGGCTTCTACGTCGACCCGAACTCGAACCCGGCCGTCTGGGTCCGCAACAACTCCGGCGACAGCCGCCGGACCGCGATCCAGAACTCGATCGCGTCCAAGCCGATGGCGCGCTGGTTCGGCAACTGGAGCAACCCGATCGGCACCGCGGTCGGGAGCTTCGTCGGGGCCGCGGACGCCGCCGACAAGCTGCCCGTGCTGGTCGCGTACAACATCCCCGGCCGGGACGCGTGCGGCGGCCACTCGGGCGGCGGCGCCGGCACACCGGCGGCGTACCGCACCTGGATCCACGACTTCGCCGTTGCCATCGGCAACCGCCCGGCGGTGGTCGTGATCGAGCCCGATGCGCTCGGTGACTTCAACTGCATGAATGCGGACCAGATCTCCGAGCGCAACGGCATGCTGAGCTACGCCGTACAGCAGTTCAAGGATCTGGCCCCGAACGCGTGGGCGTACCTGGACGGCGGCAACGCCGGGTGGGTGGCCGCCGACGTGATGGCGCAGCGGCTGAACGGCGCGGGCCTGGCGAACGCGCACGGCTTCGCGCTCAACGTCTCGAACTACTACAGCACCGCCCAGACGGTGAGCTACGGCAACGCGGTCAACAGCCACCTGTCGGCGGCGAAGCCGTTCGTCGTCGACACCAGCCGGAACGGCAACGGCGCGGGCAGCGACTGGTGCAACCCGCCCGGCCGCAAGCTCGGCGTCACCGCCCAGACCGGCGGCGGAGCCGAGATGCTGTTGTGGATCAAGGTCCCCGGCGACTCCGACGGCGACTGCGGGATCGGCGCCGGCATCCCGGCCGGCACGTTCAGCCCCGACCTCGCCGTACACCTGATCAACGGAAACTAGCGGGAGGAGTCGACTACCTTCGGTCAGCCCGCAGACACGCTCTGAGGCTGTCACGTCTCGTAATCGCAGGTGTATGAATGCGTGATGACGCCTGGGTCCGTGGAAGTGCGGCGGGACAGTGTCCGCAGCAGCGGGCTCGACGCGACGATGCAGTTGCTGAACCAGATCTACCCGAACCGGACACGCTTGGTCGGGAGGAATCCGGACAGCGGATCACTTGCGCTGAGCACGGCGGAGTGCGCGGGCGTCGGCGCTGACCGGTGCCGGATGCAGATGCGGTTCGACGCGGTCACCGACCCGTGGCGGGACCTCACCGCGATCTGCCTCGTGAAGGGCCGGCTGGGGATCGACGACCACACGCTAGTCGCGGGCGACAGCTTCCTCTACTCGGTCAAGGACGGGACGCAGTTCCGGTCACAGCCGCTGGAGGGGGTCGTGATCCGCATCGGGCAGCAGGACGTCGCCCGCGCCGCAGCACGCCACTTCGACGTCGTACCGAAGGACCTCTGGCCGGTCGGCGGCCGGCCGGTGTCGCGGGCGATGAACACCCATTGGCAGGTCCTCACCGGCTTCGTCCGGCGGACCCTGGCCGCGGCACCGTCGGTCGCCGAGCATCCGTTGGTCGCGGGCCAGCTGGTCGAGTACGTCGCCTCGTCGATGCTCGCGGCCTTCCCGAACGCCACGATGCAGCTGACGCACGTGGCGTCCCCAGGAGCGGTCGGTACGGCGACTCTGCGCCGCGCGGTCGCGTTCGTGGACGCCAACGCCGACCGGCCGATCACGATCGAGGACGTCGCGTCGGCCGCTGGAACCGGTGCCCGCGCGCTGCAGTACGCCTTCCGCCGGCACCTCGGCTGCACGCCCCGCGAGTACCTGCGCCGGGTGCGGCTGGAGCGCGCGCATCGCGAGCTCCAGGACGCGGGGCCCGGCGAGACGGTCGCCGGGATCGCGCTCCGCTGGGGATTCACGTCGACGGGGTGGTTCACCCGCCACTACCGGGAAACCTACGGGCGGTCCCCCGGGACGACGCTGCGCGAGAGCAGCTGACGGCGCGCGGTCAGCATGGTGGCGATCTCGTGCCGGTACACCGGCCGGGCCACGTCGCACGTGTGTGTGAGGCGACGAGCGCGCAGCATCTGCTGAACGTCGTCGACCTCCGTCCCGAGCGCACTCGCCGCCGTCGACAACGTCAGCCAGCCCCGGCGCAGCACCGCCAGCACCTCGACGTCGTTGCGCCGCAGCGGCAGCTCCCTGCCGTGTGCGGCCAGCAGTCCGGCCGTGATCAGCCGTCGTACGCCGGTCTGCCCGAGCCCGAGCATGGCGCCGGCTTCCGCGACCGACATCCACTGGTCGAGACCACACCGGACCACGTCCGACAGCAACAGCCGGCGGTGCGTCCGGGAGCGGGCCGGCAAGTGCCCGGCCCGAACCAGCCCGGCGACTCGCTGCGGCGCTACCCCGAGCAGGACCGCGGCCTGCGCGGTCGTGATCAGCGGGTCGTCGACCATCACCGGCTCACCGAGCAACCCCTCCAGCCGGGCTCGATATTGCTGGGCCAGTCCGTCCATCACTGCCCTCCCCCAGGTTGCCGGCGGGGCAGGGGTGTCGCCCCGACCCGTCGGCGTGCTGAGCCCGATTGACCCACGGCCTGATCCGGAGCGCCAGCACGGCCTTCGCCTGTCGGCGCGCGGCTTCGCATTCCGGCGTCAGCCGCGCCCACGGCAGACTCGGACCATGAACGAACCTCGTCGTACGGCCGGCCTCCGCGGACCGAGGCCCTGGGCAACCAACCCTGAGGCTGCGGGGTGGATCGCGCCGGGTGTGCGGGAGTCCGCGCTCGAGTTCCACCGGAGCATGCCTGGGTACACCGTGACGCCGCTCGTCGAGGTGCCTGCCCTCGCCGGGTCGCTCGGGGTCGGGAGCCTCTGGGTGAAGGACGAGTCGAACCGGTTCGGACTGCCGGCGTTCAAGGTGCTCGGCGCATCGTGGGCGGTCAACCGGGCGCTCGGCCCGGCGCGGACCTTCGCGGAACTGGCCGCGCTGGTCGCGGGCCGGCGGATCACGCTGGTGACCGCGACGGACGGCAACCACGGGCGGGCGCTCGCGTACCTCGCGCGGCTGCTCGGGCTGAGGTCGCGCATCTACATCCCGGCCGGCCTGCCGGCGGAGCCGGTGCAGGCGATCCGCGACGAGGGCGCGGACGTCGTCAGCACTGACCTGTCGTACGACGATGCCGTCCGTGCTGCCGCGGCGAGTGTGCACGCCGACGACGTACTCATCCAGGACACCGCCTGGCCCGGCTACGAGGACGTGCCGCGATCGATCGTCGCCGGGTACTCGACGCTCTTCGCGGAGATCGACGAACAGCATCCGGCCGGCATCGGGCTCGTCGTGGTCCCGGCCGGCGTCGGCTCGCTGCTCCAATCCGCCATCGAGCACTACCGGACCCCGTGCCGCCGTACGTCGATCCTCGCCGCCGAACCGGTCACCGCCGCCTGCGTCACCGAGTCCCTCGCCGCCGGGCACCCGGTCACCGTCGACACGTCCGCCCCGACGATCATGGCCGGCCTCAACTGCGGAACCGTCTCCACCATCGCCTGGCCCGCCATCCGGAACGGCGTCGACGCCGCCGTCGCCGTCACCGACGCCGAAACCCGCGCGGCCCAGGCCCTCCTGCACTCCCACCACGTCCACACCGGCCCCTGCGGCGCCGCCACTCTCGCCGCCCTCCAGGCAACCGACCTGCGCCCGTCCACCGCCGTCGTTCTCGTCAACACCGAACGATGAACCTCGGCTCCCGGGCCGGGACACATACCGGGTGAATGCGGACGATCCGGAGGTGGCGGTGGGCGACGAGGAGTTGTGGCGGCGGGGTGCGGGCGGGGAGCCGGAGGTGTTCGGCGTCCTGTTCGATCGGCATGCCACGGCCGTGTACAACTTCGTGTTCCGGCGGATCGGGTCGTGGAGTGATGCCGAGGACCTGACCTCGCTGGTGTTCCTGCACGCGTGGCGGCGGCGCAGCGAGGTCGTGCTGGTGCACGACTCGGCGTTGCCGTGGTTGTTGCGGACTGCGGACTTCGTGGTGCGCAACGAGCGGCGCCGGCAACGGTTCCGGTGGCTCAACCTCAACCGGCAGGTACCGGCGACGGACGAGCCGGATCACGCCGACCGGGTGGCTGCCCGGATCGACGACGAGCGGGACGCACAGCGGTTGCGGGAGCTGCTGCGGACGTTGCCACGGCACGAGCAGGAGATCGTCGAGCTGTGCTTCTGGAGCGGCCTCGACGCACAATCCGCGGCCGTCGCACTCGACGTACCGCTCGGCACCGTGAAGTCCCGGCTGGCCCGGGCCCGCAAGCGCCTTCGCGATCTCAGTGTCGCCGTACCGTCGGAGTCCTTGGAGAACCTGTCATGAACGAGTTGCTCACCCGCCGGCCCGACCGGCCGCTGCCACCCGGGACGCACGAGCGGATGCGCGCCGACCTGCTCGCGGCGATCGAGTCCGAGCCCCCACGCCGGCGGATCCTGGCCCCGGCGCTCGCGGCCGCGGCGGTGCTCGCGGTGGTGGCCGGCCTCGCGCTCGGCGTCCGGGCGTTCCGCACCGAGGCCGCGCCGCCCGCGGGCGGGCCGCACGCCGTCAGGGCGTTGACGGCCTCCGAGACCGACGCGCTGCGTACCCAGTGCCTGGCCGAGGCGAACCGGATCACGAGCAAGTCCCTCCCGCATCCGTTCACGGACTACAAGGTGGTGAAGGCCTTCGAGTTCACCGACGTGAAGGATCCGGACGTCGTCAGCACCTGGCTGATCGGCTCCGGCCTCCAGACGTATCCGACGATCGCCCGGCATCCGATGCCCGAGAGGAGCCATCCCGCGTACTGGCTGTGCAGTCGCACGGCCGGCGGTGTGATCAGTGAGCCCAGCATCCGGTTCTCACCGGGCGCCATCCTGAGCGGCGCACCCGGGATGCGGATCGCTCGCAACGCGGGCGTGTACACGAAGACGGTCGCCCGCGTCACCGTGCAGCCGAAGGGGCAGCAGCCGATCGAGGCTCTCCTGCAGGACGGGTTCTGGTTCGCGCCGACTGTCGGCCGCACCGACTGGGGCCCGTACGACGCCGACGACCCCGGCCGCGGGGACTTCGTGATTCGCGGGTACGACGCCGCGGGTGCCCTGCTCTTCACCGACAGCGGCCCGAACCCCGCGGCCGCTCCGGTCACCTGTCCGTACGTGAATGTCACCCTGCCGAACGGTCGGCACACGTTCACTCCGAGTCCGCCGGTCAAGTCGGAGTGTGTCGAGTACCGCTGGCCGTCCTGACCATCGGTGATCGTAGTTGGTCCGTTTTCTGCAGATTTGATCAGATTCCTCTTGCCGAGGGCGATCCGCTCAGGGTGAGATTGGCAGATGACGGAAACGCGACCCGCCGACGCGGCGGAGGGGCGGGACTTCTCCTACCGCCCGTTCATCTGGCTGGCGGTCGCGACGTTCTCGATGGGCATCGACGGCTACGTGCTGGCCGGACTGCTGCCGCAGATCGCGGGCGACCTCGAGGTCACACCGGCGGCCGCGGGGCAGCTGATGTCGGTGTTCGCGTTCACCGCCGCGCTGGCGGGCCCCGTCCTCGGCACACTGACGTCGCGGTGGGAGCGCCGGACGACGATCGTGTTGTCGCTCGGGGTGTTCGTGCTCGGCAACCTGGTCGTCGGGCTCGCCGCGAACTACCCGATGGCGCTCGGCGGCCGGGTACTGGCCGCGCTGGGCGGCAGTCTGCTGAACGCCGCGGTCACCGGGTACGTGATCGCGCTGACGCCGGTCCGGCACCACGGCAAGGCGTTGTCGTTCGTGCTCGGCGGCTGGATGACCGCGACCGCGCTCGGCGTACCGATCGGGCTGGTCCTCGGGCAGTCCAGCTGGCGGTTCCCGATGATCCTGGTCGCGGTCGTCGGCACCATCGCGCTGCTCGGCATCATGCTCCGGCTGCCCCAGCTGCATCTGCCGGGCGGGACCCTGGTCGAACGCCTCCGCCCGCTCGGGCAGCCGCGGCTGGTCGCCGGGCTGCTCGTCACCACCGGAATCCTGTGCAGCAGCTACGCCTGCTTCACGTACGCGACGCTGATCCTCGGCCCGCACTTCCACGCCGAGTGGGCGATCATCCTGATCATGTTCGGGTACGGCGTGTCGAGCATGGCCGGCAACGCGGTGACGGGCCGGCTGGTCGACAAGTTCACCGCCCTGCGGGTGCTGACCGTCGTACTCGTCGGGCTGCTGCTGAACGCCGTCCTGGGCATGATCGCGCTGATGTTCGCGCCGGCAGTCGTTGCCGCGGTGTGGGGGCTGATCTGGTTCTTCTCGGCCGGTGTCGGCAACGGCGGCGCGGCCGTGCCGCAGCAGGCCCGGCTGGCGCAGATGGCGCCCGACTCGGCCGCGATCGTGATGGCGCTCAACGGCAGCGCGATCTCGCTCGGATCCGCGCTCGGCAGCGGCCTGGGCGGTGTCGCGCTGACCGCGGGCGCGGCGCCGAACGGCCTGCTCGGCGTCTCCGCCGTCGTACTGGCGCTCACCGTCGGACTGCATACGCTCGTCACCCGTGCCTCAAAAGGTGCCGTCGGGTGACGGAGACGTGCGCCGCTGAGACGGATGCGGATCAGCAGTTCTCGTACCGGCCGTTGGCGTGGCTGGCGGTCGCGACCTTCTCGATGGGGATCGACGGCTACGTCCTGACCGGCTTGCTGCCGAGCATCGCCGAGGACCTGCACGTGAGTGTGGCGGCCGCCGGCCAGTTGATGTCCGCCTTCGCGCTGACCGCGGCATTCTCCGGGCCGGTGCTCGGAGCGGTGACCTCGCGGTGGGAGCGGCGTACGACGATCGCCGCCGCGCTGGCCGTGTTCGTGCTCGGCAACCTCGTCGTCGGGCTCGCGACGACGTACCCGATCGCGTTCGCCGGCCGGGTGCTGGCGGCGCTCGGCGCCTGCCTGCTGAACGCCGCCGTGAGCGGCTACGTGATCGCCGTGACGCCGGTCCGGCACCGCGGGAAGGCGTTGTCGTTCGTGCTCGGCGGGTTGCTGACCGCGACCGCCCTCGGCGTACCGTTCGGGCTGCTGATCGGGCAGTCCAGCTGGCGCTACCCGATGATCCTGGTGGCCGCGATGGGCGTCGTCGCGCTGGCCGGCATCCTGCGCGGCCTGCCCCGCCGGCAACTCCCGGCCGGGCGGCTCACCGACCAGCTGCGGCCGCTCGCCCGACCCCGGCTGGTCGGCGCGCTGCTCGTCACCACCGGCATCCTGACCGGCAGTTTCACCTGCTTCACGTACGCCGTCCTGATCCTCGGCCCGTCCTTCCCGGCCGGCTGGATGATCGTCGTGATCATGTTCGGGTACGGCGTCGCCAGTGCGCTGGGGAACGCCGTCACCGGCCGGCTGGCCGACCGCTTCGCCGCACCGCGCGTCCTCACCGTCGTCCTGGTCTTCCTGCTGCTGAACTCGATTCTCGGAATGGCCGGCCTGATGCTCACCTCGGCCGCCGCGCTCGCCGTGATCGCCGTGAGCTGGTTCTTCGCCCAGGGCATCGGCAACGGCGGCGCCGCCGTACCGCAGCAGGTCCGCCTCGCCGGCCTCGCGCCCGAGTCCCCGGCGATCCTGATGGCGCTGAACGGGAGCGCGATCTCGCTCGGGTCCGCGCTCGGCAGCGCCCTCGGCGGGCTCGCGCTCACGGCCGGGTCCGCACCGCACGATCTGCTCGGCATCGCGGCCGTCGTCCTCGCCGGCACGCTGGTGCTGCAGCTGACGGTGTCCCGCGTGCCTAGAATTCGGCCATGACCGGAAAACTGCGCATCGTGCTGGCGGCGACCCCGTCGTACCGGGAGATGGTGTTCGCGCCGTCGAGTCTGGCGCGGCTGGAGGCGCTCGGGGAGGTCATCGACCTGGACGATCCGGGCGATGCGGACGCGTTGACGGCGGCGCTGCCCGGGGCCGACGTACTGATCACGTCGTGGGGTGCGACGCCGCTCACCGCGGCGGTGCTCGATCACGCGGAGCGGTTGCGGCTGATCGCGCACAGCGCGTCCTCGGTGAAGCATTTCGTCACCGAGGAGGTGTTCCGGCGCGGGCTGCGGATCACACAGGCGGGTCAGGCGATGGCGGAGCCGGTCGCCGAGGTGTCACTGGCGTTCACGTTGAGCATGCTGCACCGCATCCAGCGGTTCGATCACCAGATGCACGCCGGTGCGTGGCGGAACGCCGTACCCCCGCAGCACGGCCTGACGGCGTCGCGGATCGGCGTTGTCGGGGCGTCCCGGACCGGCGTCGAGTACATCCGGATGCTCGTCGCGCTGCGGGCTCACGAGGTCGTCGTCCACGATCCCTATCTCACCGACGAGCGGGCGGCCGAACTCGGCGTACGTCGTGTTCCGCTCGACGAACTGCTGCGCACCAGTCGGGTCGTCGCCCTGCACGCGCCGACCCTGCCCGAGACCCACCACATGATCGGCGCCCGCGAACTCGCACTGATGCCGGACGGCGCCGCGCTGATCAACACCGCCCGCTCCTGGCTGGTCGACACCGCCGCACTGCTCGAGGAGCTCCGCACCGGCCGGATCGACGCCGCCCTGGACGTCTTCGACGAGGAACCCCTCCCACGCGACAACCCGTTCCGCGGCCTACCCAACGTCCTGCTCACCCCCCACCAGGCCGCCGCCACCGTCGAGTGCTACTTCGAAATGGGCGAAATCACCATCAACGAGATCGAACACTATGCATCCGGCCGCCCCCTCCAGTACGAGCTGACCCAAGCCGCCCTGGCCCGAATGGGCTAACCAGCAGACCCCGTCGAGACCGCCCGGAGAGCCCGGCGGTGGAGACCGTCGAGGTGGTGGTGGGTTCTTGCGTTGGCGATCGCGAGAGAGATGTCGCAGCGGAGGCCCGCCTGGCGGAGGTGCTCAAGAGAAGAAGAACAGAGAAGCTAGGGCGGGAGTTGGGTGCGTGGCTGGGTTTGCCGGGCCAGCGACAGTCGGCGCAGGGAACAGGAATCGACCCACCGCGGCAGGAGAATTGGAGTTACCACGCTTCAGCAACTTCCTGCAGGTGGATCGAGGCGGTATCAGTCTCCACTCGGGCTCGATCGCGACGCCGCTCTTCAAGGTCCTCGAAGCCGGGCAGCGGGTTCTGGGCCAGCCGGCAGATCGTGCTGGTACAGCCTCAGAAGGTCCTGGCAGACCCGGACGGCGTCACTCTGCCGACGGTATCCAGACGGTGTCGCGGATCTACCGGGTGAACATGCCGCGGCTCGACCAATTGCTCTGCCCGCACGAACTCGAGTTCTCCAGCGTGTTCGCCAAATCGCGACGTGCTGGTCGACGGGACCCTGGTACGACAGGGAACCGCGCCGACAGCCGACGGCAGCGCGCCTGACGGCCTGCAATTCTCCTCCCGTGACGGGTCGACCAGCCCGCCGGGCCCTGAGTCCTGAGGGCTGGTGGTGTTTGCTGGTGTGGGCCCACAAACAGCCCACAAAATAAGGGGATTCCGGCTCGGAAACTGTCGGTGGCGCCGTCTAGAGTCGATGCCATGGAACTTCTAGGCGAACGGCCGGCGTGGTCGATGAATGGCAGCGAACTGCTGTCCACCCTCGACACGCTCGAAGCCGAGCTCGCCCGCCTGGAGGCCTACCGGCTGAGCGTGATCGCCGCCATCGAGTCCACCGGCTACGCCGAAGAACTCGGCGCCCGCGACACCGCCGAACTCCTGCGCTTCCGCTACCGCCTCGACCCACGGGCCGCCCGCCGCACCCTCCGCCTCGCCCAGACCGCCCCGCACTACCCAGCCGTAGCCACCGCCCTCGAGCGCACGGCCTCCTCCGCAACCACCGACGTACCCGACGACAGCGGATCTGAAGACAGTGGATCCGGGGACGGTGCTGGCGATGGTGGTTGGCTGCTGCGGCCGACGCAGGCGGCCGCGATCGTGTTCGGACTCGACCGGGTCCGGTCACGGGTCCCGGTGGAACACCTGGACGCAGCCGCGGAGCAACTGGTCGGGCTGGCCGGTCACCTATCGCCCGGCGAACTGCGCACCGCCGCCAAGGAGATCGCCGACCTGCTGGACTCCGACGGCCCCGAACCCGAAGAACTGAAGGCGTATGAACGCGAGTCCCTGACGCTGTCGGCTGCCGACAACGGCGTGAAGTTCAAGGGCTTCCTGGCCAACGAGAACGCCGAACTCCTGCGCGCCGTCGTGCACGCCGGTGCTCGCCCGCACAAGACCGTGGACGGCGAGCACGACCCGCGGCCGCGTGACAAGCGCCAGGCCGACGCGCTGTCGGATGCCTTGAGCATCTCCGCCGCCGTGTGGGACACCACCGCCCCCACCACCGGCCGCACCGCCGGCCCCACTACGGGCACCGAGAACGCCGCGAGCACCGCCGATACAGGGCACACCGCCGGCGCCGCGGGCACGGGTGGTCGGGCGGCCAGGTACGGCGCGAAAGCGGACATCACGGTCACGATCGACCTCGAAGACCTCAAAGCCGCGACCGCGGACGCGATCGGGCGCACCGTCTACAGCGGCGGGCTGTCCGCGGCCACGATCCGGCGGCTGGCCTGCGACGCGAACATCATCCCGCTGGTGCTCGGCTCGAACTCCGAACCGCTCGACGTCGGCCGCCGCGTGCGGCTCGTCACCGGGGCGATGCGTCGCGCCCTGGACGCCCGCGACCGCGGCTGCGTGGTCTGCGGAGCCCCGCCGATCATGTGCGACGCCCACCACCTGGTCTCCTGGATCGACGGCGGCGACACCAAAGTCTCGAACCTGGCCCTGCTGTGCCGTCGCCACCACGTCGACCTGCACAGGGGCCGCTGGCACATCACCATCCTCGACGGCATCGTCCACGTCGCCCGCCCCAGCTGGGCCGAACCCGCACCCACCCCCGCCACAGCCCGACGCACCGCGCCTCCGCGCGCCCGGCCACCAGACAACCCGACAGGCTCACCGGAATCCGAGCCCAGCGAGCCCAGCGAGCCCAGCGGGTTCGCCGAGGCCGGCCTGCGGGCGGCCGAGGGCGTCGCGGTGGCGACCGTCGCCGACCGCTCGCGGTGGCGGGCCGACGCGGCTGCCCTCCAGCAAGCGGCCGACTTCGCAGCCACCGGCTGAGACCGGAGAACACAACAACCTCCTACCCACAGGCAAGCGGGCAGGAGGCCGTTGTGCTGCGACGGGGTCAGGAGACGGCGGGATCCTTCCAGCCGCCTCCGGCAGCGGGCAGCTCGTCTTGTCGACCACGCCGAACCGGTGAGGGGTCCACCAGCTCGCGGACGGACCCGCCTCCCACGTCATGCCTCGCCGGCCACACCCGCACCCCCGTATGTCCTGCACGGCGCCTGTCCTCCACACTCCTGGCGAACCCGGAGCCAGCCGCCGCGAGGGCGGAACGGGTCTGCCACGAAGGCGGACCTGGGCTGTCGACGAGGGCGGAACCGGGCTGCCCGCGGGTCAGGGTGCTGGTGGGAGCGGCGTACGAGCGAGGTGGCGCTCAGGTCGCGCAGGCAACCTACGACTGACCGCCGAAGCCGGCCACCACTCTCAGACTCCTGCCAATCCCTTGCCTGAAAGGCCAACACGAGCATCTGAGCCGAAGCCGGCTGCCACGAAGGCGGACCTGGGCTGCCGACAAGGGTGAAACCGGACTGCCCGCGGGGTCACGGTGGTGATGAAGCGCCACACGAGCAAGGAGGCGCTCGGGTCGCGCAGACAAACCTACGACTGACCGCTGGAGCCGGCCACCACTCTCAATCTCCTGTCAATCTCTTGTCTGAAAGGCCAACACGAGCCTCTGAGCCGAAGCCGGCCGCCACGAAGACGGACTTGGGTTGTCGACGAGGGCGGAACCGGGCCGCCCGCAGGGTCACGGTGCTGGTGGGAGCGGCGTACGAGCAGGTGGGCGCTCACATCACGCAGACAGACCTACGACTGACCGCCGAAGCCGGCCACCACTCTCAACCTCGAGTCAGTCTCTTGTCTGAAAGGCCTACACGAGCCTCTGAGCTGGAGCCGGCCGCCACAAAGGCGGACCTGGGTTGTCGACGAAGGCGGAACCAGGCTGCCCGCGGGGACAGGGTGGTGGGAGCGGCACACGAGCAAGGTGGCGCTCAGGTCGCGCGGACAAACTGACCCGCCGAAGCCGGCCACCACTCTCAGACTCCTGTCAATCTTTTGGGCTGAAAGGCCTACTCGAGCCTCTGAGGAGCCTTCTTCCCCCATCCGGAGGGGCGTCGGCTTCGAAGGCCTGTACATGCACAGGTTTCTCGGAGCGGTTGGTGGTGTGGTTGCGGCCGGTGTGGCGCTTGCGGTTGGGTATCTTGTTGCCGATCTGAGCGGTGGGCCGTGGCCGGTGGATGCGGTCGGTGTGCAGGTTATCGACTGGGCGCCGGGGCCGGTGAAGGACTGGGCAGTGCGGTCGCTCGGGACCGCCGATCGGCCGCTGCTCCGGGTCGGTATCTGCGCGGCCCTCGTGATCGTCGCCGCCGTCGCTGGTCTGATCGGCGCTCGGGGACGGCGGCGGACGGCGGTCGGGATCGCCGGCGGGTTGGGCCTGGTCGGTCTTGTGTTTGCGGTCTTCAGCCGGTCGTCGGCCGGGAACCTGGTCGACCGGTTGCTTCCGGCAACTGTCACGCTGGTCGTCGCCGTCGCCGCTATGTGGCTGGTGGTCCGTAGCCCTCACAAGGCCCGTCGAGCAGCAGCGGCGCAACCGGCCGGGTTCGACCGGCGGCGCTTCCTCCTGACCGTGTCGGCGCTCGCCGCGACGGGGGTGGTGAGCGCCGGCGCCACGAGGGTCGTCGGAGTGTCTGGAAACGAGCTCCGGGCACGCGTCCGGGTTCCTCGACCGACGGAGGCCGCGGGTCCGCTGCGCGCGAGTGTCGACGTACCGGGGATCAGTCCGTTCACGACGCCGAACAGCAAGTTCTATCGCGTGGACACGCTGCTGCAGGTGCCCCGGATCGATCCGCGGGATTGGGAACTGCGCGTCCACGGACTTGTCGACAAAGAGCTCCGGATCTCGTTCGACCAACTGCTCGAACGTCGCTTGGTCGAGCGCGACATCACCCTGACCTGCGTGTCCAACGAGGTCGGCGGGCCGTACGTCGGGAACGCCCGGTGGATCGGCGTACCGATCGCGGACGTCCTGCGCGAGGCCGGCGTCCGGGACGGCGCCGACGCGGTGAAGTCGACCAGCGTGGACGGTCTCACCATCGGTACGCCGTTGTCCGCGCTCACCGACGGCCGGGACGCGATCTTCGCGGTCGCGATGAACGGTGAACCGCTGCCGTTCGAGCACGGCTTCCCGGTTCGGATGGTGGTGCCCGGGCTGTACGGGTACGTGTCCGCGACCAAGTGGATCGTCGACTTCGAGGTCACCAGGTTCCAGGATTTCAGCGCGTACTGGACCGACCGCGGCTGGTCGGTCGAGGCGCCGATCAAGACGTCCGCGCGGATCGACGTACCGAAGGCTTTCGCGACCGTCAAGGCCGGGCCTGCGATCGCGGCCGGGGTCGCGTGGGCGCAGCACCGCGGCATCCGCAAGGTCGAGGTCCGGGTCGACAACGGCCCGTGGCAACCGGCCCGGCTCGCACCGGTCGACGGCCCGGACACCTGGCGGCAGTGGACGTTCCGCTGGGACGCCACGCCAGGCACGCACAAACTCACCGTCCGCGCGACCGACGCGGCGGGCGAGATCCAGACCGATCGCCAGGCGCCGCCGCGCCCGAACGGCTCGAGCGGCCTGCACAACACGGTCGTGATGGTCGAGTGACCCATCCGGCCCGCGACCCGCTCCGAAGTACTCCCGAAGTGTTCAGTCAGCACCCTCCTCAGGAAAGAGATCACCTCATGTCCAAGCACCTCACCCGCGCCGGTCTCGCCCTCAGCGCACTGGCTCTCGCAATGACCGCATCCGCCTGTGGTGGTGACGACGACAACGGCGCCGCAAGCGGTACGAGCACCACCAGCACGAGCAGCAGCGCACCGGCGACGAGCACCACGCCGTCGATGAGCGAGGCCGCCGCCGGCCTGGTCGGACCGGGCTGCGCCGACTACGCGAAGGCGAACCCGTCGGGCGCCGGCTCGATCGACGGTATGGCGGCCGCGCCGGTGGCCACCGCCGCATCGGGCAACCCGCTGCTCACGACGCTGGTCGCGGCGGTCTCCGGCAAGCTGAACCCGAAGGTCGACCTGGTCTCCACGCTGAACGGCGGCGAGTTCACCGTCTTCGCCCCGGTCGACACCGCGTTCGCGAAGATCCCGGCCGCGACCGTGAACACGCTGAAGACCAACGACGCGCTGCTGACCAAGATCCTGACGTACCACGTGGTCGCGGGCCAGCTCGACCCGATGGCGGTCGTCGGCAAGCACCCGACCGTCGAGAAGCAGGACGTCACGGTGAGCGGCTCGGGCGACGCCCTCAAGGTGAACGGCGCGAACGTGATCTGCGGCGGCGTGAAGACCGCGAACGCTACCGTGTACCTCATCGACTCCGTGCTGATGCCCCCGGCAAGCTGACCGTGACCGGACCTACTTCGCTGCCCTGGCCCGCTGGATCGCACCCGCGATCCGGCGCGGTCGGCGACGGCGACCTCCTGGCGCTGACCGCGACCGGCGACAGCGCCGCGTTCAGCGCGCTCTACGACCGCGTCGCCCCCTCGGTGTTCGGGCTGGTACGGCGGATCCTTCGTAACCCGGCCCAGTCCGAGGAGGTGACCCAGGAGGTCATGATCGACGTCTGGCGCACCGCGAGCCGGTACGACGCCGGCCGGGGCTCCGCCCACTCCTGGATCCTGACCATCGCGCACCGCCGCGCGGTCGACCGGGTCCGCTCCGAGCAGGCCGCCGCCGATCGCACCGAGCAGGTCGGTGCGCGGACCGCCGAGGTCGAGTTCGACCAGGTCGCGGACACCGTCAGCACCCGGCTCGAGGCCGAGCAGGTACGGCGCTGCCTCGATTCGCTGACCGAGCTGCAACGGGAGTCCATCGAGCTCGCGTACTACAACGGCTACACCTACCCGGAGGTCGCCCAGCAACTCGGCGCCAAGCTTCCGACCATCAAGGCGAGAATGCGCGACGGCCTGATCCGGCTCCGCGACTGCCTCGGAGCCACAAGGGGGCAAGGATCATGACGGAACCCGATGTGCACACCCTCACCGGTCCGTACGTTCTCGACGCGCTGCCCGACGACGAACGGGTCCGCTTCGAAGCCCACCTGGCCGAATGCGCGTTCTGCACCACCGAGGTCGCGGAGCTCCGCGCGGCCGCAGTGAAACTGGCCACCCAGGTGTCGGCCTCGCCACCGCCCGCCCTGAAGGCGAACGTGATGGCGGCGATCGAGCACGTCCGGCAGCTCCCCCCGGTCGTCGAGGGCGGGTCGGCGAGTCCCGCCGTACCGCGCCGGTTCGGTCGCCGGTCGGTGCTCACGCTCGCTGCTGCGGCCGTCGCGGTCGCGCTCAGCGGCGGGGTCGCGGTCGACCAGTACCGGGACCGGCAGGCGGCGGAGCGTGCCAACCGGCAGGTGGCGGCCGTTCTGGCCCAACCCGACGCGCGGACCGTTCACGGGGCGGTCCAGGGCGGCGGTCAGGCCACGGTCGTCGCATCGGCGCAGGCCGACAAGTCGGTCGTCGTACTGCGGGGCCTTCCGAAGCTGCCCGACGACCGGACGTGGCAACTGTGGATGATCGACCAGGGCAAGACCGCGCACTCGGTCGGCCTGGCCGCGGGCGACCTCACTCAGGTCGTCAACGGCTCGACCGCCGGGATGACGGCGTTCGGACTCACCGTCGAGCCCGCCGGCGGCTCCCCGACGCCGACGCTGCCCGCGGCCGCGCTGATCGCGTTGACCTAGTAGCGTCCGGGGTATGGAGCAGGCGGCGGCCGAGGTACGGGAGCGGGTTCAGGCGAGCTTCGACCGCCAGGGGCTGATGACCCATCTCGGGGCGCGGATCGTGCACATCGGGCCGGGCGAGGTGCACATCGTGCTGCCGAGCCGGCCCGAGGTCACGCAGCAGCACGGCTACTTCCACGCCGGCGCGACGAGCTCGATCGCGGACAGCGCCGGCGGGTACGCCGCGTTCACGCTGTTCCCGGAGGGTACGTCGGTGCTCACGGTCGAGTTCAAGATCAACCTGCTGGCCCCCGCCGAGGGCGACCAGCTGGAGGCCGTCGGCACGGTGATCAAACCCGGCCGCACCCTCACCATCTGCCGCCTCGAGGTCTTCGGCATCACCTCCACCCACCGCACTCTGGTGGCCGCCGGCCAGCAAACCCTCATCCAGATCGAGTCCCGACCCGAACGCTGAGCGGACTTTCTCTCATCGCAGCGATGAGTTCGGGGCTCGGCGGCGGTCTGTAGGGGTGTGAAAGAGACTGCTGAGCAGAGATGGGTTCTGGGACTGGCCTCGATCGGGTCGGTCATGGTGGCGTTGGACGTTCTGGTGGTTGCCGCGGCGTTGACCACGATCCGGGCGGATCTTGGCGCGTCGGCCGAGCAGCTGGAGTGGACGGTCAACGCCTATGGGCTGAGTTTTGCGATGCTGCTGATGACGGCCGCCGCGATCGGTGACCGTCTGGGCCGACGACGGACGTACGCCGCCGGGCTGGCCGTGTTCACGGCCGCGTCCGTCGCCTGCGCCCTGGCGACGACGTTGCCGCTGCTGATCGCGGCCCGGGCCGTGCAGGGCGTCGGTGCGGCGATGGTGATGCCGCTGGCGATGGGGCTGCTCGGGGCCGCCTTCCCGCCGGAGCGGCGCGGCCGGGCGATCGGCGTGTTCAGCGGCGTCACGGGGATCGCCGTCCTGGGCGGTCCGCTGATCGGCGGCGCGGTCACCGAAGGGCTGTCGTGGCAGTGGATCTTCTGGATCAACGTGCCGATCGGCGTGGCCGCGATCGCGCTGGTACTGACGAAGATCGGTGAGAGCACCGGCCCGGCGCGACGGCTAGACCTCGTCGGCGCGGTCCTGATCAGCCTCGCCGTACTCGGGCTGGTCTGGGGCACGGTGCGCGGTGAGTCGGCCGGCTGGACGAGCGCGGAGGTCCTCGGCGGGTTCGCGGCCGGGGTGGTCATGCTGGCTGCGTTCGGCTGGTGGGAGCGGCGGACGGATCACGCGATGGTTCCGCTCGCGTTCTTCCGGAACCGCACGTTCAGCGCGGCGAACTCGGCCGGCTTCTTCCTCAGCGCGGCGTTGTTCAGCGCGGTCTTCTTCCTGTCGCAGTACATGCAGGCCGTGCTCGGATCGGCGCCGTTGAAGGCCGGTCTGCAGCTCCTGCCGTGGACCGCGACCCTCTTCGTGGTGGGCCCGATCGCCGGCCGGCTGGTCGAGCGCGTCGGCGAGCGCCCGCTCGTGGTGATCGGTATGGCGCTGCAGACCGCCGGCATGTTCTGGGTCAGCCGCGGCGCGGACCACTACTGGGGGCTGGTCGTGCCGCTGGTGGTCACCGGCTGCGGGATCTCGCTCGCGATGCCCGCAGCGCAGAGCGCGGCGATGGCGGCGCTGCCCCGGGAGGCGGTCGGGATCGCGTCCGGGATCTACAGCATGAACCGGCAGCTCGGCGGCGCGGCCGGGGTGGCCGTGCTCGGTTCGGTGTTCACCGCGGCGGGCGGCTACACCGGTGACGGCTTCGCCCGGGCGCTCGCGGGGTGCGGCGTACTGTCGTTGCTCGGGGCCGTCTCGGGGCTGGCCATCGCTGCCCGCCGCAGTGCCGAGGTCGTGCCGGAGAAGGTGGTGGAAGGAGTCCGATGAACCTCGAGGAGGAGTTCGCGCAGTACCGGGGTGAGCTGGTGGCGCACTGCTACCGGATGCTCGGGTCGCTGCACGACGCCGAGGACGCCGTCCAGGAGACGTACCTGCGCGCCTGGCGTGGTCACGCGGACTTCGAGCACCGTTCGTCGGTCCGGACTTGGCTGTACCGGATCGCTACCAACGTGTGCCTGAACCTCCTGCAGCACAGCAGCCGACGGGTCGTCCCCTCGGCGCTGGGTGCCCCGGGCAACGATCCGGACGAGCTGCACGGCCAGGCGCTGGAGGTGCCGTGGCTGGAGCCGTTCCCGGACCGGTTGCTCGGCGCCGACCCGGCCGCGGTGGTCGGCGACCGCGCAAGCCTGCGGCTGGCGATGGTCGCCGCGATGCAGCATCTGCCGCCGCGGCAACGCGCCGTACTGATTCTGCGCGAGGTTCTCACCTGGCCTGCCGCAGAGGTCGCGTCGTTGCTCGACACAACGACTGCAGCGGTGAACAGCTCGCTGCAGCGGGCGCGGGCCGAGCTTGCCCGGCTGCGGCCGCGGGAGGACGACCTGAGCGAGCCGCACGAGCCGGTACGACGGGCGCTGCTCGACCAGTTCCAGGCGGCGATGGAGAGCAAGGACCTCGTCGCTCTGGAAGGGCTGTTCAGCGCGGACGCGCGGTGGGAGATGCCGCCGATCCTGACCTGGTTCAGTGGGCGTACCGACGTGCTGCGGCTGCTCGACGCGAAGCTGCGGCCAGGGCCGGACCGACGGGTTCTGGTGGAGACCTCGGCGAACGGGCAGCCCGCGTTCGCGCTCTACATCCACGGCTCCGACGACCACTTCCACGCGCACTCGATCAAGGTCCTGACCTGTACCAAGGACGAGATCTCGGCCGTGCTCGCGTTTCATCAGCCTGCCTTGTTCCCAGCCTTCGGGCTGCCACTGATCCACAGGAGATCCTGATGTCTTCAGCAACTACTTTGCGGGAGCTGCACGTTCCCGGCACACCGCTCGTCGTACCGAACGCCTGGGACGCGGCCTCGGCCCGCCTGGTCGAGGAGGCCGGCTTCGCCGCGGTCGCGACCAGCAGCAACGCGACAGCGGCGGTCCTCGGGTACGACGACGGTGAGTACGCGCCGGTCGACGACGTCCTGGCGGCCGCGGCGCGGATCGCGCGGTCGGTGTCCGTGCCGGTCACGGTCGACTTCGAGCGTGGGTACCACCTGGCTCCGGCTGAGCTGGTGGAGCGCTTCGTCGCGACCGGCGCCGTCGGACTCAACCTGGAGGACTCCGATCCGGCGACCGGCCGGATGATCGACGCCGGTGCGCAGGAGGACTTCCTGGCCGCGGTGCGGGCCGCGGCCGGCGACGCACTCGTGATCAACGCCCGGATCGACGCGTTCGTCCGCCGAGCCGGTACGGCGGACGAACAGCTGGCGACCGCGCTCGACCGCGGCAACCGCTACCTGGCCGCCGGCGCCGACTGCGTGTACCCGATCGGCGCCGGCGACCTCGACCTGATCTGCACGCTCACCACACAGATCGACGGCCCGGTGAACGTCGGCTACGGGCAGGGCGTCAATTCCGTCGCGGACTACGCCGCGCGAGGTGTCGCCCGGGTGAGCTTCGGCCCGATGTTCCAGCGGCACCTCTACGCGACGTTCGCCGGGACCGTGCTCCCGGCCCTCACGGCGGATCGGAATCCGTTCACTGCCTGACCGCCCGGTGTGTGGGATCCGGGCGATCGGGTAATGGCGGTTCGGTAGTGGAAGGCAACCATCGAGAGAACGGGGAAACCGCGATGGGCATGTTCGACAACATGAAGGACAAGGCCGGCGACCTGGTCGACGAGCACGGCGACAAGATCGACGAGGGCCTGGACAAGGCCGGCGAGTTCGCCGACGAGAAGACCGGCGGCAAGTACGGCGACAAGATCGACCAGGGCACCGACATGGCCCGGGACCAGCTGGACAACCTCGACGGCCAGAACGACGACCTCCGGGACAACGATTCCTGAGCTCGTTCCGGCGCGTCGGTACGCCCGAACGGCCGCGGAACTCGCCGCGGCCGTCCGGCGTACCCCCGGCAGGGGGCCGGCGAAGCCCTCGTCGATGCTCTTGGCAACAGGTTCGCTGAGAGCCCGCTGAGCGTTGGCCGGCAGGCGCTGCGGGCGACCGAGCCATCGCACGGGGTGAGAAACGCCGAGGGGGGTACGTCTCGGGGGCCGCAGGACGTACTCTGCCTCTAGCAAGGGGTGGATGGGGCTGCAGGGGGGAACTGCATGATGCTGGATTTTTGCCTGCGCTCGGGGACGGGAAGCCGGTGACGCCGCTACGGCGGGTCCTGGTCTGGATCTCTGGTGCGTCGGCCGGGCTGGGGGCCGCGCTGGCCGCCACGATCCCGTTCGAGAGCGCCGAGCTGATCGACATCTCACGCCGTGGCGGTACGCCGGGGGCGCACCATGTCGCGGTGGATCTCGCCGATCCGGACTCGTGGCCGGTGGTCGACAAGGACTTCCGGCAGCGGATCGAGGCCGGCGATCCGGAGCTGGTGGTGTTCATCCACAACGCCGGGACGCTGACGCCGCTCGGCTCGGCGGATCATGTCGACACCGAGCAGTACACCCGTAACGTGCTGTTGAACTCCGCGGCCGCGCAGGTGCTCGGGCAGTCGTTCCTGAGCGCGCTTTCCGGGCGGGACTGTGAACAGCACCTGATCATGGTGTCGTCGGGTGCGGCGAGCAGACCGCACGAGGGCGAGTCCAGCTATTGCGCGGGGAAGGCCGCGATCGACCAATGGGTGCGCACGGTCGGGCTCGAGCAGCGGCGCCGACATCCCGGCTGCCGGGTCGTCTCCGTGTCACCCGGCTCGGTCGACACGGCAATGCAGGCCGAACTGCGCGCGGCCAGTCCGTTCGAGGTCCCGGTGTCGAGCCGCTTCCGCGAGATGGAGGCCCTCGGCAAGCTCTCCAAACCCGAGACGGTGGCGCGATCCATCTGGTCGCTGCTCGACCGTGACGTCGCCAGCGGCACCGTCCTGCACGTCCGCGACCTGACCTAGAGCGCGCTCCGTGCCAGCCGGTGGACCTGCGCCCGCGTCGCCGGGTACAGCTCGGTGAAGGTTTGCAGCAGGCTCGCGTACGTCGGCGCCGTCGCCGGGTCCGGCGCCACGACGTGATCCGGTCTGGTCCAGTCGGTGTCCGGTGCGACCGCGCCGATCCCGATCGCGGCCAGCAGCGCATCGCCGTACGACGCCCCGATCGTCTGCCGGGGAACGATCTGCTCGATTCCCGCGACGTCGCTGACGATCTGGGCCCACAGGCCGCCCAGCGTTCCGCCGCCGACGGCAACGATCCGGTCGGCCGGCCCGAAGATGTCCAGGATCTGCCGCACCCCGCAGGCGATCCCTTCGTACGCCGCGCGCAGCAGGTGACCGCGGCCGTGTCGCAGCGTCAGTCCCGCGATCACGCCGCGTGCCAGCGGGTCGTAGATCGGGGTCCGCTCGCCGCTGAAGTACGGCAGCAGGACGAGCCCTTCACTGCCCGCGGGGACGGCGGCCGCTTCCGCGAGCAACGTCTCGAAGGGTGCACCGCCGGTCAGGTCCTGAAGCCAGGTCGTAACCGTCCCGGACGTGGCCATACCGGCGGCCAGGGTGTGCGATCCGCGCTCGACCCCGGACGTCGTCCACAGACCGCGCACGCTCGTCGGGGCGGGAAGAACCTGGACGAAGAACATCGTCGAGCCGTACATCAGCATCAGGTCGCCGGGCCGCCGTACGCCGACGCTGAACGCCTCTGCCCACGCGTCGACGGTCCCCGCGACGACCGGCGTCCCTTCGGACAGGCCGGTCTGCTCAGCGGCCGCCCGCCGTACAACTCCCACCTGTTCGGACGGCCACACCAAGCGTGGCAATGCGAGACCCGGCAGGACGGCTTCCACCCAATCCGCTGCCCAGTCCTGCCGGCGGATGTCGTAGAACGGGTCGCACTGGCTGGCCGTGTGATGGTCGAGCACCCATTCGCCGGTCAGCCGCGCCACGACGTACGTGTGGGCGCTGAACCAGCGATCCTGCGGCCGCCACGCGTCACCCGCGGCGCGCCGCAGCCAGGCCAGCTTCGGCCCGATCGCCTGGCTGGACAGGTCTTTCCCGCAGCGCTCCAGGATCGCGGCCGCGCCGAGCTGCTCGGTGATCTCGGCGATCTCGCGGGTCGAGCGGGTGTCGACGCCGTACAGGATCGCCGGCCGCCGCGGGCGCAGGTCGTCGTCGGTCTGGACGACGCACGGCCCGAGACCGGAGACGCAGACCGCCGCGACGCCGGTCGTGTCCAGCTCGGCGAGAACCTCGACGACGTCGCCCCACCAGTCGCGCTCGGGATCCATCTCGGCCCAGCCCGGCTGCGGCAGGCTCGGGGCGTGGTCGCGGCGTGCGACCGCCACGACCTCGCCGTCGAGCGTGCTCAGAACGGCCTTCGTACTGCCGGTACCGATGTCGACGCCGATGACGAAGCTCATCCGGCAATTGTCCAGGTGTACGGGACCCCGGCGGTGAGAGACACCTCCTCGCGACGCTCGCAATGGCGGAGGACGACGGTGCCGTCCCGGTCGGCCGTCAGGACGGCGTGTGCCGCGTCCGCGGACCAGGTGAGGTCGACGCCGACGCCGCCGCGGGCGCGCAGACCGGTGATCGAGCCCTCCGGCCAGGCGTCCGGCAGCGCGGGGAAGATCTCGAGCTCGCCGGTGTGGCTCTGCAGCAGCATCTCCGCGATCCCGGCGGTCGCACCGAAGTTGCCGTCGATCTGGAACGGCGGGTGCGCGCAGAAGAGGTTCGGGTACAGGCCCGAGCCGTCCCCCACGTAGTCGGTGCCCGAATCGGAGGCCGGAGTCAGCAGCTCGCGGACCAGACGGTGGGCGGCCACGCCGTCGCGGAGCCTTGCCCACAACGAGATCCGCCACGCCAGCGACCAGCCCGTGCTCTTGTCCCCGCGCAACTCCAAGGTGCGGGCCGCGGCCTGAGCGAGTTCCGGCGTACCGTCCGGGGTGATCTGGTCGCCGGGGTGCAGGCCGATCAGATGGGACGTGTGGCGGTGCTGCGGCTCGGCCTCGGCGAAGTCCGCCAGCCACTCCTGCAGCTGGCCCCGGCTGCCGACCCGCGGGTCGGGGATGCGCTTGCGGGCGGCGGTCAGGTCGTCGACGAGCGGGTCGGCGAGCTCGAGCTCGGCCACGGCCTGCAGGCAGCGGTCGAACAGGTCCGCGATCAGCGACAGGTCCATCGTCGCGGAGGTCGTGACCGAGGCGGGTTCGCCGTCGGCGGCGACGTACTCGTTCTCCGGCGAGGTCGACGGCGCCGTACCGAGCGTGCCGTCCGGGAGCTCGAACAGCCAGTCGAGACAGAACTCGGCGGCACCGCGCAACACCGGCCACGCGTCGCGGAGATATTCGCGATCGCCGGTGAACGCGTAGTGGTCCCAAAGGTGACGGCACAGCCAGACGCCGGCCATCGGCCAGTTCGACCACTTCGGGTTGCCGTCGACGGGCGCGGTCCAGCACCAGGCGTCGGCGTTGTGATGCGCGGTCCAACCCTTCGTGCCGTAGAGCTCCTCGGCCGTACGCCGTCCTGCCTCGGCGAGGTTCGCTACGTAGGTGAGCAGGGGCTCGTGGCACTCGGACAGGGACGTCGTCTCCGCCGGCCAGTAGTTCATCTCGGTGTTGATGTTGACCGTGTAGTTGCTGCTCCACGGCGGCTGCAGATGCTCGTTCCAGATGCCCTGCAGGTTGGTCGGCAGGCCGCCCGGGCGGGAGCTGGAGATCATCAGGTAGCGCCCGAAGTTGTAGATGAGCGCCGCCAGTCCCGGATCGTCGCCCGCGGTGGTGAGCCGCCGGTCGGTGGTCAGCTCGACATCGGAGGGCAGTGTGAGGACCGAACGCCGGAAGAGCTCCTGGTAGTCGGCCACATGCTCGTCACGCAGGTCCTCCGCCTTGGCAAGCGCAGTTCGGGCTGTCGTGTCGGCGGCATCGCGGCACTCTTCGCGGGTGCGTGTCGGTGTGATCGCCGGTCCTTCGTAGCCCGTGGCCGTGGCGAGTACGACGTACAGCTCGGTCGCTTCGCTGACGGTCAGCGCCTCGTCGGTCGCCGTGACGGATCCGTCGGTGTGCGCCCGCAGTACGACGGCCGCGCTCATGCCACGGTCGTCGCCGTCGGAGTACTGGATCGGGTCGGCGGCGTTGCCGTGCGGCGGGGCGACGGACGACGGGCAGGTCGCCAGCAGCGCCAGCCCGCTGTCACCGACCGCCTCCGTGGTCGAGCGGAGCTGGGAGGTGAGGCTGAGCGTCACCGTGAGCGGCTCCGATGCACCCAGACGTAGGATCAATGCCTGTGCCGGCGCGCTGACGAACACCTCCTGCCAGACCTCGACGCCGCCGACTTCGTACTCGGCCCGTGCCACCGCGGTGTCCAGGTCGAGCCGCCGCCGGTAGTTCGCGACGGCACCTGACAGCCGGTGGTCCAGCAGCAGGTCGCCGAGCGGCATGTACGCCTGCGAGTGACCGCTGTGGAAGCCGTGCGAGAGCTCCTCGGCCATGCGGACGTCGCCCTGCACCAGCGCGGCCCGGACCCGGTCGACCGCCGCCGCGCCGACCTCGCCGATCGGCGTCGACAGCCGGCGGGTGGTCTCCGGGCTGCCCGACCACAGCGTCTCGTCGTTCAGCGCGATCCGGTCACGCTCGGCGCCGCCGAACCACATCGCCCCGATCCGGCCGTTGCCGAGCGGCAGCGCCGCGAGCCAGTCCGCCGCGGGAGCGTCGTACGTGAGCTCCATGGCGGCCGCAGTCATCCGATCTCTCATACGGCAGATCCTCCCCCGCGCACGACGCGCCGCGCGACCGGGGGTCCGGCAGGTGGTCAGGCGGCCTCGGCGAACTGGGTCGCGTAGAGGTCGGCGTACAGCCCGCCGCGGGCGAGCAGCTCGTCGTGCGTGCCGCGCTCCTGGATGCGGCCGTCGTCGAGGACGAGGATGACGTCGGCGTTGCGGATCGTCGACAGCCGGTGCGCGATGACGAGCGAGGTCCGGCCGACCAGCGCGTTCGCGAGCGCGGTCTGGACGGCGGCCTCGGACTCGGAGTCGAGGTGCGCGGTGGCCTCGTCGAGGATCACGATCGACGGCGACTTGAGGAGCAGCCGGGCGATCGCGAGCCGCTGACGTTCGCCGCCCGACAACCGGTACCCGCGGTCGCCGACCACGGTGTCCAGACCGTCCGGAAGGCTGTCGACGAGGGCAGCGATCTGCGCCGCCCCGAGCGCCGCGTGTAGCTCGTCGTCGGTCGCGTCCGGGCGGGCCAGCTGCAGGTTGGCGCGGATCGTGTCGTGGTACAGGTGCGAGTCCTGAGTGACCACCCCGATCGCCGCGCGCAGCGAGGTCTGCGTGACCTCCCGTACGTCGTGACCGCCGACCAGGACCGCGCCGCCGGTGGCGTCGTACATCCGGGAGACGAGCGAGGACAGGGTGGACTTGCCGGCGCCGGACGGGCCGACCACGGCGACCATCTGCCCCGGCTCGACGGTGAACGTGACGTCCTTCAGCACCTCGTCCCCGGTCTCGGCCGACAGCGTCGCGACCGACTCCAGCGAGGCGAGCGACACCTCTTCCGCGGACGGGTAGTGGAACGACACGTGGTCGAACTCGATCGACGGCTCCGCGGTCGCCGGCAGCGTCTTCGCGTCCTTGCGATCGGCAACCATCGGCGGCAGGTCGAGGACCTCGAGCACCCGCTCGAAGCTGACCAGCGTGGTCATCACGTCGACCTGGATGTTGGACAGCGCGGTCAGCGGGCCGTAGAGCCGGTTCAGGTACGCCGTCAGCGCGACGACCGTCCCGATCCCGAGCATCCCTTCGACGGCGAAGACCCCGCCGACGCCGTACACGAGCGCCACCGCGAGCGCCGCGACCAGCGTCAGGGAGACGCGAAAGACACCGGCGTACATCGACGTGGTGACGCCGATGTCGCGGACCCGGGCGGCCTTCCCGGCGAAGTCCCGGGAGGCATCCTCGGTCCGGCCGAACACCTTGGCGAGCACAGCGCCGGCGACGTTGAAGCGCTCGGTCATGGTCTGCGCCATGGTGGCGTTCAGCTTGTACGTCTCCGCCGTCGCCGCGCGCAGCTTCCCGGCGAGCAGCCGGGCGGGAATGACGAACAGCGGCAGCACGACGAGCGCGAGCAGCGTGATCTGCCACGACATCACGAACATCGCAGCGAGCACCAGCGCGACGCTGAGCAGGTTGCTGACGACGTTGGACAGCGTGGAGGTGAACGCCTGCTGGGCACCGAGGACATCGCCGTTCAGGCGCTGGATGAGCGCGCCGGTCTGGGTCCGGCTGAAGAACGCGACGGGCAATTGCTGGACGTGGTCGAACACGGCGGTGCGGAGGTCGTAGACGAGGCCCTCGCCGATCCGCGCGGAGAACCAGCGCTCGGCGAGGGTGATCGCGCTGTTCGCGATCGCGAGCAGTGCGACGACGAGAGCGAGCCAGACGACGACCTCGGCGTGGCCAGGCACGATGCCGCGGTCGATGATCGCGCGGAACAGCAGCGGGGTGACCGCGCCGGTGCCGGCGTCGAACGCCACGAGGACGAGGAACACGGCCAGGTAGCCGCGGTACGGACGGGCGAACCCGAGGATCCGGCGGAGGGTGCCCGCCGACAACTTGTGATGCCGGACGGAGGAGTCCTTCAACAGCGAACGCATCGCACGCCCGCCGCCGGATCCCCCGCCCGGAAAGCCGGAGATCTGCGACATGCAGTTCCTTCCAGTCAGGGACCAAGACATACTGAGGTTAACTCACTATGAGTCAACCTCACAAACACCTCGGTTTGTTCCCCTCCGGGGAAGAAGGGCCACTAGGCTCTGGACATGCATGCGCCTGATGACGCGGCCGAACAGATCGCCGGCCTACTGGACGGCATCGTCCGCCGCCAGCGCCGGGCGTCCCGAGAGGGGTTCGGCGAGAACGTCACGCACGGGCAGTTCCGCGTACTGCGGACGCTCGATCGTGCGGACCGGCTACTGCGGCTGAGCGAACTCGCAGCACAGCTCGGCATCGTGCCGCGGTCCGCGACGTCGGTCGTCGACGATCTCGAGGCAGCTGGCCTCGTCGCGCGACAGCCAGACCCACACGACCGCCGCGCCACACTCGTCTATCTCACGCCCGACGGCCTGAAGATCCTCTCCACCCTCCGCGAGAAGCGCCGCGCCGTGATGGCCGACCAACTGGCGCGCCTGACCCCCGAGGAACAGCAAACCCTGGCAAACCTGCTCCAGCGCCTCGCCGACAACTAACCTCCCCCGCGGTGGGTGTCAGTTGCCGGTGGCAAGGGCTCGGGCGGTGGCCAGGTCGTAGAGGAAGGTGTTGACCGGGGTCGGGACGCCGGCGGCGTTGCCGAGGCGGACGACGGCTCCGGTCCAGGCGTCCAGTTCGGACGGGCGGCCGGCGATCAGGTCGCGCTGGAGTGACGTGGTGCCGTCGGCGGGGAGCTGGTCGATCCAGGCCAGCGTGCGCGGTACGACGTCGGCTGCGAGCTGGATGCCGCGGGCGAGCGCGACGTCGCGGATCTCGGTGATGGCCTCGGTGAGCAGCCGGCGGGTGGCGGGGTGGGTGCGGAGCACGCCGTACGCGGCGCCGGTCGCCGTACCGAGGCCGCCGCCCGGAACGACCGACAGGAACTTCGTCCACAGCGCCGCCCAGATGTCGTCCGGGACGTTCGCCTGCAGTCCCGCGCCGACGACCGCGTCCCGCAGCCGGTCGGTCCGCGGCGTGACCTGGTTGTCCCACTCCCCGACGTTGAGCTTCCCGTTGCCGAGGTGCCGGACGACACCAGGACTCTCGACGTACGCGATCACCTCCGCGGCACCGGGCAGTACGGCGTCCCGCCCGTAGACGTCGGCGACCTGGCCGGGCGCCTCGACCCCGTTCTGCACGGTGACGATCGCGGTGTCCGCGCCCACCAGCGGCCGGATCGCGGCGATCGCTTCGGGCAGCTGCCACGTCTTCACGCAGACCAGCACATAGTCGACCGGACCGATCTCCGCCGGATCGCTCGTCGCCCGCACCGGCAGCCGCAGGTCACCGGCCGGGCTCAGCACCGCGAGCCCGTCGGCGTTCATCGCTTCCAGGTGCTTGCCCCGCGCGACGAACGCCACGTCCTGCCCGGCGGCAGCCAGCAGCGCGCCGAAGTACCCGCCCACCCCGCCCGCGCCGACGATCCCGATCCTCACAGCCCACTCCCTCTGTCCGATTCAACTGGTAACCGTAGCGCGGTGGATTGAGAGGTTCGCGCAATCGGCCGATGCCGCCCCGTCCGGGCTGGTTGATTGTCGGCATGCGTACACCGACGACAACACCCGCGCAGGCGGCCGAGCTGATCCGGCGCGACCAGGACCTGCTGCTGAGCCGGACCGAAGGCTTGACCGAGACCGAGCTGCGCGCGCCGTACGACGTGGCCGCCGGGCCGCTCGGCGACTTCTGCGACTCGCTGCACGATCTGGTCGCGCACGTGCTGATGTGGGACGAGATCACCCTCGCCGTGCTGCGGGACGCCCGGGCCGGCCGGCTGCACTGGAGTCTCGATCCGCGCTGGGAGACCGCCGACAGCGGGCGCGCACTGAACCTCGGCGGCGTGGAGGCGGGCCGGCGGATCCCGTCCGAGCTCGTGCTGCACCGGTTCCGCAGCGTCGGCGCCGCGCTCGTCGACGAGATCTCGCAGTACGACGACGACACCTGGACGGATCCGTCGACGGGTGCCGGGTTCGACGGCGGCATCGGCGCGCTCGCCGAGTACGTCTCGACCACACCGGACGGGATCCTGTTCGCGCACGCGGCCCGCCACCTGGCTATGGTGCGCGCATGATCCACGAGATCGTCGACAGCCCGCAGTACGGGCCTGAGACGGACGCCTTGCGGAAACTGCTCGCCGACCAGCCGGATCATCCAGGGCTGGATCCGTACCAGGCGCTGCTGCTCGATCGGGAGGAGCTGCCCGACCCGGCCGTGGCCGGCGAACGTGACCCGCGGGTCGCCGTCGAGGACCTCGCGATCGAGTTGCCCGGCCGGACGCTGCAGGCCCGGCTCTACCGGCCGTCACCACGGCCCCGGCCCGTTCTGCTCTGGCTGCACGGCGGCGGATTCGTCGGCGGGGACCTGCGGGACATCGAGTTCGCGGCCTCCGGGATCGCCGCCGCCGGCAACGTCACGGTGATCTCACTCAACTATCGCCTCGCGCCCGAGAACCCTTGCCCGGCGGGGCTGCACGACGTCAGCGACACGCTCGCCTGGATCCGCGCGAACGTCGACGGCGACGGACAGATCGCTGTGGGTGGCCAGAGCGCGGGCGGCGCACTGGCCGCCGGCGCCTGCCAGCTCGCCCGCGACGCGGGTGCGCCACTCCCCGACCGGCAGATCCTGTGCTACCCGGTCCTGGACCTGCATCCGGCCGCCGACTGGCACGAGTGGTACTTCGGAGCACGCGACATCCCTGCGGGCGCCGTACCGCTGCAGGCCGCGACGCTCGCCGGGCTGCCGCCGACGCTGATGCTCGCGGCCGGGCAGGACTGGTTGCGCGACGACGCGCTCGCGTACGCCGGTCGTCTGGAGCAGGACGGCGTACCGACGCGGCTGGTCGAGTACGCGGACACGATGCACGCGTTCCTGAACTTCCCGGCGGCGCTCTCCGCCGGGCGGCACGCGGTCGAGCTGATCGCGGCGGACCTGCGGGCCGCGTTCGGCTAGGACCTGGGGCCTGGGGCCTGGGGCCTAGTGGTCGGCGCGGTGGGTGAAGAACCGGGCCGGGTTGCCGGCGGCGCGCGGGTTCGACGCCAGCCAGGTGGTGAACGAGTCGGGATGGCGGCGTTCGAGCTCGTCCAGGTAGGCCCGCCGTACGTCGACCATCGCCTGCCAGTGGTCGGCGCTCATCGCGCGCTGGAGCTGGTTGAAACTGCGGCGCCAGGCCAGGCACAGCTCCTCGTCGCTCAACTCGCCGACGCTGCGCACCACGGCGGTCAGGTACTTCGGCATCGGCCACTGGGCGGTCGGGTCGGGGTCCGCGCGGACCGCCTTGAGCTGCCGACTCGATGCCTTGGGCAACCGGATGCGCCGGCGCGGCAGCGTCCGCGCCGGGCGCTCAGGGCGACCGGAGCGCAACCATCCCACGACCGGGGGCGAGATCCCGACGATCAGCAGGAGCAGGACCGCGGTGGGCGCGCCGATCGCGGCGGCGTACCCGCAGACCGCGAGCAGGCAGAGTCCGCCGAGCACCGCGCCCCGCGGCACCACGTGCAGCAGGTCCGACGACGGCAGGTCGCGGCCGAGGCCGATACTGAGAAAGATCGCTCCGGTGGTGAACGCGGCGACCACGAAGGCCGCGAGATTGGTCGCCGGTGACACGAACACCAGCGCGGCCAGCACTCCGATCACGGCCAGCACCACCACGGCTGCCCGCCAGATCCGCAGATATCGCAGCTCGGCATCCACCATGCTCACCCAGTGCCCCATCGCCCGGCCCTGCAACCGGAGTCCTCAGGCCAGTGTGACGCGTTTCAGGGCTGCAATGAAGGCTGCTGTGGCCGGCGGATCGGGCGGTTCGCCGTACGTCGCGAGGAAGATGCGCCGGACGACCGGCAGCTCCGTCGAGCACACCCCGTCGGCGAGGTGCGAGCGCAGCGCCAGGCCGGGTGAGGTGGTGACGCCGAGCCCGGCCCGGACGAGGGCCTGCTTGACGATCACGTCGTCGCTGGTGAACGCGATCCGCGGCGTGAACCCGGCGTCGGCGCAGTGCTGCAGCAGCTCGCGGCGGCAGTTCTCGCAGCCGGCGATCCAGTCCGAGTCGCGATGGTCGGTGAGGGTCTCGCCGGGTCGGCTGCTCAGCAGGTGGATCGGGTCGTCGCGCAGGTAGCTGTAGCGGATGCCGTCGTCCGGCTGCTCGTCGTCGTACCGGAACACGATCGCGAGGTCGATGTCCCCCGCCCGCAGCTGCCGTACGGCGACCCGCGGGTGGGCGTCGGTGAGTTCCAGCCGGAGGTCCGGGTAGTCGCGGCGCAGCTCGGCCGTGGCCGGTGGCACGAGTTCGCTGAGTGCCGAGCTGAAGGCGCCGACCCGGACCCGGCCGGAGCGCAGGCCCACGAGCGCGGCGAGCTCGGCGTCGGCGGCGTCGACGCGGCCGACGATCTCGGCGGCCCGGCGGGCGAGCACCTCCCCTTCCGGGGTGAGCCGGATCCCGCGGCCGGCCTTCTGCACCAGCTTCGCTCCCGTCGCGGCCTCCAGCCGGGCGAGGTGATGACTGACGGTGGGCTGCGTGTAGTGCAGCGCCGCGGCCGCCGCCGTGACCGAACCGTGTGCGGCGACCGCGGCCAGCACCCGCAGCCGGACCAGATCGAGCATGTATCGATGCTATCTATGCCTCTGCCGTCGAATTGGCATTGGACGCATGAATGGCCGCCGGGCGACGCTGGTGACCATGACCGGCACAGTGATCTGGCACATGACGATGTCCCTCGACGGCTTCATCGGGGACCGCGACGACAACCTCGACTGGACCTCGCTCGCGGACGGCGGGCCGTCCGGTCTCGGCGCGGAGGTGATCGCCGGCTGTGGCGCGTTCCTGTGCGGCGGCAAGCGGGTCGAGGCGGTCGGCGAGAACCGTCCGTACGGCGGGGCGTGGCAGGGCCCGATCCTCGTCTACACGCGCAAGGACCCGGCCACGAACCCGATCCCGGAGTTCACCTACGTGAGCGGCGACATCCGCGACGTGGTCGCGGACGGCCTGCGCGCGGCCGGCGGCCGGAACCTCGTCGTCACCGGCGGCGCCGTTCCCCGCCTGGCGCTGGACGCCGGTCTGGTCGACGAGATCGTCCTGCACGTCGTCCCCGTGTTGCTGGGCGAAGGCGTCCGCTTCTACGACAGCCCCGGCGTGCACCCGACCCGGCTGGAGCTCCGCACGGCCGAGAACCTGAACTTCCGGTTCGGGATCGTGAAGTGATGCAACCGGTTGCACTATCGTGGCCGCATGGCAACACGTACCGGGGTCACGATTCGCGAGGTCGCGATCGCCGCCGAGGTGTCGCGGTCGACGGTGTCGCGGGCCTTCACCAGGCCGCAACTGCTCAGCCCGGAGACCGTCGAGCACGTCCGCGCGGTCGCGGCCCGGCTCGGGTACGTCGGGAACCAGGCCGCGCGGGCGCTGTCGACCGGCCGGTTCGGGAACATCGCGGTCGTCGTACCGGACATTGCGAACCCGTTCTTCCCGCCGCTGGTGCGGAGCCTGCAACTCGCCGCCGAGACCGCCGACCTCGCGGTGTTCCTCGGCGACTCCGACGAGTCGGCGGAGCGGGAGGCCAAGCTGATCGCCCGGCTGGCGCCGCAGGTCGAGGGCTTCGTGCTCGCCTCGCCGCGGCTGTCCGAGGAGCTGATCCGCGGACTGGCCGCGACCCGTCCGGTCGTCCTGGTGAACCGCGACCTGAACGGCATCCCACGGGTGCTGATCGATTCGTCGGGCGGGATGACCGAGGCCGTGCTGCTGCTGAAGAAACTCGGCCACGAGCGGCTCGCGTACCTGGCCGGACCGCGTGACTCCTGGTCGGACCAGCAGCGCCGGGACACGCTCACGCAGACGTCCGCGACGGCGGGACTGACGGTCGAGATCATCGAGGTCGGGCGCCCGACCTACTCGGCCGGGCGGGACTCGGTGTCGGCGCTCGTCCGGTCCGGGGCGACCGCGGCGATCGCGTTCGACGACGTGGTCTCGCAGGGAGTGCTGGCTGGGCTCGAGGTGCGCGGCCTCTCGGTGCCGGCGGACTTCAGCCTGGTCGGCTGTGACGACACCCTCGCCCCGCTCACCACGCCCGCGCTGACCAGCGTCTCGGCCGCGGCGGCGACCGCCGGCACGGCGGCCGCGAAGCTGCTCGTCGACCTGCTGGAGGCCACCGAGCCGAGCGCCGGGTGCGTCACGATCGCGACGCACCTGGTCACCCGCGCGACGACCGCGCCGGCGCCGAAACCCGCGCCCTGACGCGTTGACGTGCAACCGGTTGCATGCTGGAATCACGGATATGACGCGAATCGCGATCGCCGGCGCCGCCCACCCGCACGTGGCCTATGCGACCGCCGAGGTCGACCAGGTCGCCGCGTTCGAGCTGGTCGCGGTGGCGGACCCGTCCCGCGAGACCGCCGAGCGCTGGGCAGCGCCGTACGACGCCAAGGTCTTCACCGACCACCGGCAGATGCTGCGCGACACCGAGCCTGACGTCGTCATGGTCGCCGGGATCTACGGCGACCGCGGCCAGGCAGTGGTCGACGCGCTCAACGCCGGCTGCCATGTGATCGCCGACAAGCCGCTGTGTACGACGCTCGAGGACCTGGACGCGATCGCCGAGGCCGCGCGCCGCACCGGTCGGCACGTGACCCTGCTGCTCGAGAAGCGGTACTACCCCGTCACGCTCGCGGCCCTGGAGATCGCCGGCCGGCTCGGCGCCATCCACGGCGTGACGTCGTCCGGCCCGCACAAACTGAACCGCCCGACCCGTCCGGCGTGGTTCTTCGAGCGCGAGCGGTACGGCGGACTCCTGAACGACCTCGCCGTGCACGACATCGACGCCGCCCTGCTCTTCACCGGCCTGACCGCCGGAACCGTCAGCGGCACCGTCGTGGACAGCTCGTACGGCGTGGCGACGCTGAGCGGAGCGGGCGCGGTCATCACCGCCGGCGTCGACTGGATGAACCCGGCCGGCTCGCCGGTGCACGGCGACTACCGGATGAAGCTGGTCGGCACCGAAGGCACCGCGGAGCTGCTCTGGGCCCGCAACCGCCTGGTCCTGACCACGACCGACCTGGCGCCGCACGACGTACCGCTGCCGGCCGGCTTCCGGCCCGCCGAGAAGCCGCTGCAGGCGCTTGCCGCAGGCAACGAGCCGGACATCACGACGGACCGGAGCCTGCTCGTCACGCGGATTGCCCTGCTGGCCCAGCGCTCGGCAGAAACAGATGGAAGCCCACTGGCCTGGACAGCTGACTAGCCATCGATCGGAGAGTTTCATGCGTTTCGCCCTCATCGGCGCCGGCGTGATCGGCGCCGTGCACGCCCGCCTCCTCGAAGCCCTCGGGGACGAGGCCGTCCTGGTCGCGGTCGTGGACAAGGACCTCGACCGCGCCGGCAAAATCGTCTCGCAGTACGGCGGGCGCGCGTACCCGACGCCGGCCGACGCGTACGCCGCCGAGGACATCGACGCCGTCGGGATCTGCCTGCCCAGCGCATTGCACGCCGACGTCGCTGTCGAGGCGCTGCACGCGGGCAAGCACGTCGTCGTCGAGAAGCCGGTCGACATCAGCCTGGCCGCCGCGGACCGGCTGATCGACGCGCAGCGGGAGACCGGACTGACCGTCGCCGTGATCAGCCAGCGCCGGTTCCAGCCCCCGGTCGCGCAGATCCGGGCCGCGATCGACAGCGGCGCGCTCGGCCGGGTCACGTCCGGGATCGCCGAGTCGGCGTTCTTCCGGCCGCAGTCGTACTACGACGGCGACGACTGGCGCGGCACCCTCGCGGTCGACGGCGGCGGCGCCCTGATGAACCAGGGCATCCACGCGCTCGACCTGCTGGTCTGGATGCTCGGCCGCCCGATCCGGGTGAGCGCACAGACCGGACGGCTCGCGCACGAAGGCATCGAGGTCGAGGATCTCGCGGGCGCGACGATCGTGTTCGAGAGCGGGGCGATCGGTCTGATGCTCGCCAGTACGGCGGCGTACCCGGGCCGCCCGGTCCGGCTGACGATCCACGGCGACCGGGGCACGGCGGTCCTCGACGACGACCAGCTCGCCTACTTCGACGCCGCGGACGCCACGGCACCCGAGGCGCCGGCGCTGGAAGGACCGGACGGCTGGGGACCGACCGAGCTCGCGCACCTCGCGCAGTACCGCGACTTCATCGCCGCCGTCCGCGAAGGCCGTCCGCCGGCCGTGACGCTGGATGCAGGTCGGCGGTCGCTGGCGACGGTGCTCGCGGTCTACGAGTCCGCCCGCTCCGGGCAGCCGGTCGAGCTGAAGGAGAACTGACCCATGCCGCTGCGCATCGCTCTCGTCGGCACCGAGAACAGCCACGCCGATCACATCGTCGAGCACCTCAACGTCGACCCCGTCACGGAAACCGGCACTGCCACTGCGCGCATCGTCGCACTGGTCGGCGCGGACGACGAACGCAACCGCAAGCTCGCCGCGACCGGCGGCATCACCCAGATCGTGCCGACGTCCGCGGAGCTGCTCGGCAGTGTCGACGCGCTGATCGTCACCAACCGCGACGGGGCGCTGCACCGCGAACACGCCGTACCGTTCCTCGAGGCCGGTCTGCCCGTGTGGGTGGACAAGCCGTTGGCCGCGAGTACGGCGGATGCGCGGGCGATCCTGGACGCGGCGCGGCGCGGTGGTGCTGCGGTGACGTCGTACTCCGCGGTGCGCTGGGTCGCGGACGCGGATGCGCTCGCGGCCGCCGAGGTCGGTGAACTCCAGGCGGTCACGGTCACCGGGCCGGCCGATCCGGACAGCGAGTACAGCGGGATCTTCTTCTACGGAATTCACGCGGCCGATCTGGCGCAGCGGCTGGCTCCCGGCGAGCCGGGTCCGGTCACCGTCGAGCGGGTCGGTTCCACCGTGGTCGTCCGCTACCCGTGCGGCGGGGTGCTCGTCACACTGCAGCTGGTGAAGCCGACGGACGAGGGGCGGGTGCCGTTCCACGCCGAGATCGTCGGGCGCACCGGGCTGCTGAGTCACGACGTACGGCTGGATTCGGCGTACGTCGTACCGGGTCTGAAGGTGTTCCTCGACATGCTCGAGACCGGCGAGCGCCCGCTCGACGACGCGACGATGCTGGCGCCGATCACCGTGCTGGAGCAGACTCACACGATCCTGCTCCAGCCCGTTCAGGAGGTATGAACAGGTACGAGCGACGAGTGTCCGGAGCCGACTGGGATGCGGTGGCGGCGGAGGTGGACGACCTCGGTTGTGCCTTGCTACCACAGCTGTTGACGCCGGCCGAGTGTGCGCGGATCGCCGGCATGTACGACGACGTCCAGCGGTTCCGCGCGACGATCGACATGGCGCGGCACCGGTTCGGCGAGGGTCAGTACCGGTACTTCGACCGGCCGTTCCCCGAGGCGGTCGAGTCGTTGCGGCAGGCGCTGTACCCGCGGCTGCTGCCGATCGCGCGCGACTGGTACGCGAAGCTCGGCCGGGAAGCGGAGTGGCCGGACACCCTCGACGAATGGCTGGACAGTTGTCATCAGGCCGGGCAGGTCCGGCCGACGCCGATCCTGTTGCGGTACGGCGCGGGCGACTGGAACGCCCTGCACCGGGATCTGTACGGCGACAAGGTGTTCCCGCTCCAGGTCGTGATCAACCTGAACGACCCGGGCGCCGACCACACCGGCGGCGAGTTCCTGCTGGTCGAGCAGCGGCCGCGGGCGCAGTCGCGGGGTACGTCGACGCTGATCCCGCAGGGCCACGGGCTGGTCTTCACGACGCGCGATCGGCCGGTGAAGTCGGCGCGCGGCTGGTCGGCCGCACCGGTCCGGCACGGCGTGTCCGCGATCCGCTCAGGTCAGCGCCACACCCTCGGGCTCGTGTTCCACGACGCTAAATAGCGCTGCAGATGTCCCACGCCGACTGCTGGAGCAAGGCCGCGGTCTTGTTGTCGAGGCCCTTGACCGGGGTGTCGATGCCGACCGGGTCCTCGTCGAGCAGCGCGATCAGGAAGACGCACGCCGCGAGATAGCTGCCGGCGAGGGCCGGGTGGCTGTTGTCCGCGTCGTGGAGCGCGGGTTCGTCGTGTTCGGCGAGGAAGCGTTCCCAGATCATGCCGACCGGGACGAGCGTCGCGCCGAGCTCGACCGCGGCGGCGCCGTACGCGTCGGTCAACGCCCGCTGGGTCTCCGGCGCGTTGCGGCGTGCCCAGGTCAGGTACAACGCCGTCCGCGCACCGGCCGCGGTGATCGCCGCACCGAAGTCGCGGGCACTCTCGCGGAAGCGGTCCGGGCTCTTGATCGGCAAGGTGCTCTGCTCCTGCAGGACGACGGTGTCGTAGCCGCCGTTCGCGATCTCGTCGAGCGCCTTGCCGGCGTTGAGATGCTGCCGCAGCGACGCGCCACCGGCCGAGATCAGCTTGGGCCCGACCTCGATCCCCCGCGCCGCAGCCAGACCCTTGATCAACCCGGGCAGGTTGTTCCGCGACGTGAAGCTGTTACCCACAAACAGAATCCGCACGACACGGACGCTACTACTCGTTTGACCGCTGCCCCCGGCTGCCTGTTGGGTGGCGGGGTGAGTGAGTTGCGGATTGTGCCGGTGAGCGATGAGCAGACGGTGCTGGACTGGCAGCGGGTGCACAACGAGATCATCCCGACGGCCCCGTTGTCGGTCGACGACATCCAGGAGCGGGCGACGCGGAACGTGCTCGAGGTGGCGTACGACGGCGACGTCCTCGTCGGCTGTTCCACGGTCCGCCCGCCGTCGGAGGAGACCCCGGCGGCGGTGGTGATCGCCCGGGTGCTCCCGGCGTACCGGCGCCGTGGTTTCGGTACGGCGCTCTACGAGCACTGCCTGCGGCGCGGGCGGGAGTTGGGCGACGGCATCGAGACGCACATCCTGAGCAGCAACGCCGACGGCCTCCGGTTCGCGAAGGCGCACGGCTTCGTCGAGGTGGAGACCTATCTGCTGCCGGGCGACACGATTCCGTTCGTCGAACTACGACTGGGTGAGTGACGATGCGCTTCTCGATCAACATCCCGAACTTCGGGGACTTCGCGGACGCCCGCACCGTGGCCCGCGTGGCGACGGCGGCCGAGGAGGCAGGCTGGGACGGCCTGTTCCTCTGGGACCACGTGGTGCACAGCAAGGAACGGCGGCGCGGGCAGCCGTTCGGCGACCCGTGGATGCTGATGACCGCGGCCGCGCTGGCGACCTCGCGGATCGCGCTCGGTCCGCTGGTCACGCCGGTCGCGCGCCGGCGGCCCGAGCAACTCGCCCGGCAGGTCGCCACCCTCGACGGGCTCAGCGGCGGCCGGGTGATCTTCGGCGCCGGGCTCGGCGGGCCGATCGACGACGAGTTCGGCAGCTTCGGCGACGAGACCGACCCGAAGGTGCTGGCCTCGAAGCTGGACGAGGGCCTCGACCTGCTGACGGCGTACTGGTCGGGTGACCGCGTGAACCACCGCGGCGAGCACTACCTGGCCGACGACGTGGAGCTGCTGCCCGCTTCGGTCCAGCGACCGCGGCCGCCGGTCTGGATCGCGGGGTTCTGGCCGCGCAAGGCGCCGATGCGCCGGGCCGCGCGCTGGGACGGCGCCGTCCCGCTGTTCAAGACCGCCAACCACGGCGAAGCGCCGCCGGTCGCTGAGTTGCGCGACCTGGTCGCCTTCGTGAACGAGCAGCGCACGGACACGAGCACGCCGTACGACGTGATCGTCGGCGGCATCAGCCCGACCGCCCCTGCCCGCTCCCGCGCCCTGATCGAGCCGCTCGCCGAGGCGGGCGCGACCTGGTGGGACGAACGCCAGCTCATCACCGGCACCGACTTCTACCGTCTCGACCCGGTCCTGCGCCGGATCGAGGCCGGACCGCCGAGCCTCGGATAGGCCGCCTTCGGCCCCGGAGCCGACAACTAAGCTGACAGGCATGAGCGACGAGCACCCGTCCTGCTGTGCGCCTGCCCGGATCGGGGTCCCGCTGGACTTCCCGGCCGGTTCCCCGGTGCCGGCCGCGGCCGGTGCGCACGGGATCGAGCAGATCACGCTCGGCGGCGGCTCGTTCGCGATGGGGAACAGCAACGGCGACGAGAACGCCGGTGACGGCGAGACCCCGGTGCACCAGGTCGAGGTGGCGCCGTTCAGCATCGACGCGACCAGCGTGACGAACGCCGACTTCGCCCGCTTCGCCGACGCGACCGGCTACCGGACCGAGGCCGAGACCTTCGGCTACTCCGCGGTGTTCCACCTCGCGCTGGCCGCCGAGCCGGACGAGGTGATGGGCCCGGCGTCCGGTACGCCGTGGTGGGCCGGCGTCCGCGGCGCCGACTGGCGGCACCCGGGCGGCTCGCGGTCCGGGCTCGACGGGCTCGACGGGCATCCCGTCGTCCACGTGAGCTGGAACGACGCGGTCGCGTACTGCAAGTGGGCCGGCCGCCGGCTGCCGACCGAGGCCCAGTGGGAGTACGCCGCCCGCGGCGGCCTCGAGGGCGCCCGCTACCCGTGGGGCGACGAGCTGATCGGCGACGACGGCGAGTGGCGCTGCAACATCTGGCAGGGCGAGTTCCCGCGGACGAACACCGAGGAGGACGGGTACCTGACGACCGCACCCGTCCGCACCTTCCAGCCGAACGGCTACGGCCTGTGGCAGACGGTCGGGAACGTCTGGGAGTGGTGCGAGGATTGGTTCGGCCCGCGGTACTACAAGTTCTCCCCGGCCGGGAACCCGTCCGGCCCGTCGCTCGGCGCGGCGCGGGTGATGCGCGGCGGCTCGTACCTGTGCCACGACTCGTACTGCAACCGCTACCGCAACGCCGCCCGCTCGTCGAACACGCCGGAGTCGTCGATGGGCAACGCCGGTTTCCGCACCGTCAGTCTGTAACCGGGACTTCTTCGGCCGCTCGCAAGCCTGGCGTCGTGCCGGCGACCGCGGCGACGGCCGCGACACACAGCAGCGCTCCGGACGCGAGCGAGACGACCGGTGAGGTGAGCTGTGCGACGACACCGCCGCGGAGGTTGCCCAGGTCGGGGCCGGCCTGGCCGACGATCTGCTCGGCGGCGCTGACCCGGCCGAGCAGCTCGGTCGGTGTGTGCAGCTGAACGATCGTGCTCCGCGACACGACCGCGACGGTGTCCGCGGCACCTGCCACCGCGAGGAACACCAACGCAGGCCACGCCGCCGGCGAGAAGGCGAACAGCAGCAGCGCGATCCCCCACCCGGCCGAACCGCACAACATCACCACGCCGTGCCGGGGCAGCCGGGTGAACGTCCCGGAGAACAACGACGCGGCGACCCCGCCGACAGCGATCGCGGTCAGGAACAGCCCGAGCGTCCGCGGGTTGTTGCCGAACCGCTCCGCATTGATCACCGGGAACAGACTGATCGGCATCGACAGCACGGTCGCGGCCAGGTCGGTGATCAGCGCGCCCCGGATGACCGGCGTCGCGGCGATGAAGCTCAGCCCGTCCCGCACGCCGCGCAGTCCCGGCTTCGCGACGGCCTCGATCCGCAGGTGCGGCAGCCCGAGGACGCCGTACAGCGCGGCGAGGAAGCTCAGCGCGTCGACCAGGTAGCAGACGCCGACGCCCCAGGTGCCGACGATCACGCCGCCGAGCGCCGGGCCGAGCAGCATCGCGCCCTGGAACCCGATCCGGTTGAGCGCGAGCCCGGCCGCCAACTGGTCACGTGACAGCAGATGCGGCAGGACTGTCCGCGCCACCGGTCCGGCGGTCGCGCCGAACGACGCCTGGACGGCGACCAGCGCCAGCAGCACCCCCACCGGGACCCGGCCGATCACCAACTGGCTCGCCATGACGGTTGCGGTGAGCAACTGCGCGATCGTGGTGACCAGGTAGATCCGGCGCCGGTCGAGCCGGTCGGCGAGGGTGCCCGCGAACAGGCCGAGCACGATCAGCGGCAACGCCTGCGCCAGCCCGACCGCGCCGGTCCAGGCCGGGCTCGCGGTCTGGTCCCATACCTGGAACATCACCGCGACGAAGGTCAGCTGACCGCCGAACGCCGACAGCACCTGCCCGATCCACAACCGCCGGTACGTCAGCACCCGCAACGGGCCCAGGTCGATGAGCGCCCGCCTCACCGCAGCTTCTCCGCGATGCGGTCGTGGAAGCTCTTCCGGGCCAGGGCCGCCTCGACGTCGCGGACCACCTGACTCATCGGGTACGGCAGCTCCGCCTCGAGCTCGGCGATCGCGGCCTCGGTGGCCCGCCACTCGGCGGCCAGTAACTCGACGAGCTTCTTCGACTTCGCGGTCAGCGTGACGTGCTTGCTGCGCGCGTCCGCGCCCGGCACGGTCCGGACCAGGCCGGCGGCGCGCATCCCGGCCACCTTCTGGCTGAGCGCCGAGTGCGTCCGCCCGGTGGCCTCGGCGAGCTCGGTGATCGTCATCGGGCCCCTGAGATGCAGCTGGAGCAGCTCCCGCACGTACGTCGGCTTCAGCCCCAAGATGTCGCGATCGGTGTAGATCCGCCCGATCTCGGCATCCATCCGCCCCAGCAGCTCGTGCAACGGCCGCCACAAACTCTGCTCCGTGGGATCCTCCATGGAGCCGATAGTAACAGCACTTATATAAGCACTGTTACATCTGGCTCCCGGACCGCCGCCGCCCGGCGGCGCGAGATCCAGGCGGCGGCCAGGCCCGCGGTGAGGAGGCTGATCGCGGCGACGGTCGCGAAGCCGTAGCGGGTGTCGGAGCGGCCGGTGACGACCGAGGTGATCAGCATGACGACGACAGTCGCGGCCAGCCCGTACCCGTTGGCCAGCCCGAACGCGTACCCGACCCGCGATTCGTCCACCGACGTCATCAGGAGCGACCGCGTCGCGATCCGCGCCTGCCCGAACAAGAAGGCGCCCAACGGCACAAGCGCCATCAGCAGCGGTACGCCGAAGAGCGGCTGCAGAGCGAACAGCGACGTACAGATCAGGAAAGCACCGATCGCCAGCCTCAGATCACCGAGACGTGCGGCCGATCGGCGGTAGACGGCCGCGGCGAGCAGGAAGCCGGCTCCACCCAAGGCATCGACCACGCCGAGCAAGGCCGGACCACGATGCCACTCTCCGATCAGCAAGACCGGCAGCAGGGCGTTGAAGACTGTCACGACAACGAGGCCCTGCCCGAACAGGACGGCCAGCGGCGCAAGCGGGATCCCCGAGCGGTGCGCGGCGGGAGTGGTCTCCAGGGGCATCTCTTGCGGCCGGCGGACGGTCCCGACCCGGAACACCAGTACGGCGGAGAGGGCGAAGGTGAGCGCGTTGAACGCGAAGAGCGGCGTCGGGCCGAAGTACTGGAGCGCGACCCCGCCGACGCAGGCGGACAGCAGCATGCCGCATTGCAGGGCGATCTCGTAGTGCGCGTTGAAGCGGCGGAGGTGCGCGGTGGGGACTCGCTCGCGGATGAGCGCCGCGCTCGCCGGCGTGAACTGGGCGGCGATCACGGCCAGCGCGAAGTTGGTCGCATAGACGAGCGGTTGCTGGGACACGCCGAGCGCCAGACCGATCGGGAGGGCCAGCGCGGCCGCGGCGCCGAGGAAATCGCAGCCGATCCACAGGCGACGCCGGTCGAAGCGGTCCGCGAGGCGGCCGAAGTACGGCGAGAGCACGGCCTGCGGTACGGCGACCGCGATGAAGAGCCAGCCGACGTCGAGCATCGAGCCCTGCGCGCGGACCAGCAGCAACGCGGCGCCGAGGAGCTGGATGTTGTTGCCGAGGGACGTGATGAAGGCTGCGGGCAGCAGCAGCCGAGGTCGTGAGGTCACCCGCTCGACGGTGCCAGCAAATCCTGACAATCCATGGCAGCGATCACCAGCTGAGTGGGCGAGCTAGCTCAAGGAGGGCGTGGTGGCCTGCGGGATGAGCAAGTGGGCGGGTGTGGTGAGGCCTACGGACCAGACGTCCAGCGTGCCGGCGGCGTTGCGGACCGGATAGAGCAGCGTGGTGTTGTTCTGCCAGACGGGCTGGTCGTCGATGGGACGGGACTCGGCGGGGTGGGTGATCTGGCGCGTGGCGAGGTCGAGGACGGCCAGGCGCCAGGTGCCGTCGGGGTTCTTCTGCTTGTAGGCGATGCGGCGGCCGTCCGGTGACAGCGACGGGCACTCGACGTTCTCGGCGATCGCCGTCCCGCGGTACGCGCGGTAGTCGGCCTCGATCAGGTAGGTCTTCCCCTTGCTCGCCATCGTCACGTAGAAACGATTGCCGTCGGCACCGAACGTGACACCCCAGTAGTTCACGTCCGACGCGAAGTACCGTTTCCCGCCGACGAAGACGGCGAGCTCCTCGATCGTCTTCACCAGCCGTCCGGTGTCCACCTCGTAGAGGCCGGTGCGGGTCGAGAAACCGCTGGCCGCGTACGAGTCGCCGGTCACGAACATCGTCCAGTTCACGATCCGTCCGTCCGGCGACACCCGCGCCCGGCTCGGCGTACCGGGCAGGGACTCGCGGTGCCGTTCCCGCAGGCCGGCGTCGAGCACGATCATCTCGGTCAGCGCGGGCAGCGAATTCGCCTTCAGACGCAGACAGATCGCCGTCCCGTGGGCCGCGGCGAACCGGTCGCAGTGCAGCTCCCCCACGCGCCGGGCGGCTCCCGGATCACCGGCAGGTACGGCGGCCAGCTTGCCGGAGTCCGGTCCGTCGGCGAGGTTCCGGAAGTAGAGCGTCCTGCCGTCGAGCCGCATCGGTTCTCCCGTGACGACCGGTACGGCGTTCTCGGCTGCGCCGCCGTCGCGCGCGTGGGCGACGTACGTGATCGCGCCGCCGACGAGCGCGAGGACACCGATCGCGGTCACGAGCAGCCGGCGGGTCATCGGCGTACCTCCAACGGTTTGAAGACGGCCGCCGCGAGCGTGACCGCCAGCAGGCCGGCCGTGAACGTGAGCATCGCCGGTCGGAGGTCCCAGAGGGTCCACAGCAGGCCGACGGTGACGGCGGCCGCCATCCGGGCCAGCGCCTGGCCGGTTTGCAGTACGGCGAGACCGCTCGCGCGGAGGTGCTCCGGGAGCAGCGGACCGACCGCGGCGGGGAGTACGCCGTCGGTCGCGGCGTAGAAGGCGCCGTGCAACACGAGGACCAGCCACCAACTGCCGAACGGACCGGACACGACGAGCAGCGCGAGGACGAGCGCGAGATGGCCGCCGAGAAAGACCTTCCAGCGGCCGATCCGGTCCCCGAGCCGGCCGAGCGGTATCGCGAGCAGCAGGAAGGTGCCGGCGGTTCCCAACGGGAGCAGGGGGAACAGGCCGGCGTCGATGTCCCAGCGGCGCTGTACGGCGAGGTAGACGAAGGAGTCGGTGATCGTGAACAGCCCGAGCACAGCAGCCCAGATGCAGCTCCGGCGGAAAGCCGCATCCCGCAACAAGGCGAGCGCTTGCAGCCTGCCCACCGGCCGCGCGGGCGGGGTGCGCGGTGAGTGGTCGCGGACGAAGGTGGTCAGGAGGATGACGGCTGTCGCGGCCAGGGCGAAGCTCGTGACGAAGACCGAGTTGTAGTCGTTGAGGCTTGCCCAGAGGACCAGGGTCGCGACGAGTGGGCCGAGGAAAGCGCCGACGGTGTCGAGGGCACGGTGGACGCCGAACGAGCGCCCCATGGTCGCCGGGTCGCTGCTCAACGAGATCAGCGCGTCGCGCGGCGCCGTGCGGATCCCCTTGCCGGCGCGGTCGATCGCGAGGACCGCGCCGATCCCGGGAACGCTGGACCCGGCGGCCAGGAAGCCGAGCTTCGCAACCGCCGAGAGCGCGTAGCCGACGCCGGCGACGGCCTTCAACCGTCGCCAGCGGTCGGCCACATGTCCGCCGGCCAGCCGCAGTACGGCGGTGGCCCCGGCGTACAGGCCGTCGAGCAGGCCGAACTGCAGCGGGTTCAGCCCGAGCCCGAAGACCAGGTACAGCGGCAGGATCGCGGTCACCATCTCGGCCGACACGTCGGTCACCAGGCTGACGACGCCCAAGGCCAGAACATTTCCGGGGACGTTGCCGGGGACGCGGCGCAGCGGTGTCCGCAGCGGGCCGACGGATGCGAGATACATCAGTGGCAGCTGTACGTCGGGCTGCTGTCGAGGACGTCACCGTCCAGACCGATCAGCTGGGTGGCGAACGTGCTGTCGGTCATCGACAGCTTCAGCACCCCGAAGTCGGAGATGATCTTGGCGGTCGCCGGATGCGCGGCGTGCACCGGGTACAGCGGCGCGCCGCCCATGCCGCCGATGATCTGCACCGGCCCGTTGGCGTCCTTGTCGCCGTCCGCGTTCTGCGGTACGAACCGCTCGTAGTGGTGGTCGTGGCCGTTCAGCACGAGGTCGGTCTTCGCCGCCACCAGCGTCTGCCAGAGCGGATCGGCGTCCACGTTGTCGCCGTGGTCGCCGGAGCTGAAGCGCGGGTGGTGGTAGTACGCGGCGATGCAGCCCTTGGTGTTGTTCGCCAGGTCCTGCTTCAGCCAGGTGAGCTGGGCCGGCTCGCTCAGCCCGTCCTCCTTGACGAAGTCGTTCGAGTCGAGGGCGACGAAGTGCCAGTTGCCGAGGTTCCAGCTGTAATAGTTCTTGCCCTGCGGTGTCGCGATCGACCCGAAGTAGTCGTGGTACCCCTGGAACGGCGTGTCGTCGTACGTCTCGTGGTTGCCGGGGATCGGGTGCGTGATGCTCTTGAACCTCCCCCACGTCTTCGCGTAGTAGTTCTGGAAGTCCGACAGATGCGCGTCGTCGTACTGGTTGTCGCCCATCGTGATCACGGCGGCCGGGTTCATCGCCTGGACCAGGTTCGCCGTCTTCGGGTGGATGCAGTCGGAGTCGGACGCCGTACAGCGATCCGCGATGTCCCCCGCGGCCGCGAGGACGAAACTCCCGCTGCCGCCGGCGGAGGTGGTGACCGTGATCGGCGCGCTCGCCGCGGACACGTTCCCGGCCAGGTCGCGGGCGCGCACCGAGTACGTGTACGCCGTGTTCGCGGTCAGCCCGGTGTCGTTGTACTGCGTGCCCGGCGTCGTCGCGACCACCGTGCCGCCGCGCAGGACGTCGTACCCGCTGACGCCGATGTTGTCGGTGGAGGCGGTCCAACTGAGCGCGACGGAGGTGCCCGTCGCGCCGGTGCTCTTCAGACCGGCCGGAACCGTCGGCGCCTGGGTGTCGCCGCTCGAGTCGGCCGTGCCGTAGACCTGGAGTTCCCACAGCGAGTAGCCGTACGACGTGCCGCGCTTGGTGCCGACGAGCCGCACGTACCGGCCGTGTGCCTGCAGGCCGGTCAGGTCGTCGGTCGCACCGTTGCCGTCCGCAACCTCTTTGACCGTGGTGAAGTCGGTCCCGTTGTCGGAGACCTCGATCCGGTACGCCTTCGCGTACGCGGCCTCCCAGTTCAGCTTGACCCGGCCGACCGCGGCCGGCTGACCGAGGTCGACGCGAATCCACTGCGGATCAACCCCTTCGGCGCTGGCCCAGCGGGTCGACGTACTGCCGTCGACCGCCTTCGCCGCGGTCAGAGTGTCGTCCTCGACGCTCGAGGCGATCACCGGCTTGCCCTGCGACAGCAGGGTGTCGGCGTTCATCCGGGCACTGGCGGCAGAGCCGCCCAGCGCGGCGAGCAGTCCGACAGGTAGTACCAGCGCGAGCATGCGCAGTCTCATGAGATTCCTCCGGGGGCGCGGAGCCAGAATTGTTAGGAAGGTTACCTAACAGCTAATGGTAGGTAAAGAGGGTAATTTCGTTATATGCACGGCATGCATGAAGTCCGTACAGAAGATTCATTGGACGGATGAGCCCCACGCTGGTTGGCTCGTCGTCATGGAGATGCGCAGGTTGGGACGAGCAGGAATCGAGGTCAGCCCGGTCGGGTTCGGATGCTGGGCGATCGGAGGGCCGTTCAGCAATCCGGCCGGTGAACCGCTGGGCTGGGGTGTCGTGGACGACGACGAGTCGGTGCGGGCGATCCGCCGGGCGGTCGAGCTCGGCGTCACGTTCTTCGACACCGCGGACGTGTACGGCGCCGGCCACAGCGAACGCGTTCTGGGCAAGGCCCTCGAAGGCATCCGCGACCAGGTGGTGATCGCCACCAAGTGGGGCAACACGTTCGACGAGTCGACCCGGGTCATGCACCACCAGGACAGCAGCCCGGAGTACGTCCACAAGGCCGTCCGGGCGTCGCTCGAGCGGCTCGGGACCGACTACCTGGATCTCTACCAGCTGCACTTCGACACCACCGACGAGATCGCGTTGCCGCTGCGCGAGGCCTGCGAGGAACTGGTCCGCGAAGGGCTGATCCGCAGCTACGCCTGGAGCACCGACACGGTGCACAGCGCGGAGTTCTTCGCCCAGGGCGAGCACTGCGCCGCGGTCCAGCACGAAGCGAGCGTGCTGCACGACGCGCCGGGCTTCTTCGCGCTGTGCGAGCGCGAGAACCTGGCGAGCATCAACCGGACCCCGCTGGGGATGGGGATCCTCGGCCGCCGGGACGTGAACAGGCCGGCCACCGGCGCGGACATCCGTACGCTGCCGCCGTCCTGGCTGCGGTACTTCGACGACGGCGGCGTGCCATCGCCGGAGTGGTGGGAGAAGGTGTCCGCGATCCGCGACGTCCTGCAGAGCGGCGGGCGGACGTTGGCCCAGGGCGCACTCGCCTGGCTGTGGGCCCGCAGTCCGCGGACCGTCCCGATCCCCGGCTTCCGGACCGTCGCGCAGGCCGAGGAGAACGCCCGTGCGATGGACTTCGGCCCGCTGACCGAGGACCAGCTGACGGAAGTCGCGAAGCTGCTGCGCTGACCCCCGCAAGGCCCCGCCGCACTGCGGGGCCTTGCCAGCGCGCTTGTTTATCGATATACCTACTGCCGTGCGGCGACAGTGGACTTCAGGCCGACGGCTTCGTCGTGCCCCGCAGGACGAGCTGCGCGGGTACGACGAGTTCCTTCGGCTCGCCGCCCGGGCTGCGCAGCTGTGCCGTCATCAGCGTGGTGATCGCGTCGGCCATCTCGTCGTGACCGGGGTTGACCGTGGACAGCGACGGCACCAGGAACGCCGCCTCGTCGATGTCGTCGAAGCCGACCACCTGGATGTCGTCCGGCACCCGGAGGCCCGCGTCGGCGAGCGCCCGCAGCGCCCCCATCGCCACCACGTCGGTCAGCGCGAACACCGCGTCGAACGCGACCCCGCGCTCGCGCAAACCCCGGACGGCGTCGTACCCGTCCCGCAGGCCGAACAAGCAGCGCACGTTCAGCTCCGGATCGACCTCGACGCCGGCCTCGGCGTGGGCGAGCGCGTACCCCTCGGCGCGGAGTGCCTGCATGGTCGCGGAGCCGCCGGGATCGCCGCCGATCATCGCGACCCGGCGCGCGCCGGTCGCGAGCAGCTGCGCGGTCGCCTGCCGGGCGCCGTCGACGTTGTCCATCATCACGTGGTCGAAACGGGACGGCAGCGCCCGCTCCCCGATCATCACCACCGGCGCGTCGGTGCGCAGCTGGCCGAGCTCGGCCGGGTCGATGTCGACCACGCTGAGGATCAGCCCGTCGTACATCCGCAGCCGGGAGAAGGCGACCGCGTCCAGCTCGCCCTCACGGCTGGCGCCGGTGCGTTCGGTGACGATCCGCAGGCCGTGTGCCTCGAAGCGGTCCGCGAGGCGGCCGGCCAGCTGCGCGAAGTACGGGCGCTCCAGCTCGGGCACGGCCAGGCCGACGACGCCGGTGCGGCCGGCGCGCAGATGCCGGGCCGCCAGGTTCACCTGGTACCCCAGCTCGCCGATCGCCGCCAGCACCCGCTCCCGGGTCTCCGGCCCGACCCGCGGCCGCCCGTTGATCACGTTCGACACTGTCATCGTCGACACCCCGGCGTACCGGGCGACGTCGGCCATCGTCACCACGCCAGACGGCTTGCCCATGCGGCCAACTGTAAAGACTGAGGAGGGCTCCATGCCTGAAGCACGGGTCGTGATCGACCTCGACGTCCCCGGACCCACGATCAACCGGCATCTCTACGGCCACTTCGCCGAACACCTCGGCCGCTGCATCTACGGCGGCTTCTACGTCGGCGAGGACTCGGACATCCCGAACGAGGGCGGGATCCGGCTGGACGTCGTCGAGGCGCTCCGGGCGCTCGACATCCCGAACCTGCGCTGGCCGGGCGGCTGCTTCGCGGACGAGTACCACTGGAAGGACGGCATCGGCCCGAAGGCGGACCGGCCGTCGATGGTGAACACGCACTGGGGCAACGTCGAGGAGAACAACCACTTCGGCACCCACGAGTTCATGGCGCTGTGCGAGCTGCTCGGCGCGGCGCCGTACGTCAACGGGAACGTGGGCAGCGGGACCGTGCGCGAGATGAGCGAATGGGTCGAGTACCTGACCCGTGACGGCGACAGCCCGATGGTGCGGCTGCGGAAGGCCAACGGGCGTGACGAGCCGTGGCAGGTCCCGTTCTGGGGTATCGGCAACGAGGCGTGGGGCTGCGGCGGCAACCTGCGCGCCGAGGCGTACGCCGACCTGGCGCGGCAGTACGCGACGTTCCTGAAGGACCACGGCGACAACAAGCTGTACCGGATCGCCGCGGGCGCGTCGGACGACGACCTGGCCTGGACCGAGGCGTTGCTGAAGGCGGTCAGCTGCCTCGGCTGCGGGCGCGACCCGAAGAACATCTTCCAGGCCATCTCGATCCACTACTACACCGTCGCCGGCACCTGGGAGCACAAGGGCAGCGCGACCGAGTTCGGCCTGGAGGACTACTACCGGACGCTGGCCAAGGCGCAGGACATCGAGCGGGTCATCCGCGCGCACTCGGCGCTGATGGACGCCTACGACCCGGAGCGCAAGATCGGCCTGGTGCTGGACGAGTGGGGCACCTGGTGGGACGTGGAGCCGGGCACGAACCCCGGATTCTTGTTCCAGCAGAACGCGATGCGGGACGCGCTCGTGGCGAGCCTGCACTTCGACGTGTTCCACCGGCACGCGGAGCGCCTGGTGATGGCGAACATCGCGCAGACGGTCAACGTGCTGCAGGCGATGCTGCTCACCGATGATGACGGAGGCCTGGTGCGGACGCCGACGTACCACGTGTTCGAGATGAACAAGGGACACCAGGACGCGCAGGCGCTGCCGGTGCACGTGGTCGAGGGTCGCACCTACGATCTCGACGGTACGGCGATGCAGCTGGTGTCGGCGTCCGCGTCGGTGAAGGAGGGGCGGGCGCTGGTGTCGGTCAGCAACCTCGATCCGGAGCAGGCGCTGGACGTCGTGCTCGATCTCCGGGGCGCGGCGTCGTGGGAGTCGTCGGGACGGTTGCTGGCGGCATCGAAACCGCAGGCCTACAACACGGTGGACACTCCGGACGCGGTGGCCCCGGTTCCGCTCGAGGTGGAACCGGAGCCGCGCGGTCTGCGGGTGACGTTGCCGCCGCACTCATTCGCGACGGTCAGCTTGACCTTGTGACCGGGATCTGGAACTCGTGCACCCAGTTCGCCGGGTTGTCCATGTCGAACTGGAGCGTGACCTCCCGGGCGTACCCCTGGCTGCGGTAGCCGTTGTCCTCGATCCAGCGGGCCAGCGTCTGCATGCTGCGATCGGCCTCCATCATGTCGCCCTGGTGGACGATCGTGGCGGCCTGGGCGAGCTCCGGGAGCTCGAGGATGTCGACGTCCGGCGCCGTCCCCGTGCCGACGGGGACGGCGGCGTGGACACGGATCGTCTCGTCCCCGGCGTCCTCGTAGTACGCGACCGGCGAACCGCACGGGTCGATGCCGGCCGCGCCGAGCCGTTCGAAGAGCTGGCCGAACAGGGGCTGGAGCACCGGGCCGATGTCCGCACCGTCGTAGCTCGGTGAGATCGCGGACAGTTCGGCAACCCGGGTCGCGGCGATGGTTTTCAGGACGACGTCGTCGGTGGGCATGTGACCTTCCCTTTCGATGAGCCGGAGCCTCGCCTCGACGCTCGTCAGCCGGGCCGCACTCCGGGCCAGCTCGTCCTCGAGTTGCGCCTGCCGCAGCCGCAGCATGCCGCGCAGTTCCTCGGCGGACAGCTTGGCGTCGACGATCTCGCCGACCTGCTGCAGGCTGAACCCGAGGTCCTTGAGCGCGACGATCCGGTTCAGCCGGCTGAACTGGTCGGCCGAGTAGTACCGGTACCCGGTGGCCTGGTCGACCACGGCCGGCCGCAGCAACCCGAGCGCGTCGTAGTGCCGCAACATCCGCGCGGACACCTGCCCGAACGCCGCGAAGTCTCCGATGGTGAACATGCAGCCACCTTCCGGCTTGACACAGTGTGAAGGTCAAGCGTGCCGTCGCACGACCGACTTTGAGCCCCCACCAACCATTCTCTGGCCTGCGAAACGGTTGGTGAGGGCTCAAAGAGAGGGGTCAGGAGGTGACGCGGGTGCGGCGGTCGCGGATCGCGGCGAGCGAGATGGCGGTGACGGCCAGGGCGACGCCGCCGGCGCCGAAGCCGGCGACCAGGGTGCCGCGGCCGCTCAGCCGGGCGTCGCACTGCATCGGCGTGATGCCCTTGTCGGGCTGGAAGACCGATCCGCAGGCGTCCCCGCCGGCGTGCACCGGCCGGACGGCGAGCACCACCCCGACGATCAGCAGGACCGCACCTACCGCGCCGAGGACCTTGCTCAGCACCGGCCGCCCTCTCCGGACGAGAGGCGTACGGCAGCCGGGACCGACCGCGGACGGCGGGTCAGCTCCAACATACGCACGCGCACGCTCCTGGCAGGTCGGTGAGATTTGATCAAATCTAACGCAGCTAGCAGGCACCCTTGAAGCCGGGCGGCGCCCGCTGGTGGAATCTTCACCCAGTTCTAACGCTCTCCGGCCCGCGACGGTTCAGTTAATCCAGGACGGTGACCAGGGACCCGCTCGCGCGGCCGTGGGCGACGTCGGCGAGCGCCCCGTCGACGGTGCCGAACGGGACAACGGTCGTGTGCGCCGTCACCGGCAGCCGGGCGATCAGGCGGAACAGTTCCTCGCCGTCACGACGCGTGTTGGAGGTGACGCTGCGCAGGTCGCGCTCGTGGAACAGGTACCGCTCGTAGTTCAGCGCCGGTACGTCGGACAGGTAGATGCCGGCGACCGCCGCGGTCCCGCCCGGCTTCAGCGCCTCGAGCGCGTACGGGACGACATCGCCGGCCGGGGCGAACACGATCGCCGAGTCCAGCGGCACCGGCGGCCGATCGGCAGTCTCGCCGACGAAGGCGGCGCCGAGCTCCTTGGCCAGGGCACGGTTCCGCTCGCCGCGGGTCATCACGAACAGCTCGGCGCCCTGGGCCAGCGCGAGCTGCGCGGTGAGGTGGGCGCTCGACCCGAAGCCGTAGATGCCGAGCCGGCCGCCGGGCGGGAGGTTCGCGCGCAGCAACGAGCGGTAGCCGATGATCCCGGCGCACAACCACGGCGCGAGTTCCGCCGCGGGCCGGTCGGCCGGCAGCGCGTACGCGTAGTCCTCGGGCACCACGGCGTACTCAGCGAAGCCCCCGTCCGCGTCCCAACCCGTGTACGTCGACCGCGGGCAGAGGTTCTCGGCGCCTTGCCGGCAGAACTCGCACACGCCGCAGGTCCCGCGCAACCAGGCGATCCCGACACGGTCTCCGGCCGCGAAGCGACCGCCCTGCCCGACGACGGTGCCGACCACCTGATGACCGGGAACGACGCCGGGGCGCTTCGGTTCGAGGTCGCCCTCGGTCAGATGCAGGTCCGTCCGGCAGATCCCGCACGCCTCCACCTTCACCAGGACCTCACCGGCGCCGGGCTCCGGGACGGTACGGCGGACCTGCTTCAGCGGACCGCCGTCGATCGGTCCGGGACGATCCACTGCCCACGCCTGCATCTGGTCCATACGTCCATCATGCGACGCGCTGGAGCGCGCGTTCGCGACGCTCGGCGACCTTGGAGCCGGACTCCCGGCGCGCCATTCGCCGCAGGACGACGGGAGCGAGCAGCAATCCGGCGACAGCCCAGAGGCCGAGCACAGCTGCCGTTTCCAGGTGCCGCCACGACTCACCGACCTCGACCACAACCGCTTGGTCGGGCAGGAGCGCGGAACGCATCCCCAGGCCCATCCAGTACACCGGGGTGAGCTGGCCGATCCCTGCGAGCCAGCCAGGCAGCGAGGTGAGCGGGTAGAAGATGCCCGACACGGCAATCAGCGCGAGCATCGGCAACTGGATCAGACCCTGGGACCGGGCGGTGGTGAAGACCGAGCCGAGGATCGCGCCGATCGGCAGCGTCGCGACCAGGCCGAGCACGAGCACCCAGCCGAGCGTGAACCAGTGCGCCGATCCGAGCGCCAGCCCGTCGATGAGGAACAGCCCCGGAATCAGCAGGATCGCCAGGTCCACGAGCAGCCCGCCCGCGACCGAGACGACCTTTCCGACCAGGTAGCAGACCATGCCGTTCGGGATGGCCTTTGCCCGCAGCAACGTGCCGTCCTCGCGGTCGGCGGTGAGCTGCTGACTCATGCTGACCATGCCCATCGCGGCGTTCATCCCGAGGATGCTCGGCAGGGCGAGGGCGCCGAGCAGGAACCCGGTGGCGCCGAAGTCGCGATGCCGGAGGAAGAACAGTGCGGCCAGCATCAGCACCGGCCAGAGGAAATGGCTGAACAGCTCGGGCCCGTTGGTGAAGGACTGCCGCAACTCGATCAGCCCCCGCTGCCAGCCGGTCTTCATGCTTGCTCCCGGACGAGGGTGAGATAGGTGTCTTCGAGGCAGGCGCGGCGTACTTCGAGGTCGCCGACCGCGTCGCCGTACCTGGTGAACAGGGCGCGGACGAAGGCGGTCGCGTCGGGCGTCGACTCGCGGAACGGCCGGCCGTCGACCGACCAGCGGACCTCGTCCTCCCCCGCGATCAGCTCGGTGAGCTGCGCGGTCGTGCCGGACGCGATGATCCGTCCGCCGGCCAGGACGACGATGCGCTGCGCGAGTTTGCTCGCCTCGTCGAGGTCGTGCGTGGTGAGCAGGACCGTCGTCCTGTGCTCGGCGGCGAGCCGGCGGACCAGGTCGTGGAACTCCACGCGGGCCTGCGGATCGAAGCCGGTCGTGGGCTCGTCGAGGAACAGGACGTCGGGGCGGCCAACGATCCCGATCGCGACGTCGAGCCGCCGCCGCTGCCCGCCGGACAGCGTCCTGACCTTCTGCCCCGCGGAAGCGGTCAGGCCGACGGCGGCGAGCAGTTCATCGGCCGGCCACGGGCGCGGCGCGGCCGGTGTCGCGTACGGCGCGTAGTACGTGCCGAGATGGTGCAGCAACTCGCGCACCCGCCAGTTGCCGTGGTCGCGCCAGGACTGCAGCACGATGCCGATCCGGGATCGCCAGCGCTCGTCGGCCGCGGCCGGATCGACGCCGAGCACCTCGACCCGGCCCGCCGACCGGAGCCGGAAGCCCTCGAGGATCTCGATCGTCGTACTCTTCCCCGCGCCGTTCGGCCCCAGCAACGCCAGCACCTCGCCGGGCCGGGCGTCGAACGTCACGTCCCGCAGGACCTCGCGATCGCCGTAGCGCATCCGCAGGCCGTCCACTGTCAGCACCATGCCGTGGAAGCTACGTTGCGTTCACACGACCGGCAATCATCTGTCACGGTCTTACGGTCGAGAAACCCTGTCAATCATGGCATTCTGTGCAATGAGATTGCGAGAGAACGCAATCCGTTGCAATGAGCTGACGATGAATGCGCGGAGGATGCCGATGCCCGGAGGCAGGCTGAGTCACCAGGACCGGCTGGAGATCGCGGCGGGCCTGGCCGACGGTCTCGGGTACGCCGAGATCGCGCGGCAGCTGCGCCGGCCGACGTCGACCGTCAGCCGGGAGGTCGCCCGCAACGGCGGCCCGCGTGGATACCGGGCCGACCACGCGCACCACGCCACCGCGTCCCGGGCCCGGCGGCGCAGGTCCACCGCGACCGTGGACGTTGTCCGGCCCGTCGAGCCACGGCAGGCGTACGTCGAGCGGTTCGCGGCGATGATGGTCGACGGCGGGCTGCCACGGATGGCGTCGCGCGTGCTGGCGCTGCTCTACACCTCCGACTCCCGCACGCTGACGGCGGCCGACCTGGTCCGCGCGCTGAAGGTCAGCCCGGCGTCGATCTCGAAGGCGATCGGCTATCTCGAGCGGGTCGGGATGGTGCATCGCGAGCCCGACCCGGTGCGCCGGCTGCAGCATTACCTGATCGCCGACGACGTGTGGCTGAAGGCGTGGGAGGTGAGCGCCCGCACCAACCACAACTGGGCGGAGACCGCGGCCGAGGGCGTCGAGCTGGTCGGTCGCGACAGTCCCGCGGGTGATCGCCTGCTGCAGATGGCGGAGTTCTTCGAGCGGCTCGGTGAGGACATGTCGGGCGGCGCCGGCTTCCAGGACTGTCTGGCGGTGCTCGCCGTCCTGTGGCAGGACGATCGCGCGCCGGACGTGGCGAGGCAGCTCGGCTGGCCGGTCGAGCGGGTCGTCGATGCTGCTAGGTATGCGCTCAAGGCGTCAGGGCAGGATGGTTCGGAGCAGGCGGCGGGTCAGGCCGCCGTCCGCGAGGCCTAGCTCGACGAGATCGTCGAAGACGTGCTGGTCGGCCGCGGCGGCCCGGATCCCGGCGTCGAGGATCCGGTCCGAACGGCTGAGCTGGGCGACCACTGCGGTATCGCGAAGGTGCCGAGACAGCAGGCGGGACGTGCGGCGGCGGTACGGCGTACCCGCGTCCGGGCTGCCTGCTCGGAGGGCGTCGGCGATGGCGCGGCCGGCGAGCAGACCGGTCGCGACCGCGTAGTAGATGCCCTCCCCTGTCATCGGGTTGATCAGCCCGGCCGCGTCGCCGGCGAGCAGCACCGGTCCGCGGCGCGGCCGCCACATCCAGCCGGCGAGCGGCAGGTGGTGTCCCCACCACGACTCGCCGCCGTCGGCCGCTCCCGGCAGCAGCTTCTCCAGCTGGTTCAGCAGGTCGGTCCGGGTCGGGCGGGTACCGGCCAGGAGTTCGCCGTACCCGACGTTCGACCACCCGTCGCCGCGGTCGAAGGACCACGCGTACGACGGTTGCCGCCCGGGGCCGTACGCAATCACCTGGCTCGCGGCCCGTGCCGGCGGGGTCGGCGCGTAGCCGCGGATCGCGAGCGCCACCGGGCCCGACTTCAGGCCGAGCTCCCGCCGTACGACGGAATGCGCGCCGTCGGCCCCGACCACGAAGCGGGCCTCCAGGTCGTCGACGCCGACCGACCCGGGCCGGATCGCGAGGCCGCGGACCCGGCGGCGGACGAACTGCGCGCCGGCCTTTCGCGCGGCGTCGACGAGCCGCTGGTCGAAGACGGTGCGCGGGACCACCCAGGTCGGCCGGGACAGCTCGCGGTCCACACCCGCAGCACCCCGGTTCAGCACGAAGCGCCGTACCGGGGTCCAGTCGTCGAGGATGCCGGTGACGCCGACGCCGGCCAGCAGGTCGAGGACGTGCGGCGCGATGCCGTCACCGCAGGCCTTGTCCCGTGGGAACTCGTGCCGGTCGAGCAGCAGCACCGACAAGCTCGGGTCCGCCGCCAACGCCCCGAGCGCGGCCGCGGCCCCCGCCGGCCCGGCTCCGACAACCACCAGATCCCACACAGACACCCTCCCCTGGTCGGGCCCCAGTCTCGCAGTTCCGGGCACCGTCCGCGCGCCGGCCGGGGACGCCGGACAGGGACCTAGGTACCCGGGCGGCGGCCTGGTTTGCTGACGCGTCGCACGGTCGTACGGCGGGCGCGCGGAGTGTGCGATCCGACGGGGCCGGAGCCGGAGACCGGGCGGGCCTCGTCGAGGTCGACGATCTTCGGCGGCGGCGGGACGAAGACCGGGATGGTCTCCTCCTCGTCGACGGCCGCGGGCGGCCCGACCGGCGAGGCCGGCTTGGCGCGGGCGGCCGACTCCTTGCTCACCCGCGGCCTGACGGCGGCGACCGCGGGCGCGGCGAGCGGGCTGCGGGGCGGCCGGCGATGCGGGAGCCGGGTTCTCATCTCGATGCCGAGCACATCGATCAGCTTGCGGCAGGCAACGATCGAGAGCGCGACCGCGAACACCGTGCACCCGGCGAACAGCACCGCCTGGCCGCCGGCCGCCCAGTTCGACGGGTCGGTCCGGGCCATCGCCGCGATCATCGCGACGACGATCGCATTGGTGATGCCGAAGGCAACGGCCACGCCGACGGTACGGAGCACGATGCGTCGCTCCAGCCCGACGTCGTCGGCCGCCGCGACCAGTCCGGCGATCAATCCGGCCAGCACCGGCACTGTATAGACGAGTGCGAGCGTCAGTCCCGGACTCGCGACCAGGTAGAAGACGTCGAACACCAGCGCGGTGCCCGTCAGTGCGGCCGCGAAGCACACCACCATCGGCGGATACGCGCGCAGCACCGCGACCGCGTCCGCGGGCACGGTCCTGAACATCCGCAAAGCCAACCGCAACGACTCATCCCCTCGTCTTCCACCCATTGTGCAGGTACCCGGCACCGTCGGTGAGACTCAGCGCCCAGCGAGTCGCCGGCGAGGTGTGGACGAAGGAGAGGTGACGCCGGCCCGTCGCAGTTTTCGTCGACGACGGACCGGCGGAACCTTGAGTTGTACTGCGACCCGCGACCGACAGCTAGGCGGCGGCCTGGAGCGGAGTCAGCTTCTTGCGGAGGTCGTCGAGGATCCGGCGAAGGACCCGCGACACCTGCATCTGGCTGACGCCGATGTCCTCGCCGATCTCGGACTGCGTCCAGCCCTCGACGAACCGCAGCTGCAGGATGCGGCGGTCCCGTTCGCCGAGATCGGCGAGCACCGGCTGCAGCATCTCGACCGTTTCCAGCTGGTCGATGCTCGCGTCCTCGTCGTCGGCGACCACGTCGGCGAGCGTGAGCTCGGCGTCGGCCTCGGCCGGCCGGTCCAGCGAGAGGACGTTGAAGCACCCGCGCGCCGCGAGTGCCTGCTCGACCTCGGTGACCTCGACCTCGAGGTGATCGGCCAGTTCGGCCGGGGTGGGTTCGCGGTTCAGCTGCTGCTCCAGCTCCGGCAGCTTGGTCGCGATCGTGCCTTGCATCTCTTGCAGCCGGCGTGGGATCCGCACCGTCCAGGCGCAGTCGCGGAAGTACCGCTTGACCTCGCCGCGGATGGTGGGGATCGCGAACCCGATGAACGGGGTCTCGGCCTCCAGCCGGTAGTGGTGGGCGGCTTTCACCAGCCCGAGATACGCGACCTGCTCCAGGTCGTCGGCCTCGGCGCCCCGGCCGCGGAAGCGGCGCGCGATGCCCTTGGCCATTTCGAGGTTGAGCTCGACGACCTGTTCGAGAATCTCCTGACGCTCGACCTCGTCGGTGCTGGCAGCTCGCCGTTCCATCAGTTCCCGGGTAGCTGCTTCGCGGGCGGCCCGATCCGTGGGCGCTCCGCTGCGGGTGGATTCCCGCTCGATGGTGTTGATGACCATTGGTATGACCTCGCGACTGTCGTCACGGCGTGGCACTTCGCTGAACCACGGTCATGCCTGCATCAGGAACCGTACCCCACGGTTCAGGAACTCATGCACAGCAGTTTTCCACCGGTCGGGCAACAGCTCTGCGGCAGTCGGGCAACGGTCACCGATCGCGACCGGATCACCGGCCGAAACGCTCGCTTCACGGCATCACGATCACAGCACGTAAGGGAGCGGACACGTGAGCCCAAAGCGTGTACGATGCAAATGCAAGGCCAAATGCACGTGCATATGCCAAGGACGTACGGAAGGTGCAGCTGATGACTGCGATCTATAACGGCATGCCCGGCGACTCGAACAGCGAGCTGATCTGGCGCAAGAGCCAGCGCAGCGGCCCGTCGGGCAACTGCGTCGAGGTAGCAAAGTTGCCGGACGGTGGTGTGGCGGTGCGCAACTCGCGCTTCACCGACGGCCCGGCGCTGGTGTTCACAAAGGCAGAGATCGAGGCGTTCCTCGGCGGCGTTCAGGATGGCGAGTTCGGCTACCTGATCTGAGCAGGACCCGGCACCACTGAGCAGTACAAGAGCAGTACAGAGAAGTACAGGGCACCACAGAAGCAAGGGCCCCTTCGCCAGGCGAGTGACGAAGGGGCCCTTTCCTGTGCCCGGAGATCCGCGGGCCCGGACGGGGCTCCGCGCAGTGGCGTGACGACGCATAAAAACGCCAGGACCGACTCTCCGGCGAGAGTCGGTCCTGGCGTGCCCGAGGGGCGGGTACGGACTTACTGAACGGTGAGCGGCCAGAGCTGCTCGCTCGGCAGCTCGGAGGCCTTCCCGGTTGCCGCATTGTCAACGGTGATTCGCAATCCGGTGAACTTCGGCGTCATCACGCGCTGGTACCGCGACGCGCGGTCCGGCTCGGCGACGTACTCGGCGATCAGGTGATCACCCAGCCAGATCCGCACCATCTTCCGTCCTCCTGCTGCTCTGTCGGTGGTCATGGGGCCAGGCTCACGATCGGGTCGCCGTCGAGGTGGCGGACGCCGCGCAACCAGCCCTCGAAGGCCCAGCGCTGTTGCTCGGGGCAACGCGCGACCAGGTCCTGGATCTCCCGCTCCGTCAGCTCCTTGGGCGCACGGCTGCCGGCCATCGCGGCGGTCTGCTCCACAACCTCACTGTCGTCGTCGTTCATCGACTCGGGTTCCCCAACCAGTCATGCCAACGGGGGGCCGTCGGCGCTCTGTAGGACCGGCCTGCCGGTTCACGCGATGTCACTTTTCGCGAGATCCAGCTCACCTTCTGTGCATGAAGCAATCATGGCGTCGGCACGCGACGAATGCAAGCGCCCGATGCACGTGCATCCGCACGTTTTCCATTTCGAGACCAGATTGGGCCTGTTTGCGCCTCAGCGAGGCGGGATCAGCCGTCGCCGAACGGTGTTCGACGGCGCGTCGAGCCGCTAGTATGTACTGACAAAAGAGGCGAACCATTCATCGGCTAGGCTTACGCTCCGTGATCGCCGATCCGGAATCGCCGCTCTTTTGTAAGAACTTCGGCAGATCAGCGCTCCGGCGTGCGATGATGTGCGTCTGCGGGTGAGGTTGCCGATGGAGACCGCTGGGGCCGCTGGGAGGTGGGTGTGACCGAGTCGGGCGCGCAGAGCGGACCGACCGCGCTGCGCATCATTCTCGGCGGGCATCTACGCCGGATGCGGGTAGCAGCAGGGATCAGCAGATCCGACGCGGGGTGGGAGATCCGGTCGTCGGAGTCCAAGGTCAGCAGGATGGAGCTCGGCCGCGTCGGCCTCAAGGAGCGCGACGTCCGCGACCTGCTGACGCTGTACGGCGTCGACGACGAGGAAGAGCGCGAGCGCCTCCTCGCGCTCACCCGGGAGGCGAACAACCCCGGCTGGTGGCACCGGTACGGCGACGTGCTGCCGAGCTGGTTCCACTCCTACCTGGACCTCGAGGCCGCGGCGCAGCTGATCCGTGTCTACGAGCTGCAGTTCGTCCCGGGCCTGCTGCAGACCCCCGACTACATCCGCGCGGTCATCCAGCTCGGCCGCGGGCTGATCCCGGCCGAGGAGGTCGAGCGCCGGGTCGCGCTGCGGACCGGCCGGCAGAGCGTCCTGACCCGCCCGGACCCGGTGCGGATCTGGGCAGTCGTCGACGAGGCGGTGCTGCGCCGGCCGATCGGCGGCGTGAAGGCGATGATCCAGCAGCTCGACCACCTGATCGACGCGTCGCAGTACCCGAACGTCACACTCCAGGTGATGCCGTTCAACGTCGGCGGCCACGCGGCCACCGGCGGCGCGTACAGCATCCTGCGGTTCCCGGAGCAGGACCTCCCGGACATGGTCTACATCGAGCACCTCAGCAGCGCCCTGTACCTGGACAAGCTCGAGGACCTCGATCAGTACACGGCCACCATGGAAGCCCTCTGCGTCGCGGCCCCGCCGCCGAACAGGACCCGTGACATCCTCACCAACATCAAGAAGGACTTCGAGAGCTGAGCCCAGCCTGCCGCCCGCGACGCGTCTATCCGGTGCGGACGCGGCCGCCCGCGCCGGGAAGCGTCACGGAGGTTCGACCACGGTCGTCCACCAAGACCTTCCAGCTCTCCTTCGGCGGCCGGCCGGCGCTGTCCCAAGCTTCATAGGCCCGTTCGACAAGCACCCACAGGTCTTCGACGCCACCGTGATGCACGTTGCCGTCAGCAACATATGCCCACGACTCGCCATGAGAGCCGTTCAGGGAGGCCGCGCCGTCCGCCGTCGTGGAGAAGGTCAGCCCTGACGCAGAACGCCAGAGGAACATGGCGAGGTCGGGAGTGTCGAGAACCCCGGCCGCAAGAGACGTACGGCGCTGCCGCGTCTGTCCCGCGCGTTTGCGATGCTCGGCTTCGGTGAGCTCTGGAGGAGGCTCGCCCGCGTAGGCGAACTCCGGTACCTTGCGGGCGCTCATGAAGTATCCCCGCGGATCCATCAGTGTCCCGATGGCCGTCGTACCGGCCTGGTCAACGACTAGCTTCGCCCACGCACCGACGGTGTTGTTCTCCGGCGCGCGGACGTCCGCGAGGACAACAGCGCCCGGTTTCGCCCATCGAATCCAGTCGTATGGAATGTCAGCGACCGCGTGCGTGGCGACGATGCGGTCGTAGGAGTCGTCGGCCGCTTCGAAGGACGGGTGATATCCAAGGAGGGCGAGGCGTTCGCGCGCCTGGCCGACCAGCTCCGGGTCGATGTCGATCGTGGTCACGGCCTGATCGCCGAGCAGGTGGCACAGGATGGCGGCGTTGTAGCCGGTCCCGGTGCCGATTTCGAGGACGTTCATGCCCCGCTCGATCCCGAGCTCCTCGATCATGTCCGCCATCAGCGCCGGCGCCGACGAGGAACAGGTGAACGCCGTGGCGCCGGCCTGCCCGGCGATCGGTTTGACCTGAGTGATGAGAGCCTCGTTCGTATAGACCGTCGGGAGCCAGGACGGATCATCCACGTCAACGACGCCGTCAGCCGTCGTGATGCCCTCCGCGCTGTGCTTCAGCCGGAGGAACTCCGGTACGAACAGGTGTCGCGGTGTCTCACGAAATGCCAACTCGAGAGGCGAGCTGTGGAGATACCCCTCGCGCTTGATCGATCTGACCATCGCGTCCGCGAGCAAGTGCCAATCACGACCGGTCACTTCAGCCATCAGGGTCCTCCAACAGATCAGCAATCCTCGAAGTCGATTACCCTGGTCAGTCCCCAGGGACCCCTGGTTGAGGCACTAGACACGGTCAGCCCTCGATGCACGAGTTGTGGAGAGCGGGGCGGACACGGGCAACAGAGAGCCAGCATGCCCGCCCCGCTGTCTATGGGGTGTAGCGGGTGAATACGAGCGGGTGACCGGTGAGCCGCTCCAGGAGCTGCTGCCACTCGTCAGGCCAGCCGAGGGGAACGAAGTGACCCCGGTGTGGGACCGCCACAACGGCTCCACCGACGCTCGACGCCATCGCATGAAGCAGCGCCTCCATCGCCAGGCCGGAGTCATCCTCTTCGACGAATAGGGGACCAAGGCTGTAGCCGCGATCGATCGCAACCCGAGAGGCGGCATCCTGGACCTCGACAACGTCGCGAAGCCTCCGGATGAGGCGCTCACAGGCGTAGCAATAGAGAATGCGTTGCACGCTCGTCTGCGGTCCCGGCGCCTGGCCGGGCCAGAACGCGAGGCTCATCCCTGTGGTGGTCATGCAAATGACCGTACGGACCATGACCGGCCGCGCACCATGTGAATCTACGCAGCCCAGAAGGAGTTCCTGCGCATCGCATGGAGCGTGTCGCGGGGCGTTTCAGCGCGAAGTAATGCCCTGCGCGGGCAGAAACGCAAGGTTGTGGACAACGGCGGCCGGTCCGGTCAGCCAGCCATCAACGTCGCCAGCAGAGCGCTGGAGTCCCGGGGACTCAGCGCCGTTGCCCGCAGGTGGTCGAACACCGAACTGAAGCGATCGACCTCAGCCTCCAACTCGAGGAACAGATCTCCGGCAAGGCCTTCCACATGCACAATGTCAGGTGCCGTCGCCCCGAATCTGAGTCGACTGAACGCGTTGTCCATCCCTCGGTAGGACCCGCGATCGAAGGGGACCACTTGCACCGTGACATTGGGCAACTCGCTCACTTCTCGGAGCCGTCCGAGCTGTGCACGCATGACCGCCCGACCACCAACCTCCCGCCGGAGCACCGCCTCGTCGACGACTGCCCAGAACTCCAACGGATCTCGCCCTACCCGTTGAGGTGACAAGACACCCTGACGCTCCATGCGCACCTGGACGCGGCGCTCCACGGTCTCGGTGTCGGCGCCGAAGCCGTCGAGCATGACTGTCCGGGCATAGTCCTCGGTTTGCAGCAGACCGGGGATGAACAGGGACTCATAGTTGTTCACGGACCGTGCCTCGGACTCGAAGCTGATGTAGGCCGCGTAACCATCCGATATCGCGTCGGAGTAGTGCGGGTACTGGCGAAGCCAGCCAGGCGACTTCGCGTCCCGGGCCAGATCGATCAGGTTCGCGCGGCGTGAGTCGTCGACGCCGTAAAGATCGAACAGGATCTCGAGGGTGCCGTTGTGAGGCTTCGCATGGCCTTTCTCGATGCGCCACAGCGTTCCCTGGTTGACACCGGTTTGCTCCTCTACTTGCTCACGGGTCAATTGAGCCTCGGCACGGAGCGCGCTCAACTCGGCCGCGAGCCGCCGCAGTCGAACAGTCGGCGGGCCGGCTGGTCTCGGCATTGTCCACAACCTCTCGCTTTCGACCCCGACACGGTACGCAGCCCGCGCGAATCGATCAGTCTGCCAACCATTCGTTCGTGTTCTGCGGCCCGATCCGGGCCGAGATTCGTATGGTACAAGGAGGATCACGCTCCGTACGGTCGTGCCATGTCAACTCTTCGGGCACGAACGAGACGAGGTGGCTCGCGATGATCGCCGGTATGTGGGCGCTGATCGTCGCCACGGTCGTCATCGCGGTTCTGATGATCCGCGACATCGCACGGAACCTGAGCGACCGATGACCGCGACACAACTCCCGCGCCCGACCGACCGGCGCGTCCGCGTGTGGTTCGGTGAACATTTGATCGCCGACTACACCTCCGATCCCGCGTCGGCGGCCGCATACGAAACTGCGATGCGCCGCCGCTTCGTGTCGTTGCGGGTCACGAACGATCCGGCGTACCCGGATGCGGCGGATTCGTGAGAGGCCAGCGACGTCGGCAATGGTGGGCGCGCCTGTGGAGAAGCCTCAACGACACCTTCCGCCGCTGGCGAGACGAGGGGTGAACTGTCGGAGTTGGCAGCGGATTCCTTCAACTGCACCAGCGCGCAACTCGGACCGGTCGCGACTTCAGGACATGCTCGACCTCGCTGGCTGCCCCTGGGCGCCGTTCCTATCCTTTTCTCTGTCCTCGTTCCTTCGCTTGTTCTCCGTTCGTCTCTCCCCTCTTCTGCCTGGTTGACCGTCTCAGGTGTTGTCGGTCAGCCAGGTGATCAGGGGTTTGGTGGCTCGCCAGTCGGACCGGACCTGGGCAACCAGGTCGGCGGTGTGGATGACCGGTTCGAAGCCGTAGCTCTTGCCGACCGTCAGGGACTTGTGGCGGAGCAGGTCGATCCGGGGGTGCTCGGGGTCGTAGCCGCGAGGGCTGGTCTTGAGCTTGTCGCCGCCGACCGTCCAGCCGGCCTTCGTCAGTTTGGCGAGCAGCTTCTCCAGCTGCTTCCCGCGGCGGTCGTCGTCGATGGCGGTGCGGACCCGGGCCAGGCGCTCCGACGACGCCTCGTAGAAGCCGGCCGCGACCCGGACGCCGGGTGCGGAGACCTGCACGTACCACCCGGTGGACGGCGCGACGTCGATGAAGGCGCCCTGGTGGGTCTTGTACGGCGTCTTGTCCTTGGCGAAGCGGACGTCGCGGTACGGGCGGAAGAGTTTCGCCGTACCGAACTCCTCCTCGAGCTCGGCCAGCAGCGCGGCCATCGGCGCCCGGACCGACTCCTCGTAGACGTGCTTGTGCTCCGTCCAGAAGGTCTTGGTGTTGTCCATCTCGAGATCGTCGTAGAAGTCCAGCGCCGCAGCCGGAAACCCGGTAAAACTCATGCGGTCACGATAGTTCTCCCACCCGATCGGACCGACGGCAGGCTCAAGCCCTGAAGAAGGCGCGGACGTCGGCGGCCAGCAGCTCGGGCACCTCGAGCGCGGCGAAGTGGCCGCCCCGCGGATGGCTGGTCCAGCGGACGACGTTGTCGGTGCCGGCGATCTTGTGCCGGAGCGGGATGAAGTTCTCGTGGGCGAGGTCGAGCAGCGCGGTCGGGGTCCGGGACGGCTCGGGCGGTTGACCCCAGTACGCCGCATGCGCGCGCTCGTAGTAGATCGCTCCGGCCGAGCCCGCCGTCCTGGTCAGCCAGTAGAGCATCACGTTGGTGAGCAGCAGATCCCGGTCGATGGGGACGTCCGACCAGGTCGCGAACTTTTCCGCGATCCAGGCCAGCTGCCCGACCGGCGAATCGGTCAGCGCGTACGCCAGCGTCTGCGGCCGGGTGGACTGCAGGTCGGCGTACCCCTGCTGCTCGGACGCGAACTCCTGCTGCCGCCGCCACGACGCCCACGTGCGCTCGCGCTCGGCGGCGTCCAGCGGCGCGAGCTCCGCCGGCGTCGGCTCGGACGTCGCGCCCGCGCCGGGGATCAGGTTGAGGTGTACGCCGAGCACCCGTTCCGGATCGATCCGCCCGACCTCGCGGGAGATCGCCGCGCCCCAGTCGCCGCCCTGGACGCCGTACCGCTGGTATCCGAGCCGCGTCATCAGCTCGGTCCACGCGCGCGCGACCCGTGTGAACTCCCACCCGGGCTCGCGGGTCGGGCCGGACAGCGTGAAGCCCGGGATGGTCGGGAGGATCAGGTGGAAGTCGCTCAGCAACGGTGCGACGGAGGTGAACTCGACGATGGAGCCCGGCCAGCCGTGGGTCACCACGAGCGGGATCGCGTCGGGCGACGACGAGCGGAGATGCGCGAAGTGTACGAGCGCCCCATCGATGACGGTGGTGTGCTGCGGCCACTCGTTCAGCCGCGCCTCAGCGGCCCGCCAGTCGTACCCGTCCCGCCAGTAGCCGGCCAGGTCCCGCAGATACTCCAGCGGTACGCCGCGCGACCAGCCGGCGCCCGGAAGCTCCGACGGCCAGCGAACCAGGTCGAGTCGTTGCCGCAGGTCGTCCAACTCGCTGTCCGGCACGTCCAGCCGGAACGGTTCGATCGTCACCCCGGCACCCTGACGCACCGGGGGCGGGTTCGCACCTGGTTTCAGGCGCTGACCTTCTCCTGCGCGCGGTCGTGGACGACCTTGATCGCGACGGCACCGATCAGGCAGAGCACGCCGGCGCTGATCACGACCGTGGTCAGCGTGCTGGCGCCGCTGAGCGCGTTGTCGCAGGCCATCGGCGTGATCCCGCCGGCCGGCCGGAAGGCCGAACCGCAGTCGGCCCCGCTCGCCGACACCGACCGGAATCCGAGCAGCGCGCCGCCGACCAGCAGCACCAGGCCGGCCACGCCGAGAATCTTGTTCAGCGAAATCACGGTGAGACCGGCTCCGCTGATCGCGGGCATGCCGACGGCATGCCCCATGAGCCCCGTTGCACCTCGTTCACTCCTGCCTTCGTCGGACCACCCAGGTTCGACGGTACGGTCCGGCCCACGATCGACCCACCCGAGCAGCCGGTCAGCACTGATTCTTCACAGAGTCCTTACTCAGGACATGACCGGTTGTGACAGTGATCTCAGATCAAACGACGGTGACTCTCAACCGAGACGTTCCTCCAAATGAACGGTGATCTCGTCTCCGGGCTGCTTGCCGAGCAGGGTTCGCAACTCGCCCCTGACGGGCAGTTTGTGCGTACCGTCACCGAGCGCCATGAACGAACTCTCGAACGGGTGGCCGTCCATCGTGCCGCGCACCTTGACCAGTCCGCGCGTCCCGAAGTACGCGGCCGACTCCGGCATCTGCACGTAGGTCCAGCCGCCCTTGGCGTCGCTCTTCAGCAGCGGCGCGGTGAAGGTCTTGTCCAGCTTTCCGGTCTTCTTGCTCATCGTGAGCTCCTCTCTACACCCCTGGGTAGAGACTGCGGACGCGGTTTCGACATCCGCGGCCAACTTATTCTGGGCAGCGTGCAGATGACGATCCGCCGGGCCGGGCGGGACGACGTACCGGCCGTGCTGGCGCTCCTCGACGATGCGACCGAATGGCTGGTCGCGCGCGGCCGGACCGACCAGTGGGGTACGGCGCCGCACTCGACGAGCCCGCGGCGGGTCGAGCAGATCACCGGCTTCGCCGACGACGGCGGCCTCTGGGTCGGTACGGCGGACCACCGGGTGGTCGGCGCGCTGGCCGTCGGCGCCGCGCTCGACTACGTGCCGCCGGCCACCGAGCCGGAGCTCTACGTGCGGCTGCTCGTGACCGATCGCGCGTCCGCCGGGCAGAACCTCGGCGGAACCCTGCTCGACCACGCGCGCGGCCTGGCCCGCGAAGCAGGCGTGCGGCTGCTGCGGGTGGACTGCTTCGCCGGCGGGGACGGCGCACTGGTCCGGTACTACGAGCAGCAGGGCTTCACGCGCGACACCGCGTTCTCCGTACCGCGGGTCAATGATGTGGATTGGCCGGGTCAGGTGCTGGTCCAGCGCCTGTGACCGCGCGGTGGACCGCACCGTGCGCGTCGCTGCAGTGCGCCGGCGCCTCCGCGGCGGCGTGGTCGACCTGGAGCGTGGAGTGCGTCAGCTGGTGGCGCTCGGCAAGCAACTGCTCGATCCGGACCCGGATCTGGTGGCAGTCGAGGCCCTCGGCAACCAAGATGTGCGCGGACGCGGCCGGCTCGCCGGAGGTGATCTCCCAGACGTGCAGGTCGTGCACCTCGACGACACCCGGCACCGCGCACAGCTCGGCGCCGAGCGCCTGCGGGTCGATCGCGGCCGGCGCGGCCTCGAGGAAGATCCGGCCCGAGTCCCGGACCAGCGAGACGCCGGCCTTCAGCATCAGCACGGCGACCACGAACGCCGCGATCGCGTCCGCCCGGGCGAACCCGGTGAGCAGGACGACGAGACCGGCGATCGCGGTCGCGACGAACGCGAAGAGGTCGTTGAGGATGTGCTGGAACGCGCCCTCGACGTTCAGGCTGGAGCGGTTCGCCTTGCTGATCAGCCAGGTGGCGAACAGGTTCACCACGATGCCGGCGACGCCGGTGATCAGGACCAGCGCGCCCTTCACCTCGGGCGGGTGGATCAGCCGGCTGACGGCCTCGTACACGAAGTAGACCGCGAGCAGCAGCAGCGTGATGCCGTTCGCCTGGGCGGACAGGATCTCGACCCGCTTGAAGCCGTACGTGAAGCCGCCGGCCGGCGGTTTGGCGGCGAGGCGGATCGCCAGCAGTGCCAGGGCGATGGCGATCGCGTCGGTGAGCATGTGCGCGGCGTCGGTGACGAGGGCCAGCGAGCCGGCCGCGACGCCGACGATCACCTCGGCGATCATGAAGCCGACGATCAGCGCGAGCGCACCGCCGAGCAGCTTCTTGTCGGCCTGCGCGCCGGCCCCGCGCCCATGTCCGTGTCCGTGACCGGCGCTCATGCTTCCGACCTCTCGGGGTGGATGGCGTCGGTGTGCTCGGTGTGCGCGACCGCGAGGTCCAGCAGCATCCGCACGTGGGCGTCGTCGAGCCGGTAGAAGGCGTTCCGCCCGTCGCGCCGGACGGCGACCACGCGGTGCGCCCGGAGCAGCCGGAGCGCGTGCGACGTCGCCGACTCGCTCAGGCCGGTGATCGCGGCGAGATCGCAGACACACAGCTCCCCGTCGAGCAGCGCGACGAGCAGCTTCAGCCGCCGCGGATCGCCGAGCAGCCCGAACACGTCGGCCGTGTCGACGATGTCCTCCTCGCCCGGCATCCTGGCATTGACACTCGCCACCCGCTCCGGGTCGACGAGCCGCACACTGCAGGCATCCGGCTGCACATCTGCAGAACTCTTCATATATTCACGGTAGGCCACGAGCCCACCCACTGGCAACACTGCCCTCCGTGAACGGTTACCCAGAGGTCCCCGCCGGCGAGGTCGAACTGGTAGACGTCCGGCGGGCCCTCACTTCAGTCGCTTGCGAACAGGTCGAAGAAGGGCGGGAAGGTACCGAGCAGGCCGAGGGCGATCAGGATCACGGCGGTGAGCACCACGGCGCGGCTCATCACCGCGCGGCGGCGCAGCGTCGCGTGCAGGACGGCCCAGCTGAGCAGCCAGACGGCGACAGTCAGGATCGTCTTTCCCGACAGTGGACCGACCCGGTTGTACCAGTTGAGCCAGTCGCTCACCGACGTACTCATCTCCGCAACGGTCGTCACAACACCGAGCGTGAGGGCACCGATCCCGACGGCCAGCACGGCGGCGACCGCCGGTCCCTCCGGCTTTCCGGGGCTCTCGTCGACCTCCGCGGCGCTCCGCGTCGGTTCCTCCACCACCTGCTCCGCGGTCCGCGGATCATCGAAGTCAGTCATGATCAGCTCCTCATTGCACCGGTGCGACCTTGGTGATCAGCGCACCGAAGGTTCCGGCGACCGCGGCGGTGGCGAACGCCGTGATGAACAAACCCATCGCGACGCGGCGAAGCCGGTCGTTACGCGCCAGGCCGGCTCCGTAGTAGAGCACCAGGAACGCGGCCGTGGTGGCGAGCATCGGGCTGAGCCAGGCGAGGTGCTCTTTCCACTCCATCCCGAACGTGTGCCATCTCTCGGTGTTGGGGTCGGCGAGCAACACCGACCGTGGGCTGGCCGGGTTCTTCTCCCGGTACCAGGGATAGACGATCCACGTTCCGGTGACGACGGTGCCCCACGCCGCCACTGCCATCGACGACACACCCAGCCGGAGCCGACGCGCCGAGGTCCGGATGCCGGCGGTTGTCTCGGCTGCGGGCCGCAAGGCATGCAGCTCGGCCAGTCCGCCCGCGAAACCCAGCAGGAACAGTGCTCCGAGCACCATCCCGTGGATCAGGCCCCACCACTCCCTGCTCGTGAGTTCCATCGCCGCTTCCTCCCCCTGCGACAGTTGGTCCTCTCATCAAGCGGCCGATGGTCAGGGCCAACCAAGGATCTTGGGTCCCGTCCTGTCGGGACCAAAGACCCATTTCGCGGGGGACCGAGCCTGACCGCTCACTCGTAGCGGAGCGCGGCCGCGGGGTAGGTGCGGGAGGCTTTCACGCTGGGCAGCCAGGTGGTCAGGATCGTCGAGATCACCACGACGACGAGGATGATCCCCAGCGCAGCCCACGGCGGTTGGAGGGTCAGGTTCTCCATGCCCGGCTGGTCGGCGGCGTCGGAGATGACGTTGGCCGCGACCACCAGCCCGAGTACGGCGCCGACGACCACTCCGGTCAGTGTGATGAACAGCGACTCGACCAGGAACGTCATCTGGACCATCCGGGCCTGGAAGCCGATCGCCCGCAGTACGCCGATCTGCTGGCGCCGCTCGACCACCGAGCGGGCGCTGATCACGCCCAGCGCGGCGACGCCGATCACCAGCCCGAGCCCCAGGAATCCCAGGATCAGGTACTGGAAGGTCAGGCTCGCGCCGACCGCGTCCCGCTGCGCCTCACGCTGCGCCGTGGCCTGCATCCCGTTGTCCAGGAAGGCCGACTCCAACTGCTGCGCCACGACCTCGGGGTCGGTGCCCGGAGCGGTCCGGAAGTACCAGACGCTCGGTGCCGCCGCCGCGCCCAGCGGCGCCACGGTCCGCTGCGCCGTCGAGATGCCGACCATGGCGAGCGGCACGGTGTCGGCCAGGACACCGATGACCGTGAGCCGGAGGGTCTTGCCGGACTGGATGTCGCGGACCTCGATCGGCACGGGCCGGAAGCTGGCGTCCTCGAGGTGGAATCCCGTCAGCCCGAAGTCCGACACCTTCGGCGTACCGAAGTTGTCCAGGCGCGGAACGGAGTACGCGTCCACGACGGCGAGGCCGGGGTTGGCAGCCACCGCGTCCCAGACCGCACGATCGGAGCCGTATCCCGCAGCCCGGATCGCGAATCCGTACGTGGTGGACCGGGTGAACTCGTCGTCGAGTCCCCTCAGGACGTAGCCGGGGAACCCGCTCTGCCCGGTCTGACGGGCCTGCACGGGCAGGTACGACTGGCCGGCGACCGCGGTGATGGTGGACCGGTCGATCCCCGGCGCGGTGGCCAGCGCCTGGTTCATGTCCGTGATCGGGGTGAGCGGTGAGGTCTGCGCGGTGACGTCGTACCCGCCGCCGAACGTCTCCTCGTCGTTGTACGCCGCCACGAACGAGCCGGACGTGGCCGATCCGACGACCAGCGTGAACACGACCAGCATGAACAGACCGATCGTCGCGCCGGTGCGGAACCGGGTTCGCAGCGGCTGGGCGATCGCCGTCCGGACCACCGGTGCGGCGTGCCGGGACCGGCCGAACGCCCACATCAGCGCGGACTGCACGGCGGTCGCGTTGTAGACGACGACCATGGTCGCGCCGGCCACCAGCAGCAGCCCGGCCAGGACGAACACCGAGAACCCCATCCGCAGCCCCGGCACGAGTTTCTCGTAGACCCAGAACGGCAGCAGGTTCCACACCAGGACGCCAAGGCCCGCGACGGTGTACGTCAGCCGTTCGCTGCCGCCGAGCAGGCGGATCAGCGGGACCAGGGCGAAGATCACCAGGGTACCGCCGGCGAGCAGCAGCTCCGCGCTCTTGCCGCGGTAGGCCAGCGCGATGAACGCGGCGCCGAGCAGGAGCGTCCAGGCGATGTGGACACCCCAGGACCTCCGCCGGCGACGCCGCGGCGGCTGCGGGAGGTTGCGGACCGCGGTGACGATGTTGAGCCGGCTGACCCGCCAGGAAGCGATCAGCACCACCGCGAGCGTGAGCAGCACCCCGAGCGCGAACGAGACGACCAGACTGGTCGGCGTCAGGCGGTACCGGATCGTCACCATGCCAGGGCCTGACAGCGCACCGGCGATCGCCCGGACCATGCCCACCGACAGGGCGAGACCCAGCACGGCACCGACGACGGCGGCCAGGACGTCGTACGCGACGCCCTCGAACACGAACATCTGCACCAGCTGGCGGCGCTGGGTGCCGATCGCCCGCGCCGTGCCCATCTCACCGCGGCGCTCCGCGGCGAGCATGACGAAGACCAGGAAGATCAGCAGTACGCCGGCCGAGACGGTGAACGTGCCCATCGTCGAGAACATCGACAGGAAACTCGCGCCCTGCTCGTCGGCCTGGTCGAGTCCGTCGCGCTTCACCGGGTCGACGAACAGACCGAGCGCGGACGTCGTGGGCCGCAGCGCGGTGACGACCTCGTCGGTGCGATCCGCGCCGCCGACCTCGTCGCCGTCGTTCGACACCACGACCTGCTGGACCGCGGATCCGACGCCGAGCAGCTGCTGCGCCGATCGCAACGGCATCAGCAAGGCGCCGCCGTCGGTGCCGGCGCCGTCGTGGTCGACCACCCGGGCGACGGTCAGCCGCTGCTGACGGCCGCCCGCGAACACCACGAGCTCGTCGCCGGCCGCCGCCGAGAGGTCGTCCGCCGCTTCGGTGTTCAGGTAGACCTGTCCGGCCGCGAGCTCGTCCAGCCGCACGCTCGCACCTGATGTCGTGCGAATCCGCGCGAACGGCGACGCCGGGTCGGTCGCGAACAGCGTCACGCTCGGCTCGCTCGTGCGGCTGCGGGAGTTCTGGACGGCGATCGACTCGCTGATCGCCGGCGCCACCGCGTCGACGGCCGGCACCTGCCCGGCGGCGGCAACCACGCGAGCCGCCTCGGTCGCGGACAGGAAGCGCGCGCCCGCGCCCCGGCCGAGCGTCGCGATGTCCGGTTCGTCGGTGGAGCGTGCCGAGATGATCTCGTCGGTCTGGCCGTACGTCGTGATCACCGACGTCCGGACCGTGTGCGAGATGATGTCGCCGAAGCCGAGGGCCGAGGCGATGATCATCGTCCCGAGCATCAGGCCGCCGACGATGATGGCGGTCCGGCCGCGGCGCCGGGCCATGTTGCGGACACCCAGTTTGAACAGCACCCGGTTCCGCACCGCCAGTGCGGCCACCACGGCCAGCGTGACGACCACCAGCAGGCCGAGTACGACGGCCAGTGCCCTGACCGGAATTCCGAACAGCTCGGTCATGGCCGGCACCCCCTCAGTTCGCGGCGGGGGCGGTGACTTCCATGGACGGCAGCTCGGCCAGCGCGATCTGGTAGCGCTCACGTCCCGGCGGAGACCGGAAGATCGTCGTGTAGCGCTCCAGGGTCTCGGCGTAGAAGCCTCGCGAGCCGGCAGCGTCAGCCGCCTCCGGCGTCTCCCAGAAACTGATGATCGCGCCCAGGCCCTCCGGCGTGGCCATCACCAGCACCCCCGCGTACCCGGGCTGCTCGTGCAGCTCCGGGAGCACCTCGGCCCGGAACCGCTCGACCGCCGACGCGGTGTCGATCCGGACGGTGTCGATCTCAAGCAACGTGAGACGCGTGAACATGGCTGGGCTCCCTCCGTTCGTTCACGACCTGCTCGTCGACCACCCGGCCGTCGAGCATCCTGATGATCCGGTCGGTCCGCCGGCCGACGGCGATGTCGTGGGTCACGATCAGGAAGGTCAGGCCCCGCTCCCGGTTCAGCCGCCGCATCAGCGACGTGATGTCCTCCGCCGACTCGCTGTCCAGGTCGCCGGTCGGTTCGTCGGCCCAGACGATCGCGGGCTCGTTGACGAGGGCCCGGGCGATGGTGACCCGCTGCCGCTCGCCACCCGACAGTTCGTCCGGGACGTGCGTGGCGCGGTCGGCCAGGCCGACCAGCTCGAGCGCTTCGATCGCGCGCTCGCGGGCCGCCTTCGGCGCCCGCCCGGCGAGCAGCAGCGACAGTTCGACGTTCTCCACCGCCGACAGCACCGGCATCAGGTTGTAGAACTGGAAGACGAACCCCATCCGCTCGGCCCGGTAGCGGGTACGCGCCCGGTCCGGCAGCTCGGTGAGATCGACGCCTTCGATCAGGATCCGGCCGCCGTCGATCTCGTCCAGCCCGGACAGGCAATTCAGCAGGGTGGTCTTGCCGCAGCCGCTCGGGCCCATCACGGCGGCCATCTCGCCGCGCCGCAACTCCAGGTCGATGCCCTGGAGCGCGGCGACCCGGACCTGCCCGGTGTCGTACGTCCTCCGTACGGCGGTGGCAGACACGATGACGTCGCTCGTGGTTTGCTCGGTACCCGACGGCCGACCGGCCCGGCGTTTCAGCATGGTGGTCCTCCTCACGGGCGGGGGCGGGAACGAGGGTTCGCTCCTTCCAGCCTTGGAGCCTCACCACGCACCGGTCAGGGACGAACGTCCCGCGTCCGACCCGACGAAGGTCCGTTCAGGACCGTCCGGGCCCGCTCGCGGCGGGCCCGGACGGTGATCAGGCCAGCGACACCAGGTCGAGGTAGTCGTCGGACCAGAGATCCTCGGTGGCGTCGGGGAGGATCAGGACGCGGTCGGGGCGGAGGGCCTCGATCGCGCCCTCGTCGTGGGTGACCATCACGATCGCGCCCGGGTAGCTGCCGACCGCGCCGAGGACCTCGTCCCGGGAGGCCGGGTCGAGGTTGTTCGTCGGCTCGTCCAGCAGCAGCACGTTCGCGCTCGAATGGACCAGGCCGGCCAGCGCCAGCCGGGTCTTCTCGCCGCCGGACAGGACGCCGGCCGGCTTGTCCACGTCGTCACCGCTGAACAGGAACGAGCCGAGCACGTTACGCACCTCGCCGTCGGTCAGCCCGGGCGCGACCGTCGCCAGGTTCTGCCGGACGGTGCCGGCCAGGTCCAGCGTGTCGTGCTCCTGCGCGAAGTACCCGAGCCGCAGCCCGTGACCTGGTACGACGCGGCCGGCGTCCGGCTGTTCGCGGCCCGCGAGGAGCCGGAGCAGCGTGGTCTTGCCTGCACCGTTCAGCCCGAGGATGACGACCCGGCTCCCCCGGTCCACGGCCAGATCCACACCGTCCAGGACCTGCAGGGCGCCGTACGACTTCTTCAGGCCGACCGCGGACAACGGCGTCCGGCCCGACGGCGCCGGGGCCGGGAGACGGATCTTGGCGACCCGCGCGGCCCGGCGTACGGGTTCGAGGCCGCCGAGCAGCTTGTCCGCGCGGCGGGCCATGTTCCGCGCCGCGACCGCCGTGTTCGCACCGGCCTGCATCTTCGCCGCCTGGGCGTGCAGGACCGCGGCTTTGCGCTCGGCGACCGCACGCTCGCGCTGCCGCCGCCGCTCGTCCACGTCCAGCTGCTCGAGGTACCTCGCCCAGCCGGTGTTGTGGATGTCGATCGTCAGCCGCTGCGGGTCCAGGTGGAAGACCCGGTTGACCGTTGCCTTGAGCAACTCACGGTCGTGGCTGATGACGATCAGGCCGCCGGGATAGGCCAGCAGGAACTGCCGCAGCCACAGCACCGAGTCGGCGTCGAGGTGGTTGGTCGGCTCGTCGAGCAGCAGTACGTCGTGCTGCGCGAACAGGATCCGCGCCAGCTCGACGCGACGGCGCTGACCGCCCGACAGTTCACCGATCGGCTGCTCGAGGGCACGGTTGGGCAGACCGACGCCGGCCGCCAGCCGGGCCGCTTCGGCCTCGGCCGCGTATCCGCCGCCGGCCTGGAACGCCGCTTCGGCACGCGCGTATGCCGCCATCGCCCGCTCCTGGGCCGCGCCGGTCGCCGTACTCATCGCCGCCTCGGCCGCGCGGAGCTCCCGGACCGCTACGTCCAGGCCGCGCGCGGACAGGATGCGTGCCGTGACGGTGATGGCGGGATCGGCCGCGCGCGGGTCCTGCGGCAGGTAGCCGATCGACCCGGTCACGGCGATCTGTCCCGTTGCCGGACGGGCCTCGCCGGCCAACGTCTTCAGCAGCGTGGTCTTGCCGGCGCCGTTGCGGCCGACGAGTCCGACGCGGTCGCCCGCGCCGACAGTGAACGACAGCTCGGCCAGCAGCACCTGTGCACCGACCCGAATATCTACACCGCGAACGGTGATCATGATGGTTACTCTCCGTGTTAGCTAGTGGACGCACCTCACCTGCAGAAGCGGGTGCGCCAGCTAGACACAGAGGCAAGTAGCCATGCGCCCACGGTAACCGGGACGGGCAAGAGCCGTCAGCTGATTTTCGCGGGCAGCTCGACGACGAAGCGGGCGCCGCCGCCCGGACGGTCGGTGACCTGGATGGTGCCGTGGTGCCACTCGACGTGCCGGGCGACGATCGCCAGGCCGAGTCCCACGCCGCGGCCGCGGCTCGACATCTCGCCGCGACCGAACCGCTCGAAGATCCGGGTCCGGTCCTCCACGGCGATCCCCGGCCCGGCGTCGTCGACGGTGATCACGACCCCCAGCCCGCCCGCCGCGACGCCGACGCCCTTGCAGCCGCCGGCGTGGTCCTCGGCGTTCTCGACCAGGTTCGCGATCACGCGCTCGAGCCGGCGCTTGTCGGCCTGCAGGGTGAGTCCCTCGGCCTCCGGCTCGACGTCCGTCACCTCGCGTCCGGCCGCCGCGTCGGCCGCGGCCCGGACGAGGTCGGCGATCCGTACGATCTCGCGACTCCCCCGGTCGCCCCCGTCGTCGCGGGAGATCTCCAGCAGGTCGATCACCAGCCGCCGAAACCGGTCCAGGTCGTCGCCGAGCAGTTCAACCGGCTCCCGGACGGCAGCCGGCAGCTCGGCGCGGTGGTTCTGGATCAGCTGCATCGAGTTGAGCATCGTCATCAACGGTGTCCGCAGCTCGTGGCTCACGTCGCCGGCGAACCGGGCGTCGGCCGCCACCCGGCGTTCCAGGGCCGCCGCGGTCTGGTTGAACGACCGCGCCAGGCCGCCGAGGTCCTTGTCGTTCTCGGCCTGCAACCGCGCGTCCAGCTTGCCGCGCGCGACATGGTCCGCGACCCGGGTCAGCTCGGCCAGCGGCCGCAGGGCGAGCGTGCTGGCCAGCCGCCCGACCGCGAGCCCGAGCAGGGCGGTCGCGATCGCCGCCGCGATCAGCGTGATCTTCATCCGCTGCAGTGTCGCGTCCAGGCTGTTCAGCGGATGCCACTCGAAGAACGCGTCGCCCTGCCGCCCGATCGGTACGCCGACCGCGAGCACCGGCTGGCCGCCCACGTCGATCCGGCGCTGCACGACGTTGCCGCCGATCGCGTCCTGGATCATGTCCGGCGGCAGGTCGGACGGCTTCCCGGTCAACGAGTACCAGTGGTCCTCGAGGTACAGCATCGACGCCGCCGCGTCGGTGGCCGGCAAGCTGTTCATCAGCTCCGTCACCGAAACGCCCTTCTGCAGCGTCGGGCTGTCGCACTCGACCCGCTCGTGGCTGGGCCGGCACGGCTCGGGCGGGCCGAACAGTCCGTACCGCAACGCCGCCGCGTTGTCGACGGTGATCGTCTCGGCCGCCGCCTCCCGCTGCTGGACGAGGTAGTCCGAGACCACGCTCCAAGTCACTACCGACAGCACAGTCGACAGACCGAGCGCCAGCAGCCCGTACGCCAGCATCACGCGCCCCCGCAGGCTGAACCGTCCCAGCAAGGTCAGCTCACCAGTCGGTAGCCCAGACCGCGGGCGGTGACGAGGTGCTTCGGGCTGGCCGGGTCGCGCTCGATCTTCAGGCGCAGCCGCCGGATGTGGACGTCGACGATCCGGCTGTCCCCGAAGTACCCGTAGCCCCAGACCTTCGAGAGCAGCTGCTCGCGGCTGAGCACCTTGCCCTCGGCGCCGGCGAGCTCGGCGAGCAGCTTGAACTCGGTCCGGGTCAGCGGCAGCACCGCGCCGTCCCGCGTCACCTCGGCGCCCGGTACGTCGATCCGCAGGTCACCGATCTCGAGCAGGTCGGCCTGCCGCGCGTTGGCCGGCTCGACCCGGCGCAGCAGCGCCCGGATCCGGGCCGACAGCTCCTTCGCGACGAGCGGTTTCGTCACGTAGTCGTCGGCGCCCGCCTCCAGCCCGGCGACCACGTCGTGACTGTCGGTCCGGGCGGTCACCATGATCACCGGTACGTCGCTGGCGCGCCGGATCTCCCGGCACACCGTGAACCCGTCGCGGTCCGGCAGCATCAGATCCAGCAGCACCACGTCCGGGGGTTCCCGGCGCAGGGCGGCCAGAGCGTCGTACCCGTTGGCCGCCTCAGCGACCTGGTACCCCTCGTCCTCCAGGGCGAGCCGCAGGACCCGCCGGATCCGCGGTTCGTCGTCGACCAGCAGCAAGCTGTGTGCCACGCGACCAGTGTCGCTCACCACCGGGCCGGGCGCCGATTACGGCTGTCATGAATCCGTCATGTTCGCGCCGGGCCCGGTTGACGTCCTCATGACGGTTGCGTGACCCCGGATCCGGGCGGGTCCGGGCGGCCTAGCTTCGGCGCTATCGAGTCCCGGAGGAGGACCAATGGCCAGAAGACGGCTGGCGGCAGCATCCCTTGCCGCCGCGGCGAGCCTGATCGCGCTCGCCGCCTGCAGCAACGGCGGCGGAACGGCGTCCGGATCCGGAGGCGGATCCGCCGGCACACCGGTCAACGGCGGCACCCTGAACATGCTCGGGGCGGGCGACGTCGACTACATGGACCCCAACGTCAGCTACTACTCCGTCGGGTACCTGAACCTGCGGATGTGGAGCCGTCAGCTGTTCACCTACCCGGCCGATCCGAACGGCAAGAACACCGCGCCGGTCGCCGATCTGGCCACCGACATCCCGACCCAGGCGAACGGCGGGATCAGCGCGGACGGCAAGACGTACACGATCAAGATCCGCCCCGGGGCGAAGTGGAACACCTCGCCGGCCCGCCCGGTGACCGCGGCGGACATGGTCCTGGGCGTGAAGCGCACCGCCAACCCGCAGCAGCCGTTCGGCGGCATCCCGGACTTCGCCACGCTGATCGTCGGGTACAAGGCGTTCGCCGACGGGTTCGCGAAGGCGCCGAAGACGGTCGCGGGGATCAAGGAGTACATCGACAAGACCCCGCTGCCGGGCGTCGAGGCCAAGGACGCGTCCACCGTCGTCTTCCACCTGACCCAGCGCGCGACGTACTTCGTCGACATGCTCACCCTGCCGGCCTTCTCGCCGGCGCCGGTCGAGTCGCTCAACTACCTTCCGGCCAGCACCGAGCTCGGCAACCACTTCCCGTCCGACGGCCCGTACAAGGTCGACGCATGGGTGCCGACCAAGTCGATCACGTACTCCCGCAATCCCGCCTGGGACGCGGCGTCCGACCCGGTCCGCAAGGCGTACGTCGACAAGATCGTGGTGAACGAGACCGTCACGCAGGACTCGGTCCAGCAGCAGCTGCAGACCGGTACGCCGTCGGCCGACATGGAGTTCGACGTCGCGCCGCCGCCGTCCCAGCTGCCCGCGCTGCAGGCCAAGAAGGACCCGAACCTGACCATCGGCGACACCGCGGGCTCGAACCCGTACGTCATCTACAACACGGTCTCGCCGAACAACAACAAGGCGCTGCAGAACCCGAAGGTGCGGCAGGCGATCAGCTACGCGATCAACCGCGACCACATCCTGCAGGTGCTCGGCGGCAAGACGCTGAACCCGCCGCTGACCCACGTGCTGCCCGACGTCATCGTGGGCTCGAAGCAGATCGACCCGTACCAGTACAACCCTGACAAGGCCAAGCAGCTGCTCGCCGAGGCCGGCTACCCGCACCTCACGCTGAAGTTCCTGTACCGCAACGCGACCGAGGGCAGCAGCAAGACCTTCCAGACGGTCCAGCAGGACCTGACCAAGGCCGGCATCACGGTGGTCGGCGTACCGTCGCCGAACGCTGACTTCTACGTGAAGTACCTGCAGGTGCCGGATGTCGCGCGGCGCGGTGTCTGGGACGTTTCGCTGGCCGGCTGGGGCGCCGACTGGTACGGGAACGCGGCGCTGTCGTTCTTCAACCCGCTGTTCTCCGGTCCGCCGTCGTACCCGCCGGTGGGCTCCAACTTCGGGCTCTACAACGACCCGGAGACCAACAGCCTGATCCAGCAGGCGGCGACCGCGGAGACCCAGGACCAGGCCGCCGACCTGTGGGCCAAGGCCGACGCCCGGGTGATGGACCAGGCGGCCTTCTACCCGCTCACCAACGGCAAGCAGGCGAACTACCACGCCGCGCAGGTCCACAACGCGGTCTACGTCCCGTCGATGCAGAACTACGACCCGACGAACGTCTGGCTGTCCAAGGACAAGCAGGGCGGCTGAAACCTCATGGCTGTATTGAATGCCGCGCTGCCGCGCGGGAGCCATGGGGCTGTGACTCCCGTCCTTCCCTCGTCGCTCCGGTCGCTTCGCTCCCTCCGCTCCTCAGTCCAGGACGGGAGGCCCCATGGCTCTGCTTGAAGTAAGGGACCTGAGGGTCTCCTTCGACACCCCGGACGGCACCGTCCGTGCCGTCCGGGGGTTGTCGTTCGACGTGGAAGCCGGGCAGACGCTCGCGGTGGTCGGCGAGTCCGGGTCCGGCAAGAGCGTCGCCACCCAGACCATCACCGGCCTCACCCGCGGCGCGACCGTCTCCGGTACGGCGTACTTCGACGGCACCGACCTGATCACCGCGGACCAGGCCACGCTCCGGCGGCTCCGGGGCGCCCGGATCGGGATGATCTTCCAGGACCCGCTGTCCAGCCTGCACCCGCAGTACCGGATCGGCTGGCAGATCGTGGAGATGATCCGCGCGCACGACCTGGAGATCAGCAAGCAGGCGGCCCGGAAACGCGCCGCCGAACTACTCACCCTGGTCGGCATCCCGCGGGCGGCGGAGCGGATCGACGACTATCCGCACCAGTTCTCCGGCGGGATGCGGCAACGGGTGATGATCGCGATGGCGATGGCGCTCGACCCGGCGCTGCTGATCGCCGACGAGCCGACCACGGCGCTGGACGTGACCGTGCAGGCGCAGGTGCTGAACGTGATGCGCCGGCTGCAGGAGCAGTTCGGGACGGCGATCATCCTGATCACTCACGATCTCGGCGTGGTCGCGGAGATGGCCGACGACGTGGTGGTGATGTACGCCGGCGCGGTGATGGAACGCGCGCCGCGCCGGGACATCTTCTACCGCAACCACCACCCGTACACGCAGGGCCTGCTGGCGTCGCTGCCCGCCCGCAGCGGGGACCGGCTGACGCCGATCGCGGGCGCACCGCCCAGCCTGATCAGCCTGCCGAAGGGCTGCCCGTTCGCGGCCCGCTGCCCGCACGTGTTCGACAAGTGCGCGGAGCCACCGCCGCTGACCGATGTGGGCGGCGACCCACGTCACCAGTCCGCCTGCTGGCTCCCCCACAACGTGAACGAGGCGATGGCGTCATGAACGAAGTGCTGCTGAAGGTCGACGACGTCCGGAAGGAGTTCCCGACGTCCTCCAAGGAGGTGGTGCAGGCAGTCGCCGGTGTCTCGCTGGAGGTGCGCAAGGGCGAGACCCTCGGTCTCGTCGGTGAAACGGGCTGCGGGAAGTCCTCGCTGGCCCGCTGCATGGCTCACCTGTACGACGTGACGTCGGGCTCGGTGTGGTTCGAGGGCAGAGACATCACCAAGCTCTCGCGCAAGGCGATGCGGCCGCTGCGCCGCGACGTCCAGGTGATCTTCCAGGATCCGTACGGCTCGCTGAACCCGCGCCGCCGGGTGGGCTCGATCATCGGCGACCCGTTCAGCATCCACAACATTGCTTCCGGCAACGAGCGGAAGAAGAAGGTGCAGGAACTGATGGAGCTGGTCGGGCTGAACCCCGAGCACTACAACAGGTTCCCGGCCGAGTTTTCCGGCGGTCAGCGGCAGCGGATCGGCGTCGCGCGAGCGCTGGCGCTGCGGCCGAAGCTGGTGATCTGCGACGAGCCGGTATCGGCGCTCGACGTGTCGATCCAGGCGCAGATCATCAACCTGCTGTCGGACCTGCAGCAGGAGTTCGACCTCACCTACGTGTTCATCTCGCACGACCTGTCGGTGGTCCGGCACGTGAGCGACCGGATCGCGGTCATGTACCTGGGCAAGATCGTCGAGCTGGCGCCGACCGGGGAGCTGTTCGGGCAGACCCGGCATCCGTACACCAGGGCGTTGCTGTCGGCCCTGCCGGTCGCGGACCCGGACACCGCCGACAGCCGCGAGCAGATCATCCTCGGCGGCGACATCCCGTCGGCGACGAACCCGCCGTCCGGGTGCCGGTTCCACACCCGCTGCCCGAAGGCGCGGCTGGACTGCGCGGCCGAGGAGCCGGTGCTGGAGCCCGTCCTGGACGACCGGCCCGAGCACCGCACCGCGTGCTTCTACCCGTTGACGGTGGGCGAGGACCTGTCCACCGCCGTACCGGACCTGAGGGCATCATGAGCGAGCGAAGCGAGCTCATCAGAAAGCACAGCCCTCTTTGTGCCTCATCGGCGCCCGGAGCGAAGCGAGGACGTCGATGAGTACCGCCATCGAGATGGTCGACGTCGTCGACGAACCCCAGGTGATCGAGGGGCGGAGCCCGTTCGCGCTCGCGTTGCGCCGGTTGCGCAAGGACAAGGTGGCGATGATCTCGCTCGCCGTGATCGTGCTGATCGTGCTGATGGCGATCTTCGCACCGGTGTTCGCGGCCGTGACCGGGCATCCGCCGAACGAGCAGTACCGCGACATCGGGCTGACCCCGGACGGCCTGCCGCGCGGGCCGAACGGCACGTTCTGGCTGGGCACCGACGACCTCGGCCGGGACATCTTGGTGCGGATCGCGTACGGCGCCCGGATCTCGCTGCTCGTCGGCGTGATCGCGACCGTCATCACGGTCGTCATCGGCGTCGTACTCGGACTGGCGGCGGGCTTCCTCGGCGGGATCACCGACACGCTCCTGGCCCGGCTGATCGACGTGGTGCTGTCCGTACCGTTCCTGCTGGTGGCGATCGCGCTGGTGTCGGTGACCGGGCCGAGCCTGACCGTCACGGTGCTGGTGATCGGCTGCTTCAGCTGGGCGTCGGTCGCCCGGATCGTCCGCGGCCAGGTGCTGTCGCTGCGCGAACGGGAGTTCGTCGAAGCGGCCCGCTCGCTCGGCGCCGGCGACAGCCGGATCATGTTCGTCGACATCCTGCCGAACGTGATCGCGCCGGTGATCGTCTACACGACGCTGCTGATCCCGGTGGTGATCGTGACCCAGGCGACGTTGTCGTTCCTCGGGCTCGGCCTGCCGCCGCCGACGGCCGACTGGGGCGGGATGATCAGCGAGTCGCAGAACTACTACACGACCGCCTGGTGGTTCATCCTGTTCCCCGGTCTGGCGCTGCTGATCACCACGCTCGCCTTCAACCTGTTCGGCGACGGGGTCCGAGACGCCTTCGACCCGCGCGCAGATCGGACCTGACATGGCCATGTTCCTGATTCGCCGCCTCGGCCACGGCATCCTGGTCCTCTGGCTGATCAGCATCGCGGTGTTCGCCCTGTTCTTCGTTGCTCCGAGCAACGTGGCGCAGACGCTCGCGGGCCGGCAGGCCACGCCGGAGACGATCGCGCTGATCAAGCACCGGCTCGGTCTCGACCTGCCGGTCTGGAAGCAGTACCTGGACTTCCTCGGCAACGCGGTGCGGGGCAATCTCGGGTACGACTACTACCACCAGGTGCCGGTCACGCACATCATCGGGCAGGCACTGCCGATCACGGTCTCGCTGGCGCTCGGCGCCGCCGTACTGTGGCTGGCTCTGGGCATCTTCAACGGCGTGATCTCGGCAACCCATCCGCGCTCGCTGGCGGATCGCGGGCTGACGTTGTTCTCGTTGTTCTTCTACTCGTTCCCGTCGTTCCTGCTCGGTCTGCTGCTGCTGTACTTCCTGTACTTCCGGCTCACGCTCAGCGGCTTCAGCTGGTTCCCGGCAGGCGGGTACTCGCCGATCACCGGCGGGATCGGGCCCTGGTTCCAGCACCTGCTGCTGCCCTGGATCGCGCTCGCCCTGTTGCTGGCGGCAACGTATACCCGGCTGACCCGCGGCTCGATGCTGGACGTGCTCGGCGAGGACTACATCCGGACCGCGCGGTCGAAGGGGATCCGGGAGAGCCGGGTGGTCGTCCGGCACGGTCTGCGCAGCGCACTGACGCCGGTGGTCACGCAGTTCGGCATCGATCTCGGGCAACTGATCGGCGGCGTGGTCGTCATCGAGACCGTGTTCAGCCTGCCGGGACTGGGGCAGACCGCGGTCGTCGCCATCAACCAGCAGGACCTGCCGGTGATCATCGGCATCGTCCTGTTCGCCTCGGCCGCGGTGGTGGTCGCCAACCTCCTGGTGGACATCGCGTACGCCGTACTGGACCCGCGCGTCCGGCTGCACTGACGCCGGGGCGGCGGCCCCGGAGGGCAGGGGGTGTGATCCGTCGTGACCCGCCGGAACGGGTCAGGACGGGCCTCCTGCCCTCCGGCCTGCCGTGACCTTCGGCCGGGCCGGAGGGTCTTCGGACTCTGACCGGCGACGAGCCGTGGACGGACGGTGGTGGTGACAGGACCCCCGCCCGTGTGCGGGCGCCGGTCGTCGGGTACCGGGCCTGTGGCCGGATTGGAGGCTCACCATGGGTGCAGCCATTGCAATACCGCTGCTCACGATCGCTCTGATCTCGCTCGTTCTCGCGCTCTGGACGCTGTACGCCGTCGGGGTGGAAGCATTCAGCTTCGCCAAGTTCACGCGGCGCCACGGGTCGGGCGAGACCGCGGCGCACTACGAACCCGGAGACCACGAGCACGTCTCGACGAAACCGCCGGAGGGATACGGGAAGAGCTGACTCCTTCGGTACCTTGTCGGCGTGATCGCTGTTTACGGTGCGGGTGGCATCGGGTGCTACGTCGGCGGGCGGCTGGCCGCGACCGGTACGCCCGTGACGTTCGTCGGCCGGCCGCGGATGGCCGCTGAGCTGGCCGCGAACGGGCTGCGGCTGACCGACTACCTGGGGGCGGACCTCCGGGTCGAGGACGTGCGGTTCGAGACGACGCCGTCCGGTGCGGCCGGCGCGAATCTGGTGCTGGTGACGGTGAAGTCCGCCGCGACCGAAGGCGCCGCTGCCGAACTCGCCGGCGTCCTGAAGCCGGGCGCGGTCGTGGTGAGCTTCCAGAACGGCATCCGGAACGGCGAGCTGCTGCGGTCCCGGCTGACCGAGCAGGTGGTGATCACCGGGATGGTCCCGTTCAACGTGCTGAACCGGGGCGCCGGCGTGTTCCACCAGGGCACCGAGGGCGCGCTCGACGTCCAGCGGGACGCCGCGCTGACGCCGTACCTAAGCGCGTTCGAGCGCGCCGGGCTGCCGCTCACGCAGCACGAAGACATCCTCCCGGTGCAATGGGCGAAGCTCCTGCTGAACCTGAACAACCCGATCAACGCGCTGTCGAACCTGCCGCTGCGCGACGAGCTCTCGCAGCGCTCGTACCGCCGTTGCCTGGCCGCGGCACAGGCCGAGACCCTCGGGATCCTCGACGCCGCCGGGATCCGCCCGGCCCAGCTGCTGGCGATCCCGATGCACCGCTTCCCCACAGTCCTCCGGCTGCCCGATTTCCTGTTCCGGCGGCTGGCGAGCAAGGTGCTCGCGGTCGATCCGCTCGCCCGGACGTCGATGTGGGAGGACCTCGAAGCCGGACGGCCGACCGAGATCGACTACCTGAACGGCGAGGTCGTCCGCCTCGCGCGGTCGCTCGGCCGGACCGCGCCGGTCAACGAGCGGCTCGTGGACCTGATCCACGCCGTCGAGACGGACCGGCGCTCGTGGTCAGGACCCGAGCTCGTCCGGGAACTTCAGCGGTAGCTCCGCACGCACGTTGACGCTCACCGTCCGGTAGGTGAAGCCGAGGTGCTCGTTCAGCCGCCGCATGTTCGCGTTGCCCTGCTGGGTCCACGTGTAGATCTCGGTGATGCCGTGCTCGGCCGCCCACGCCATACTCGACCGCTTCAGCGTCGACGCCACGGCCTTGCCGCGCCATCGCGGTACGACGGCGGTGTAGGCGACCTCGGCGCGCTCGGGCTTGTCGGTGTCGAGCATCAGACCGGCGACACCGATCACCTGGTCACCGGCCACCGCCAGGAACATCGCGGCCGGGTCGTTGATCCACTCCGTTGCCCACTCCTCGGCCGTCACGTCCATCGGGGCCGTGGTGTCGAGATCCGGGAGAGTCGGGACGGCGACCTGCTCGTACGCCGCGGCCCACAGCTCGGGGCGCTCCGAGACCTGCACGACGTCGTACTCCGTGGGCGTGGGCGGCCAGGGCTCGTCGGCGATCTGGCGGACCTGCTCGACCTGGCGGAGGTACTCGGTGTAGCCGAAGCGTTTCGCGAACTCGAGCGAGCCGTTGTCGTCGATGCTGCAGCCGGCGATCGTGAAGCCCTGCGCCGCCGCGTGCTCGGTCAGCGCACGGAGCAACGCGGTTCCGATCCCCTGCCGGCGCGCCTCCGGACGGACGCGCGCGATCACGGACGCGCGGTCCGCCTCGTTCGAGCGGTCGGAGGTGCCGTGCGCCGCGACCTCGCCGTCCAGCTCCGCGACCAGGAACAGCCGCTGCGGCGTCTCGGCCTTCCGAAGCTCGGCGATGCTGGGCGCACGCTCGTCGGGCAGCACGGCGAGGCGCACCTGACGCCAGGCTTCGTAGTCGGCGTCGGTCTCGACGGGCCTGATCCGGATCACCCGGTCATTAGGCTCCACCGCGATCTCGCCCTGCCATGCAATTTCATATTATGAGATCAGATCTCTCGTATGATGAACACATGGATGTTGCGGTGATCGGTGGGAGTGTGGCGGGACTGCAGGCCGCGCTGACCTTGGGGCGGGCCCGGCGGCGGGCGGTGGTCTTCGACGACGGGCGGGCGCGGAACCGCGCGGCGTCCCACGTGCACAACTTCCTCGGCGCGGAGCAGCCGGCGCCGGATGAGCTGCTGGCGGTGGGGAGACGGCAGCTCGCGACGTACGACGTCGCCGTACGCGATGGGCGGGTCGACGACGTCGAGGTGGTGGACGACGGGTTCGTCGCCGGTGGTGAACACGTGCGGGCCGTGGTGCTGGCGACCGGGTTGCGGGACGAGCTGCCCGACGTACCGGGCGTCGCCGACGGGTGGGGGCAGTCGGTCGTTGCGTGCCCGCACTGTCACGGGTGGGAGGTCCGTGATCAGCCGTTGGTGCAGCTCGGGATGCGCGGAGCTCCTGAGCGCTCGGTGGCGCGGGCTGTCCTGTTGAGCCGATGGAGCGACGACGTGACGTTGTGCACCGACGGGGACGAACTGACCGCCGCTCAACGGGATCAGCTCGACCGGGCCGGAGTCGCGGTTCGCACCGAGCGCGTCGAGGAGGTGCGGGCCGGCTCGGTCGCGCTGACCGGCGCCGAGCTGCCGGCGCGGCGGGTCTTCGTCGTCGTCCGGCAGCATCAGCAGAGCGACCTGGCCGAGCGACTCGGGTGCCAGGTCACCGACGGTGCGGTCGTGACCGACGAGGGCGGGCGGACGACCATGCCGGGCATCTACGCGGTCGGTACGACGGCGAGTCCGGCGCTGCTCGCGATCGGAGCCGCAGGTCACGCGAGTACGGCGGCCGTCGCCGTCCACGCGGATCTGCTAGAGCTGGATCTGAGCAGCCGGCGGTAGCCGCGCCGGGTCGGCGATCGGCCACTCCAGCGGCGAGCCCGGGAGCTCGTCGAGTTGCAGCAGGCACCAGGGCGAGAGATCCGGGAGGTCCCGGAGCTCGGACCATTCGGCCCATCGGCAGTCCGCGACCTCGGCCGGGTTCGGCGTGGGGTCACCGGTCCACCACACCCGGTACACCGGGCAGATCTCGTTCTCGACCACACCCGTCGGCATCTCGGCGCGGTACCGGAACTCCGGCAGCACCAGCTCCGCGGCGTCCACGACGATGCCCAGCTCGTCGGCGAGCCGGCGCCGGACCGCCTGCGCGGGCGGTTCGCCGGGGAGTGGGTGCCCGCAGCAACTATTGGTCCAGACGCCCGGCCAGGTCGGCTTGCCGAACGCCCGCTGGGTCAGCAGCACCCGCCCGGCCGGGTCGACCACGTAGCTGGAGAACGCCAGGTGCAGCGGGGTCGCCGCGTGGTGGACCGTCGCCTTCGCCTCGGTCCCGACCGCACGCCCGCCCTCGTCCACCAGCACAACCCGCTCGTCGATCACAGGGCCGAGCCTAATCCGATTCCGGAGGCTCGGCGGCGGCTGTTAGCCTGGGAGTGTGACCAAGCACTGCGTGACCTATCGACCGGCTCTGGGAGGAGCCGGCCCTCGGTAGTCCCCGCAGTCGCTCCCCCCAGAGCCTCCGAGGCAGGAACCGTCCGGTTCCTGCCTCTTTCCGTTTGCCGGAGGCACTGGTGCACGGGTGCCTCGTCCTGAGAGGAACCCTCGTGAACGCTGTCATCGACCGGTTACGCCGTACCACCGACACTGTCGTCGGACTCGAAGATCTGGAAGCCCGGCTGGAATCCGGCCGGCCGTTGCGGATCAAGTACGGCGTCGACTGCACCGCGCCCGACCTGCATCTCGGGCACGCGGTGAACCTGTGGATGATGCGCCGGCTGCAGGATCTCGGGCATCGGGTCGTGTTCCTGCTCGGCGACCTCACCACCCGCGTCGGCGACCCGACCGGTCGCTCCGAGACCCGGCCGGTGCTCACGCCCGCACAGATCGACGCGAACGCGGCGTCGTTCCTCGAGCAGGTGTCACTGGTGCTGCGCACCGACCCGGAGGTGTTCGAGGTACGGCGCAACTCCGAGTGGTACGACGCGATGCCGGTCGCGGAACTGCTCAGCCTGTTCGCACAGGTCACGCACGCGCAGCTGATGAGCCGGGACATGTTCCGCGACCGGGTCGCGGCCGGGCGGGAGATCGCCGTGCACGAGCTGGTGTACCCGGTGCTGCAAGGCTACGACAGCTTCGCGATGCGCAGCGACCTGACGATCGTGGGGTCGGACCAGCTGTTCAACGAGCAGCTCGGCCGGCACTTCCAGCAGCGGCTGGGCGCGCCGCCGCAGGCGGTGATCACGACCACGATCACGCCCGGGATCGACGGCCGGGCCAAGCAGTCGAAGTCGCTGAACAACTACATCGGGCTGACCGACAGCCCACGGGACAAGTTCGGCAAGGTGATGAGCATCCCGGACTCGCTGATCGAGTCGTACGCACGGGTCTACACCGAGCTGCCCCTGGAGACGGTCGACGCCCTCGCGGACGCCACCGGGCCGGCCGCCCGGGACGCCAAGCTCCGGCTGGCGGCCGCGATCGTCACCCGGTACCACGGGGCCGGCGCCGCCCGCTCCGAGCTGGCCGCCTTCCGTCACACGTTTTCCGAGCGTTCCGAACCGGCCGGGATGCCCGAGCTGGTCGTCGCCCACGACATCACCACGGCCTTCGATCTGCTCCGCGCGGCGCGTCCCGGCGACAGCAACTCCGACCTCCGCCGCCTGCTCCGCCAGGGCGCGGTGACGATCAACGGCGTCCGGACCGACGATCCGGCGGCCCCTGTCGACCTCGGCACGGACGTCGTCCTGAAGTCCGGCGCTCGCACGTGGCACCGGATCAGGCGAGAGTAGGCGGGTGGAGATCAGGACCGTGGAAGCGTTGGTCAGCGTCGGCGACCGCTACGCCGGGCGGGCGCCGGCGTTCGAGGTCGAGCCGGCGTGGTGGGCCGAGGTCGAGGCGATCACCCGGCACCTCGACGCCCTGCTCGGCGTACGGACGCTGGTCCTCCGGCTGGTGCACGCGGACGAGGCCGTGATCGGGCGTGGCGGCCGGGTCGTCTACCACGTGCAGGCGCTGGAGGAGCCGCGGCCGGACGTACTCGACACCACGCCGCTACCCGCGTGGGAGTCGATCGTCGCACCGCATCCCCTGCGGTCGACGTGGGCCGAGGTGGACGGGCCGAGCCGGATGATCGAGTGGGCCCGGGGCATCCTCGGACCGCGCGACGCCGTCCAGGTGAAGACGTGGAACCTGTCGTGCCTGATCCGCTTTCCAGGTGCGTGGGCGAAGGCGACCGGCCGGTTCTGCGGTGTCGACGCGGACATCATCCAGCACGTCAGCCGGTACGACGCGACGCTCGTACCAGCCGTGCTCGGTCAGTCCCCGGACAACCGGTGGTCGCTCCTGGCTCATGCCCCAGGCATCGACTGCTGGGAACCGGACCGGGACACCATCGACCACGTCGTCCGTCGCTGGGTCGCCGTACAAGCCGCCCTGGCGGCCGAGACCGGCGAGCTCGCGGTGCCGAGTGTGTTGCCGCACGACCTCGTCGCCGACCTCACTCGGCTCCTGCCTCGCGTCGACCTCACCGCGGACGAGGTGGCCGACCTGGATCGGCTGATCGCGAGGCTCCCCGACGTCGTCGCCGAACTCGACTCGGCCGGGCTGCCGGTCACGCTCGTCCACGGCGACTTCCACCCGGGCAACTGGCGTTCGGACGGATCGACCCGCAGGATCGTCGATTGGGCCGACGCGTTCGTCGGCCATCCTGCGATCGACATCAAGCGGCTGCAGGACTTCCTGCCCGAGGAGCGGCGTGAGCATCCCGCGGAGGTCTGGTCACAGGCCTGGCGGCGTGAGGTCCCGGGGTCCGAGCCGCTGCGTGCGCTGCGGCCGATGAGCGTGCTGAGCCCGCTCACCTACGCGCTGACCTACCAGCGGTTCCTCGACAACATCGAGCCTGACGAGCGTGTGTACCACGCGGACGACCCCGGGATCTGTCTGCGCGCGGCCCTGCGCGCGTGGCAGGCTGTGCGGGTCGAGGCGAGAGGGTGGGGATCATGACGGTTCTGGTGACCGGCGCGACCGGGAACGCCGGTGGCGCGGTGGTCGAGGCGCTGGCGGAACAGGGGATTCCGGGGCGGGCACTCGTTCGGTCGGAGCGGGAGCTGCCCGCCGGGATCGAGCCGGTGATCGGCGACCTGAACCGTCCGGAGACGTTCGTGGACGCGTTGCCCGCAGTGTCCGGGATCTTCCTGATGAGCGGCTACGAACGGCTCGACGAGTTGCTCGCGAACGCCGTCCACGCGGGAGTCCGGAAAGTCGTCGTCCTGTCGAGCAGTTCACTCGACGGCGACGTGACCAACGCGGTCGCCGCGTACCACCACGCCACCGAGGAAGCCGTGCGGGCGTCGGGTCTGGCCTGGACGTTCCTGCGGCCGAACTCGTTCATGTCCAACACGCTGCGCTGGCGGGACCAGCTGCGGGCCGGTGACGAGGTGCGGGTCCAGTTCCCCGACGTACCGGTGTCGACGATCCATCCGCGGGACATCGGCGACGTCGCGGTGCGGGCCCTGCAGGGCGGGCACGACGGCCGGGTACTGCGGCTGACCGGGCCGATCGCGCTCACACCCGTCGAGCAGGTCGCGATCCTCGCCGACGCCCTCGGTCGCCCGCTGACGGCGTACCCGATGAGCCGCGCGGAAACCCACGACGCCCTGTTCGCGTCGATGCCGGAGCCTTACGCGCGAGCCATCGAAGGGTTCTTCGGCAATGGCACCATCGACGAGACCACCGTCAACGGCACCGTCGCCGAAGTCACCGGCCACCAGGCCCGGACCCTCCAGGCATGGGCCCAGGAAAACGCTGCACTTTTCGGCTAGTTCAGCGCCTTGAGGTAGTCCTCACTCGTGCAGCTCGCGCCGATGCGCGGGAAGACGTACGAGACCGCGAAGTCGTGGGCGTGGTCGTCGAGGCCGGTCATCGCGTCGGTGACGAAGAACGTCTCGTAGCCGAGGTCGGACGCGGCCCGGCCGGTGGACTCGACGCCGAAGTTCGTGGCGATACCGGCCAGCACCACGTTCGCGATGCCACGGGACCGGAGCTCGGCGTCGAGCGGCGACCGCCCGAAGGCGCCGATCGTTTGCTTGACGATCTCCAGGTCGCCCTCCTGCGGCACGACCTCGGGCGCGAACCCGCTGCCCTCGGGCTGCACGTCCACACCGGGCCGCTCGACCCGGACGTTCACCACCAGCCCGCCCGCCGACCGCGTCGCCGCGGCCAGCGCCACGGATCGCTCGAGCACGACCGGTCCGCTGAGCGGCGCGGTCTGCAGCGCGACGATCCGCGGCATCAGGTCGATCAGGATCAGTGCGGTACGGCGAGACTCCAAGGGATTCACGGGGTGAGCTTAAGGTCGAGCAGATCCACACCGACCAGGTAGCCGGTCGCTGCCGCGTTCTTGCCGGTCAGTGTCACCGCGAGCTGGTGAGCGCCCGCCGTCAACGGCGCGGTCCCCAGAGTCACGGTCTGCGTGCCGACCCCCGACGCCTGGTACCCGTCGAAGCCGACCGCGGCATTCCCGTCGATCCGGACGTCGACGATGCCGTAGTCGGCCGCCTTGGTCAGGACGGCCGACAACTCGTACGTGCCGGTCGTCGGCACGGTGAACCCGAACACCGTCTTGTCGCCGGCCTTGGTGCCGTGGATCCACGCCTGCGCACCACCGGACCAACTGACGCCGCAGCAGTTCCCCTGCGGATCGACCGCGACGGTCGACGAGACCGGCGGCAGCATCGCCTCGCCCTCGACCCGCAACGTCCGCCCGCTGGTCCCCTGCACCGCCGCCGACTTCGGGCCCGCGTTTCCGGCCAGATCCACCGCCGACACCCGGTACGTCCATGTCTCGCCCAGTCCCAGCCCGCTGTGCAGGAACCCGGGCAACGGACTCGTCCCGACCAGTTTCTCGGCGCCACCGGCGACGGCGCCGTACACGTTGTAGTACGCGATCCCGCTCTCGTCACCGACGTCGTTCCAGGTCACGTTGATCGCGTTGTCGGCCCGACCAGTTGCTACTGGTCCGGTGACAGCGCCGGGGGCGCGGTTGTCGTCGTACGGCGCGGTCAGCGACTGGACGACGTACGCGGACGCGGTCCACGGCGGGCCGGTGGGTCGGAGCTCGATGGCCAGGCTCGTGCGTCCGGAGGTGATTGCCGTTGGCAACTGGTAGTTGTCGTCGAGCCAGCGTTGGTGCGTGTTGCCGAGCGGTTGCAGCCAGGTGCCCGCGTCTTTTCCGTTGACAATGACCTGAGCCGATTGCCCAGGACTGTTCTGATCGCTGGTCCGCCGCAGGGTGACGCCACGGTTGGCCGGATCGGTCTTGACGGTGAAGCGGATCGGTTGCGTGCTGGAGCGGACCTGGTCGGTGAGGGTGATGTTGTCGTGGTCGCCTTCGTACACCGAGCTCAGGTCGGCCTGGCTGCCGTTGTCGGCGTACCCGTGCTGCTGACGGCTGCTCGCCGAGCCGGTGTCGATCCGGTCCGTCTCCCGGGCGCCGAACGTCGACGCGGTGTAGAGGAACGCCGTCGAGCCGTAGATCGCCGGGTGGTCGTCCTGCTGACCGTGCTCGATCCCGAAGTCGAGCTGGTTCTCGAAGGCGACCGAGTCGGTGATGTGCAGTCGCCACGCCCCGTCGCACTCGTTGGTGCAGAACCCGGCGCGGACCTCGTGCGCGGAGTTGCCGTGGAACGGGGTGGAGTACGTGCCGGCGTTGAAGTACCAGCCGGATTCGTAGTAGTCCTCGGTCCCGGTGCCGTGGATCGCCGGCGTCCGCTCGCCGTCGACGTACACCCGCTCGTCGCCCTCCAGGTAGCCGCGGGTGTTGCCGTCGGCAAGCAGTCCCTCCATGGTCTGCGAGACGCCGACGAACTTGCCGCGGCCGGCCACGTCGGCGAACGTCCAGTCGCTGCCCTGCGTGGTCTCGCCGCGGGTCGAGATCGCGGTGAAGTAGCCGATCTTCCCGGTCGCCAGGTCGAGCGCCTTGCGGGCGTCCTTCGCCGATGTCACCTCGGTCTGCCCTTTGAGCTGGTACGCCGTGGTGTTGACCAGCGTCACCGTGGCGCGGGCGGCGTACGGCATCGGCCACCAGGAGGAGTACCAGCCGTCGGGGTCCATCGCGAAGAAGAGTGAACGGACCGGGTTCTCACCGAGACCTGAGCCGAAGAACTCGCCGAGCGGTGCGTCGACACGCTTCCGGCCGTCGATCGTCACCTGCACGCGGACACCCGCCAGCAGCGTGTCGGACGGCTTGACCCTGGCGGCATCCTCGTCCGTGGCGGCGTATGCCATCGCGTGCTCGCCGCTCCAGTTCTGCTGCGTGATCGAGTACCCGTGGGCCTGCTCGTCGGCGACGTGCTTCGGTCCCACATCGAGCGTGTCGGTGCGCTGCACCTGACCGCCGACGGTCGAATCCGCCCAGTACAGGAACTCGTTGAAGTCCAAGTCGGACGAGACGAACTGGTTGGTGATCGTGATCTGCGACTTGCCCGCCGTGAGCGCGGCCGGGAGGTCGACCGACTGGTCGTGCCACTGCGCACCTTCCGCCTTGAGCGGCGACCACTCTCCGGCCGGGGCGCCGTCGACGAGGATCCTGGCGCGCTGGTTACCGATCCGCAGGTCCATCCGCCGGGTCAGCTTCACCCCGGTGTTGGCCGGGTCGATCTTCAGCGTGAACGCGCTGCCGCCGACGAACGCCCGGCCGTCGTCGGCGAAGCTCTTCAGATCGAAGCCGACGAGATCGGGCAGCTTCAGCCGCAGAGCGCTCAGCTCGCCGGCGCCGCGGGCGTCCGCCAGCGTCACCTGCTTGCCGGGAGCAAGGTTCAGCGGAGTGCTCGTCGTCCGCGCGTCGGGTCGCGCGGGCTTCGGGTCCTTCGTACCGGAGGCGTTGAGCAGCGCGAGGACGTCCTCCGCCTTGTCGGCCGGGTCGAAGGTCCGGACGCCGTTCGCGTCCGGGAACTGGCGGTAGTCGACGTGGTAGAAGTACGGGTTCGTCTGCGTGGTGATCCGCATCGACGAGCGGTACGGCATCGGGACCCGGAGGTAGACGCCGCCGCTGGTCTGGACGCCGTTCGCGACCAGCGGATAGCTGAACGGTGCGCCGAGCTTGCCGTCGACGATGTCCTGCAACGACCCGTGCAGCACCTGCTTGCCGTCCAGCTCGACCGTGATCGTGCCGGTCCTGGTGACGTTGCCCTCGTCGCGCGTGAACCAGATCGACGCGACCTCGCCGGGACCGCTGTCCTCGGCGATCACGCAGCCGGCGGCCGTCGTCCGCAGACACGAGTAGGTGCCGTCGAAGCCGTCGTTGTTGGTGCCGTCGCGGCCGAAGCTGGAGAACTGCTTCGTCCGGACGCCGGCCTGCAACTCGGGCAGGCGGTCGAGGTTCCGGTAGACGTCCCAGCCGATGGGACCGTTGTCGTTTCCTGATGGCGCGGCCGACGCCGTGGTGACGGGGAGAGCGAGCAGCGCACAGGCGGCGAGAGCGACGACACGACGGAGCATGGGCGGTTCCTTCGTCATGGGAAATCGATTTCTGAGATGTCTACCATCGTTGTCACCGCTTTGAGAAGAGCTCATGACTGTCCAGTTGCCGAGCCCGCTGCAGACCGCCCTTGCCGGTCGCGCGAGACTTGGTCAGCACACAACTTGAGACTGCGGGAGATTTCGATGAGTACCAGCTCTGTTGACGGACCCACCCCACCGCCCCAGTCAGGCAAAGCCCAGATCGGCGTAACCGGCCTCGCAGTGATGGGCCGCAACCTGGCCCGGAACCTCGCGCGCAACGGGTTCCGCGTCGCCCTGCACAACCGCTCCCAGGCCCGCACCGACGCACTGGTCGCGGAGTTCGGCTCCGAGGGCGAGTTCGTGCCGTCGACGGACCTCGCGGGCTTCGTCGAGTCGCTGGAGCAGCCGCGCAAGGTGATCATCATGGTCAAGGCCGGCGCGCCGACCGACGCCGTCATCGACGAGCTGGTGCCGCTGCTCGACGAGGGCGACATCGTCGTCGACGCCGGCAACGCGCACTTCGTCGACACCCGGCGCCGGGAGGCGGCGCTTCGCGACAAGGGGCTGCACTTCGTCGGCTCCGGCGTCTCCGGCGGTGAGGAGGGCGCACTGAACGGCCCGAGCATCATGCCGGGCGGCTCCCCCGAGTCGTACGCGGCGCTGGAGCCGATGCTCACCAAGATCTCCGCCCACGTGAACGGCGAGCCGTGCTGCGTGCACGTCGGCCCGGACGGCGCCGGTCACTTCGTGAAGATGCTGCACAACGGCATCGAGTACGCCGACATGCAGCTGATCGCGGAGGCGTACGACCTGCTCCGGCACGTCCTCGGCCTGGCCCCCGCGGAGCTCGCGGACGTGTTCCGGGACTGGAACACCGGCGACCTCGAGTCGTTCCTGATCGAGATCACTGCCGAGGTGCTCAGCCAGACCGACCCGACGACCGGCGGCGCGTTCGTCGACATCGTCCTCGACCAGGCCGAGCAGAAGGGCACCGGCCGGTGGACGGTGCAGTCGGCGCTCGACCTGGGCATCCCGGTCAGCGGCATGGCCGAGGCCGTGTTCGCGCGGTCGCTGTCGGGTGACGTCGTACGGCGAGAGGCTGCCGCCGGCGTACTGCCCGGTCCGTCGGAGACGAAGGCGGACGTCGACCGGGACGCGTTCATCGACGACGTACGGCACGCGCTGTACTCGTCGAAGCTGGTCGCGTACGCGCAGGGCTTCGACGCGATCCGCGCCGCCAGCGACGAGTACGGCTGGAACATCGACCTCGGCGCGATGGCGACGATCTGGCGCGGCGGCTGCATCATCCGGGCGCGGTTCCTGGACCGCATCAAGGAGGCGTACGACCGCAACCCGGACCTGCCATCGCTGCTCGTCGACGACTACTTCCGGGACGCGGTCGCAAGCGGGCAGGAGGCGTGGCGCCGCGTGGTGGCGACCGCGGCGACCGTCGGCGTCCCGGCCCCGGGCTTCTCGGCAGCCCTGTCGTACTACGACGGCCTCCGCGCCGAGCGCCTGCCGGCCGCCCTGATCCAGGGCCTGCGCGACCTCTTCGGCGCGCACACCTACAAGCGCGTCGACCGTGAGGGCAGCTTCCACCTCGAGTGGTCGGGCGACCGCTCCGAGAGCACCCAGTAGACAGCGGCCGCAGCAACACAGAGGAAGCCTGCGGCTCCGACGCCGGCCACGTTGAACCCGTGGACGGCGTCGGAGTGAGCTGCCGCTGTTCCGGCGACGGTGCTGAGCAACGCCGTGCCGAGTGATGCCCCGACCTGCTGGGACGTCATCACCATGGCGCCGGCCACTGCACTGTCGGCGCCGGCGCCGAGTGTGGCGGTGCTGTTGGCCGTGATCAGGACCCATCCGGTCCCCAGGCCGACCAGCAGGAAGACAGGCATGACCTGCAGCCAATAGTTGCTGTCCGGGCGCAGAAGACCGAGCAGTGCGAGACCTGCTGCGATGGTGAGCAGTCCGGGGCAGATGAGTGCGCGCACGCTCGCCCTGGCGAGCAGCCGGCTCACCGCGCGCACTCCGAGCATGAGTCCGACCGTCAGTGGCAGGAAGCCCAGTCCGGCCCTGATCGGCGTGTAGTGGCGGACCGTCTGCAGGTAGAAGGTCAGAAAGAACAGCGCGGCGAACATGCCGATCGCCAGGCTGAACACCGCCAAGTACGAGCCGGCTCGCTTGCGGTCTCTGAGGACCCTCAACGGCAGCAGCGGATTGGCAACGCGCGCCTGCGCGGCCAAGAACCCGGCCAGTAGCGCCAGGCCGACAGCCACCGATGCATACGTCGCCGGCGCACTCCACCCGTCCGACTCCGCCCGGCCGAACCCGAACACCACCGCCATCAGACCTGCTGTCGCCAGCACCGCACCTAGTACGTCGACCCGCACGCCACTGGCACGCTGCACTGGAGGTACGGCGTACAGAACACCTGCTGCGGCCAGTGCGGCGATCGGCAGGTTCACGTACATGGCCCAGCGCCAGTCCAGGTACTCCGTCAGCACAGCGCCGGCCAAGATGCCCAGTCCGGACGCACTGCCCATGACTGCCCCGTAGATCCCGAACGCCCTGCCACGCTCGGCCGGAGACGGGAACGAGGCTGCGAGCGTCGCCAGCACAGCTGGAGTCAGCAACGCTCCGAAGACGCCCTGTAGTGCACGTCCTGTGAGCAGCACGGCTCCACCGGTCGCTGCGCCGCCCAGCGCGGAGGCCAGCGCAAAGCCGGTCAGCCCCGCCAGGAGCGCCCGCCGCCGCCCGATCAGGTCGCTCATCCGGCCGCCGAGCAGCAGCAGACCGCCGTACCCGAGCGCGAAGAGGGTGATCACCCACTGCCGCGACGGATCCGACAACCCCAGGTCCTGCTGCATCGACGGCAGCGCGATATTCACGATCGTCAGATCGATCCCCACCATCAACTGTGCCGTCGCCACCGCCGCCAACGCCCACCACCGCTTGGCATCAACCTGGGCCGGCACCGCCGTGGTCGCCACTAGAACATCCCGTTCGAGTTCGCGGCGGTGTCGGGGATCGGCTGCATGACATCCCAGTGCTCGACGATCCTGCCGTCCTCGTCGAGGCGGAAGATGTCCACGATCGCCGTCCCCGGCTGCCCCGGCACGCGCACGCCGTACACGTGGGCGATGACGTGGTCGCCGTCGGCGAAGAGTTGCTTGACCTCGGCCCGCAGGTCGGGGAAATCCCGTCGCAGGGTCGCGACGAAGGCCTCGAAACCGGCGATGCCGTCCGCGATCCGCGGGTTGTGCTGCACGTAGCGGTCGCCGATCAGCTGGGCCGCGGCGTGGAAGTCCTTCTGGTTCAGGCCGGCCTCGTAGAAGTCGCGGACCGTCTGCTTGTTGCGTTCGCTCATCGTCATCCTTAAGTGAACAGCTGTAGTGCTACGACTGTAAGGCAACGTGCGTTGCAATACAATCGGCCTATGGACGCTGGGACGACGCGGAGCCGCAACCGGCGCGGGCAGGGCGAACTGCTGCGCCGCGAGATCATCGACGCGGCATTGCGGATGCTCAACGAACTCGGCGACGACGAGGCGCTGTCGCTGCGCGCGGTCGCCCGCGAGGTCGGGATCGCGGCAACCTCGGTGTATATCCACTTCGCCGACCGCGACGAACTCGTGTTCGCCGCCCTCGAGCAGTCCACCGCCGACCTGCTGCGCGACCTCGAGGAGGCCGAGACGAGCGCCGGCGACGATCCGGTACGGCGGTTACGCGCGCGGCTGATCTTCCTCGGCGCGTGGACGCGCGACTACGCCGGCCTCTACAAGGTCCTGCACGAGAGCACGCTGAACCGGCGGATGCACCTGGTCTTCAAGGAGGAACTGGCGGTCCGCGCGAAGGCCGCCGTCCAGGCCTGCATGGACGCCGGACTCGCGCCGGCCGACGACGCGGCGGCCGTGGCGCTCGATCTCCGCGCGGCCGTGCACGGCGCGGTCTCGATCCGGATCAACGAGCCGGAGGCGGAGCTGCCACCGCTGGAAGCGCAGATCGATCGCTTCCTGGTCAGGCTGGTTGGTGTGCGAATCGAACAGGCGTCCCCTTAGGCAGGCAATTGCAGGAACCTGCAAGCGGTTCGCGGGCCGCCGCGGTCCGTTCTAGCGTGACGAGCCGTTGGCCATCGGAACCAACTCTTCTCACAGGGGAGGAACACCATGCCGAAGAAGACAACTGTCGGACGAGCACTGGCTGCGGTAGCGATCGCAGCTTCCTCGACTGCGTGGGTCGGCGCCAGTTCGTCGTACGCCGCCATCGACTGCACGCAGTACGGGACCAACAAGGACGGCGGCTACCTCTACACGAACGGCCCGTACCACACCGGACCAGCAGGCGAGTGCGCCACGCTCCCCGCACAGTCGGGCAAGGCCTACATCTGGTGCTCGAAGTTCAACGCCTACGGCAACCTCTGGTACTACGTTCGCGACGCAACCTCGAACACGGTCGGCTGGGTGTGGTCCGGCAACGTCAGCAGCGTCGTCGATTCGAACCACGCGAAGTGCTGACGACCGACGAACGCTGAGTGGTCCGGCCCGGGGATCGATGTGGATCTGCGGCCTCCAGGCCGGACCACGGCACGGCCTTCCAGTACCTGATCTCAACTGTCAACGGATGTCCCGAGACATCGCACGTACCAGATCTCAGGATTGGCGCTCAAGGGAACATATGTTCTAATAGTCGCACAGTGCCAGTTCCGAAGGAGATCGCCGCAACGATGACTGTAGACACTCTGGCAGTAGAGACGCCGTCCGACGTCGCCGACACTCCCGACCTGATGAACTCGTCGGCCGCCACGGCTGCCGAAACCCCCGACACGTCCGACGCGTCCGACACGGACTCGGCCGAGGTCGCGAAGCCGAAGAAGGCGCCGGCGAAGAAGGCCGCGGGCAAGAAGACCAAGACCCTCGAGCTCACGCTGACCGTCACCGGCACCGCGGACGGCGAGTGGCGGGCCGAGCTGAAGCAGGGCACGACCTACCTGGCGCGCGACCTGGCCGTCGCCGCGGCCGCGGTGTCCCGCGCGGCCAAGGAACTGCACGAGGACCTGTCGACCCCGATCGACGAGGTGATCGAGGAGGCCCGCGCGCAGCAGGCCGCGAAGGTCGCCGCCCTCGAGGCCGAGCTGGAAGCCGCCCGCAAGGCCCTCGCCGACCTCGACTGAAGACTCCCCGTGGTCGGTCACCTTCCCTGACCACCACGGGCAGAAAATGCAGGACCCGTCCGCAACCGTGTGAGGTGGTTGCGGGCGGGTTCTGATTGCCTGCAGCAACCAGCTGAGGTCAGCGGTCGGCAGTGGCGGAGGCCGGCGTGCCGGGACGGTCCTCGGCGGCGGCCAGGGCGTTGGTGACGGTGATGGTCAGCAGGAGCACGGCGGCCAGCACGGCCACCAGCGTCCAGCGGGCTGCGGTGTTGCTCATGTCCTGATGGTCCCGCCGGCTCCCACCGTCCGGAACCTCTGACGGCCGGTTTCAGGGCTCGCTCCGGGATCGCCTCCGGCGGAGTCCTGAGCAGCGAACCGGACCTGAACCGGGACATGAACACGGTGTGACTGAAACGGCACGCCGTAGTGCTGGGCGGGGGTCGTTCATTGCCCTTACCGTGGGTGCCCTGCGGGATTTGGCCGCTCCGGGGTGAGAAGGGGTCAGATGAGCACTTTCCAGGACTTGGGTTCGCTGCTGCTGGTGCGCGGCGCCGACGAGATCGACCATGCGGGCGGAAGCCTGTATGTCCACCTGCACCGCGTCGCCAAGCGCCTCGGCTCCATGGGTGCGTCCGACACCCTGGTGCTGGCCGGCCTGGCGCACGCCGCGTACGGCACCGACGGCTTCCCGACCCATCTCTTCGACTGGCAGACCGAGCGTCCGGTCCTGGAGTCGGTGATCGGTACCGAGGCCGAGCTGATCGTCTACCGGTACGGCGCGTGCGACCGGGAGACCACGTGGCGTGACCTCGCCGAGCACCGGACGGTGACGGACCGCTTCACCGGTACCTCGGAGGAGCTCGGCACCGAGGAGCTCCGCGACTTCGTCGACCTGACGATCGTCAACGAGCTCGACGTCCTCGACCACGACGCCGAGCGGGCCGTGCAGCTGCGCCCGTTCCTCCAGGAGCAGATCCCGCGCTGGCAGTCCCTCGCCTCGCCGGCAGTGCTCACCGAGTCCCAGCGGATCCTGCAGCTCTAGGCCCATGTCTGGATCACCGGACAGCGCCTCACTGTCAGACTGGGGGCCGTGAAACGGTTCCTGTGGCGGGGGTTCCTGGGACTTCTCGGGCTCTGGCTGGTCGTCACCGCGGCTTCTCTCGGCTACAACCTCGCCACCAACGGAACCGCCGCGCCGCCGCCCGGCCTCAAGTACGTGCAGGCGGCCGGCATCAACACCCGCTACGACACCTGGGGTACGTCGGGAGCGCCCGTCGTCCTCGTCCACGGTTCGGCGGAGTCCGTCGACACGTGGTCACGGGTCGTGCCGCTGCTCGCCACCAACCATCGCGTGTACGCGTACGACATCACCGGCTACGGGTATTCCGAGCGCAAGGGGCCGTACACGGTCGAGCATCTCGCGGCGCAGCTGCTCGGGTTCCTGGAGGCGATGCACCTCGGCGGGCCGGGCGAACCGCGGCCGATCCTGGTCGGGCACTCGCTCGGCGCCGGGGTCGCGGCCGAGGCGACGCTCGAGGCGCCGGACCGGATCGGCGGGATCATGTTCCTCGACGGCGACGGGCTGCCGTTGCCGGGCGGTCAGGCCGGGCCGCCGCGCTGGCTGGTCGTCCCGCCGTACCGGACCTCGCTGTTCCGGCTGGTGCTCGACCAGGGCTGGCTGCTGAAGCGGATCTACAACAGCGTCTGCTCCCCCGCCTGCCCGGAAATGGATGTCGACCAGTGGACGCGCCCGTTCCGGCAGCCCGGCGCGGAGCAGGCGGTCTGGCAGATGACGGCGCACGGCATCCCGGCCGTCTCCCCCGACCGGCTGGCGATGCTCAGTGCGCTGAAGCTCCCGAAAGCGGTCGTTTTCGGCGCCGAGGACACCAACGGCGGGAACCCGGCCGAGACCGCGACCCGTATCGGCGCCCCCGCGCCGACACTGATCCCGGACGCCAACCACCTCACGCCGATCTCCCACCCGGCCGATGTGGCGGCCGCGATCGACCGACTTCGCTGATCGCAGATTCCTGGAATTCCGGTGCGGGCCGACGGATGATCGGAGCATGGCCCGATACGAAGTGGTTGCGCGCGCGAAGCCTGATCGCCGACTGTCCAACGCCGCCTACATCGACCTCGCGCTGAACTCGTGCTCCCTGGACAAGGGCCTGCGCTTCCAGCGGATCGAGGACCTGCCGGACGGCACGATAGCGATCGTCCTGCAGCAGAAGCTGTCGCCGCGCAAGCACGACGCGGCCTGCGAGATGGCCAACCGGAGCCTCGCCCAGCTCGGCATCCCGGCCGCCCAGGTCCAGCAGATCGACCTGCACCGGCTGACCCGCAAGGGCGGCCGCGCACTGGTCCGCTCGTGGGTGGGTCCGAACAACCCGCCCGGCCCGGACACCGCAGGCGACCGCGAGCCCCGCCGCCCGAAGCCCACGCCGCCGCACCTGCGGGCCTACCTCACGGAGTGAAGACCTCGAACCGCGTCCCGTACTTCGTGCCCAGCCTGGTGCCGGCCGGGCGGGACGCACCTTCGAGGAACTCCTCGGCGTCGAAGCCGCGGTTCAAGCCGTCGATGTAAGCCTTGTGCGCCTGCAGGGACCTGACACCGACCTCGAACGTGTCGGTCGTGTCCACGCCGTGCCGCGAGTTCGGAGAGCCGGCCGCCCACACCTGCCGTACGCCGTCCCATTTGTCGCCGGCGTCCGGGAAGATCCACCGGTTCGCGGCGTCCCGGACCGCGTCGAGCGTGGCGCGACCGGTGCTGATGTGGTCGGACTGGTTCAGCGCCACGTCGCCGTCCCAGGTGTCGCGGAAGTTGTTCGTGATGACGATGTCCGGCTGGTGCCGGCGGATCGCGGCGGTGATCAGGCGGCGGAGCGCCACGCCGTACTCGATGGTGCCGTCCGGCTGGCCGAGGAACTCGACCACGGAGACACCGACGATCCGGGACGACTCGATCTGCTCGGCCTCGCGCAGCGGGCCGCACTCGGCCGGGTCGACGCCGTCGATACCCGCCTCGCCGGAGGTCAGCAGGCAGTACACCACCTGCTTGCCCTGTCCGGTCCACCGCGCGATCGCGGCCGCGGTGCCGAATTCCAGGTCGTCCGGGTGGGCGACGACAGCGAGCGCCTTCTGCCAGTCTTCGGTCACCGGTTCGAGCGGTTGCGGTTCACTCATGGTCGCAGGCTAGCCGCCGAAGACCTGGTGGGTGTAGGGGTTCTCGAACGTTCGCTGCGGATCCAGCCGGTCGCGGACGGCGAGGAAGTCGTCGAAGTGCGGGTACCGGCCGCGCAGTTCGGCGGCCGTCAGCGTGTGCAGCTTGCCCCAGTGCGGCCGGCCGTCGTAGTCGGCGACGATCTCCTCGAAGGCCCGGAAGTACCCGTCATGCGGCAGCCGGTGGTACTGGTGGATCGCGACGTACGCCGTCGCGCGGCCGGACGCCGTGGACAGCCAAATGTCGTCCGGCGCGGCCACCCGGACCTCGATCGGGAACGGGATCCGCGACCCGGAGGCGTCGATCCACTCGCGCAGCCGGCGGATCACGTCGACCACGTGCTCCCGCGGCACGGCGTACTCCGACTCGCGGAAGATCACGTTGCGCTCGGAACAGAACACCTTGTACGACGCGTCGACGTACTCGCGGGCGGACAGCGCGCGGGAGGCGATCCGGTTGATCCGCGGCACCGTCCCGGGCCGCCGCACGGCGAGCCGGTTGGTCAGCTCGAAGACCTTGTTGGACAGCAGCTCGTCGTCGATCCAGCCGCGGATCCGCCCGACCGGTGACGCGCCGACGCCGGGGCCGACCCGGTTGTTCCGCTTGGTGAGCGCGATGTCGGTGTGCGGGAACCAGTAGAACTCGAAATGGTCGTTGCCGTCGGCAAGCTCGTCGAAACCGTCCAGGACCTCACCGAGCGGCAGCGGCATCTCCTGCGCGCGCAGCAGGAACGCCGGCACGCACTGCAGCGTCAGCGAGCTGATCACCCCGAGCGCGCCGACCGACACCCGGGCCGCGGCGAACACGTCGGGGTTCTCGTCGGGCGAGCAGTGCAGCACCGAACCGTCGGCGGTGACCAGGTCGAGTGCGGCGATCTGCGTGGCCAGGCCGCCGAGCCGCGCGCCGGTCCCGTGCGTGCCGGTGGAGATCGCGCCGGAGACGGTCTGCTTGTCGATGTCGCCGAGGTTCGCCATCGCCAGGTCGAAGGCCGCGAGGCCCTCGTTGAGCTTCCGCAGGCCGGTGCCCGCACCGACGGTCACCCGGCCGGACTCCTGGTCCGCGTGAGTGATCGAGGACAGCCCGTCGAGGCGGATCATCACCTCCTGCGGCACCGAACAGCCCGTGAACGAATGCCCGGATCCGACCGCCTTGAGCTTCTTGCCCTGCTCGGCCGCGGACTTGACCGCCGCCGCGAGCTCGTCGGCGGAGCGCGGACGCAGGGTCTCGATCCCGGTCGCCGACTCGGTGCCGGCCCAGTTCCGCCAGGTGCTCATCCGAAGTTCTTCCCTTCGCCGCGGTAGGTGACCAGCTCGGTCACCTGATCGCCGTCGATCGCCTGCACGACGTCGAACCGCTCCAGCATCTCGCCCGCCTTCGCGTAGCGCATCCACACTCTGTCTCCGAGACGCAGCCGATCGGCCGATTGACCCTGGACCGGCGTCTGCACCTCGCCTGCGCCTTCGGTGCCCAGCAGCTTCAGGCCGGACGGCGCGGCCGGCAGTGGCAGCCGCGACTTCTTGGCCGGCCCGGACGCGACGTACCCACCGCCGAAGAGCGTGGCGATCCGCGGCGCGGGGCGACGTACGACGTCCAGCGCGTACGCCATCGCGTGCTCAGGCTGGAACACGTCGTACTTGTCGAACAGGGTCGGGCCGTAGAGGCCGGAGCCCGCGGTGACCTCGGTGACGACCGGGTCGGCGCTGCTGATCTCGAGGCTGCCCGTGCCGCCGCTGTTGACGATCCGCAGTGGCGCAACCTGCTTGACCGCGTCGACGACGGCACCGCGCCGGTCGGCGAGCTCGGCGGCCGACCGCCGCTTGACCCAGCGGACTGCCGGCGAGGTGTCCGGGAGACCGGCGATCTGCGCCTCGTAGAACATCACGCCGGTCAGCTCGAACGTGTCGTCCGCGGCGACCGTCCGGGCGAGCGCCGCGACCTCGGCCGGGGTCCGCAGCGGGGACCGCCGGACGCCGAGGTGCCGGCCGAGGACTCGCAGCGAGGCGTCGACGTCGAGGCAGACCTGGATCCGGGCGGGGCCGGTCGCGGCGGCCTTGATGTACCCGAGGTGCTCCGGCGAGTCGATCATCAGCGTGATCCGGGAGGCCGCCCCGGGGTCTTCCGACAGCTCGCGGAGCGCGGCCCGATGCGTCGTCGGGTAACCGAGCAGGATGTCGTCGACGCCGTTGCGCGCCAGCCAGAGCGCCTCGGGGAGCGCGTAGCTCATCACGCCGCGGAAGCCGGGACGCTCGAGCGCGGCCGCGATCAGCGCGCGGCAGCGGACCGACTTGGACGCGATCCGGATCGGCGTCCCGGCGGCGCGCCGGACCAGGTCGTCGGCGTTGCGCCGGAACGCGGCGAGGTCGATCACCGCGTACGGCGCGTCCAGCCGCGCGGTGAGCCGGGCATACCTGTCGAAGTCACCCATAACCGGAGTGTAGGTCACGAAATACTGAAAGGTAATACAACTTCTGGTGTGGTGTGCGGGCGGACCAGTGGATCTCACGGGTTCGAGCGGTGCCCGGTCCGGGCGAATCTGAGGGCGAACCAGGCCAACGCCCGATCAGAGAGGTCTTCCATGAACGTCAGCCGCCGCACCCTCCTCCGGACCACCGGCGCCGCCGCACTGGCGGCCGGTGTCGTCCCGCTCGTGACCGGCGGCGCGGCCGCGGCACCCAAGCTGCCCTTCGGCCCGGTCAAGCAGATCGACGCCGGTGTCCTCAACGTCGGATACGTCGAGCTCGGCCCGGCGCACGGCACTCCGGTGCTGCTGCTGCACGGATTCCCGTACGACATCCACAGCTTCGAACAGGTCGCCCCGCTGCTCGCCCGCCACGGCTACCGCGTTGTGGTGCCCTACTTGCGCGGCCACGGCAGTACGACGTTCCGCTCGGCCGGCACGCCTCGCAACGTCGACCAGGCCGCGTTCGCGCTCGACATCCTCGCGCTGATGGACGCGCTCGGCATCCAGCGCGCTGTGCTGGCCGGCTACGACTGGGGCTCGCGCACCGCGGACATCATCGCGGCGCTCTGGCCGGAGCGGGTGAAGGCTCTGGTCTCGGTCACCGGGTACCTGATCACGAACCTCGAAGCGAACTTGAACCCGCTGCCGCCCGCGGCCGAGAACGCCTGGTGGTACCAGTACTACTTCGCCACCGAGCGCGGCGTGAAGGGCCTGCACCAGTACAAGCGGGAGCTCGGCGAGTTCATCTGGAAGTTCAACTCACCCACCTGGAAGTACGGCGCGGCGACTTACGCCCGGACCGCGGCCGCCTTCGACAACCCGGACTGGGAGACCATCGTGATCGGCAACTACCGGTGGCGGCAGAGCCTGGCCCCGGCGGAGCCGGAGTACGCCGAGCTGGAGGTCCAACTGCAGAAGGCGCCCAAGATCGGCGTCCCGACGATCACGATCGACGGGCGGTACGACCCGTTCACGCCGGCCGGCGACGGCTCGTCGTACCGGGACCACTTCATCGGCCGGTACGAGCACCGGACGTTCGACGTCGGTCACAACGTGCCGCAGGAGGCGCCGCGCGAGTTCGCGCAGGCAGTGGTCGACGCTAGTCGATGACGGCTTCCAGGGCTGGTACGACGGTGTGTGCCCAGTCGGCCTGTTTGTCCGGTTGTGCGGAGCTCGTCGCGAGCAGGGCGACTGTCGAACCCTTCACGATCGACACGTCGACGTAGGACTCCGCTCCGGCGTACGTACGAACAGCGGTGGCAGCTGTGGCGGTGTCCCAGAGCTGTTTGACGCTCAGATCACCGCCGGTGCCGCAGGCCTTCATACGGGTCTCGTAGCCGCGGTAGTACGCAGTGGCCGCGTCGGAGGTGCTGAAGCGGAGCAGGAGAGCAGTGGCGGGTAAGGCGTCGGCGGTGCGGTAGCTGCCGGTCAGTGCGTACTGCGGGATCGGGAGGGATCCCTTGACCGGCTGGCCGGCGCAGCCGGAGGGCAGGGCTTCGTACGACGCCTGGTGTGGGTCGCGGCGGCGGGTCCAGGTGTTGTTGCCGATGAAGCCCGCCTCTGCGCCGCCGGGGTCCGTGTACGTCTTCCACCCTGCGCCCAGCTTGTCCGGAGCCGGGAGGTTGTGGGCGGTGAGCGGACCGGCGTTCGCGGGAGGCGGGGCGGTGGCTTGCTCCGGCACCTCCGGTGGGACGGCGGCGTCAGTCGGGTTGCTGGTGGGCAATGTGGTCGGCGGCACCGGCACCGTCCCGCTGACCGTGCTGGGGATCACCGGCGTCGGACTGGGCGTTGAGCTCGGTGCTGGTTGCTCAGCAGCCGACTTGGAGCTGCAGCCGACCAGGACAGCAGCCAGGACACCGGCGACTACAACGGTCTTCACCTCGGCTCGAAGTGCTGGTAGTCGGGCTTGGCCCAGCCGGCGCCCCAGAAGTACCCCTGTCCGATCAGGGCCTTCGTGGCGACGCTGCTGGAGAACAGCATGCCCGGGCGCACCACGGACCGGTTGCGGTACGCCAGCCCGTTCGACGGGTACCAAACGCCGTCCGCGGCCAGGTACGGGTTCTCGACGGTGTTGATGTCGATCGCCCAGCCGTACGAGTGCGGCGACAACGAGTACGGGTCGCCAGTGACGCGGCGGCAGTTGAACGCCGACGTGTTGTCGGCCGCCATCGACTTGATGTCGCTGCCGCCGAACACGTCCACCCGGCGCATCTGCCGGATCGGGAACTTGGACGTGAACGTCGAGGTCCACACGGTGATCATCTTCGCCACCGCGGCGTCCCGCAGGATCAGCTCGCCCCGGTGCACGCGGCCGTCGAAGCCCCAGTAGTTCAGCTGCAGCAGCCGCAGCGACGAGGGCCGCACGGGGCAGCCGCTGCGATAGGTGTAAGGCACCATCGCGGCGGACACGGCGTACACCTTGGGGTTCAGGGCCGCCTTGATGACGATCGTCGCCAGACCGGAGTACTCCATCGCGGGCTGGGTGACGTACCGCGTGACGACGCGGACGGTGCGGGTCTTGGGCAGGTCGTCGGGGACCCTCAGCCGAAAATTGCCGGCCGCATCCATCTTCGCGATGTTCAGCAGTGCCCAGCGGCCGCTGCCGAGATACTCCTGCAGCGCGAGCTCCTTGCCCGGTTCGGCCGGCACCATCCGGCCGGTGACCGAGACGCCGGTCAGCGTCGCGTACCAGGAGGCCGGGGTGGTGATCACGATCTTCCGGTCCTGGATCGGCACCGTCCGGTAGTCCGAGATCGCGAGCGCCGTCTCCGCCTTGACCCCGATCATCGTGCGGAACGCCCAGGTGCCCGGGGCCGCCGAGACGTAGCTGAACCGGTACACGCCGCCGGTCGTGGTCCGGGTCGACGCGCGCAGCACCCAGGCGCCCGGGACCCGCTGCCACAGCGTGATGTACGACCCGGTGATCGGCTGGCTGATCTTGCCGGTGAAGACCGTCGGCTTGTCCTCCCACGAGGCCGCCGGCTGGTCCAGCGTGATCGACCAGGCCGCCGCCGGGGTCACCGCGGCCGACGGCGTCGGTGTCGGTGTGGGCGTGGGTGTGGGCGTGGGAGTCGGCGTAGGCGTCGGGGTCGGCGTTTCAGCCGGTGTCGCCGACGGAGTCACACTCGGCGAAGGAGTCTCGTCCGCATGGGCCACTCCGACGGACCCGAGACTCAGCACAACCGCGACCGCCACCCCAACGAAGCGCCTCATCCGCCTCACCCTCCCCTCGACAACACCTACCCCTATAAGAGGCAGTCACACAGGGAGACGTCACACGAAGGCGGGAAGTTTTCTTTATTCCTGCAGTCGCTTCACGGCGGCGTCGACGCGCTCGTCGGTCCCGGTGAGCGCGACGCGGACGTGCCGCTCGCCCGCGGTCCCGTAGAACGCGCCGGGCGCGACGAGGATGCCGCGGTCCGCCAGCGCACCGACGGAGCCGTACGCGTCGTACGACGGGTGCGACGCCCACAGGTACAGCCCGCCGTTCGACAGGGTGATCTCCCAGCCCGCGTCGGTCAGCGCGTCCCGCAGTACGGCGCGGCGACGCAGGTAGCGCGCACGCTGCTCCTCCACGTGGGCGTCGTCGGCGAACGCGGCGGCCATCGCGGCCTGGATCGGCGACGGCACCATCAGCCCGGCGTGCTTGCGGACGGCGAGCAACTCAGCCACGACCGTCTCGTCGCCGGCCACGAAGCCGCCGCGGTACCCGGCCAGGTTGGAGCGCTTGGACAGCGAGTGCACCGCCAGCAGGTTGTCGAAGCTGCCGCCGGACACGTCCGGGTGCAGCACGGACACCGGCTTCTCGTCCCAGCCGAACTCGGTGTAGCACTCGTCGCTGACCAGCAGGACGTCGTTCGCCCGCGCCCACTCGACCGCACGCCGCAGGTCGTCCGGCAGGGTGATCTCCCCGGACGGGTTGCGCGGCGAGTTCAGGTACGCGACCCGGACGGGGCCGTCGTACGCCGTCGGGTCCGCGACCGGCACGCTGGCCGCCCGGGCGAGCGCCGCACCGGCCTCGTACGTCGGGTAGGCCAGGTCCGGGATCAGGACGGTGTCGCCGGCCCCGATGCCGAGCAGCGTCGGGAGCATCATGATCAGCTCCTTGGTGCCGATCACGGGCAGGACGCCGCGCTGCGGGTCCACCCCGGTCACCTCGAGCCGGCGCGCCATCCAGTCCACGGCCGCCTGCCGCGCAGCCGACGTACCGATCGTCGTCGGGTACGCCGGGGCGTCCGCGGCGTCGGCCAGCGCCTGCTTGACCAGCGCCGGCACCGGGTCCACCGGGCTGCCGACCGACAGGTCGACGATGCCGTCGGGGTGCGCGGCCGCCTTCTGCTTGAAGGGGTCGAGCTTGTCCCACGGGAAATCGGGCAACCGGCTGGAGGTCTCGAAGATCACCTGGCCATTCTCCCCTACCCGCTCGGCAGGTGAGATCGACTGTCCACTTCACTACGATCTGTGCGGACAGGGGGTGACCGGATGACGTACGACGTGGCGGTGGTGGGGGCCGGTGCGATGGGGTCGGCCGCTGCGCGCGCGCTGGCCGCGGCGGGACGAGAGGTCGTCGTCCTGGAGCAGTTCACGCTCGGGCACGAGCGGGGCGGGTCGCACGGGGCCACGCGGCTCTTCCGGCCGGCCGCAGACGACGCGGAGATCGCCGAGCTGACCGAACGCGCCCGGCCGCTGTGGCGGGAGCTGGAGGCGGAGTCGGGCGAGGCCCTGCTCGAAGAGACCGGCGGGATCGACCACGGGCTGAGCGACGCGGAGGTAGACGTCTTCCGCTCGTTGCACGCGGCAACTGGCTCGGTGCTGACCGCGGCAGAGGCTGCGGAGCGCTGGCCAGGGTTCCGGTTTGAGACGCCGGTGCTGTACCAGCCAGGGTCGGGCCGGCTGTACGCCGATCGGACCGTGCACGCGCTACAGGTCGTCGCTGCTCGGTGGGGCGCCGAGTTCCGCGTGCAGTCGCCGGTGCGGGCGCTGCGGACGTACGCAGGGCTGGTCGAGCTCGACGTACCGGGCGGGGCGGTGCGGGCGCGGCACGTCGTACTGACGGCTGGGCCGTGGACCCCGCGGCTGGCGGACGGTCTGGTGACGCTGCCGCCGTTCAAGGTGACACAGGAGCAGCCCCGGTTCTTCACGCCCTTGTCGGACCAACTGGAGTGGCCCAGCTTCGTGCACCACGGCCCGACCAGCTACGGCCTCTACGAGCCTGGCTCCGGCGTCAAGGTCGGTCTGCACGCGACCGGGCCGGAGGTGGACCCCGACACGCGGGACTTCCAGCCGGAGCCCGAGCGCGACGCGACCCTGCTGCGGTACGTCGAGGAGTGGTTCCCGGGGCTCGACGCCGGCCGGTCCACGGCGATCAGCTGCCTCTACGACAACACGCCGACGTCCGACTTCGTCATCGACCGCGCTGGGCCGGTCACGGTCGCGGCCGGGTTCTCCGGGCAGGGCTTCAAGTTCGTGCCGCTGGTCGGCGCCTTCGTCCGCGACCTGGTCACGGGTGCGGCGCAGACGCCGGCGCGGTTCGGGTTCCAGCGGTAACTTCAGAGGTGGTTTCAGAGGTAGAGGCCGGTCTGGCCGTCCTCCAGGCGGCCGGCGGCCACCGCGTGCAGGTCCCGCTCGCGCAGCAGGATGTAGTCGTCGCCGCGCACCTCGACCTCGGCCCGGTCCTCCGGGTCGAACAGCACCCGGTCGTCGACCTCGACCGTGCGCACGTTGGCGCCGATCGCGACGACCTTCGCCCAGGCCAGCCGACGGCCCATCTGCGCGGTGGCGGGGATCAGGATGCCCGCCGACGACTTGCGCTCGCCCTCCTGCTCGAGGGAGACCAGGACGCGGTCGTGCAGCATCCGGATCGGCAGCTTGTCGTCGGAGAGCCGCTTGCGTGGAGTCACCGGCGACCCACCAGGCGACGGATCACGAGAAGCACACCGACCACACCGGCCACGGCGCCGACGACCGCGAGGATCTTCTGGGTCCGCAACTGACCCTGCTCGTCGAAGACCTGCGACTTGGCCTGCTCGACCTGGCGCAGGGCCAGGTTCTTCGGGCTGGCCCGGTCGACCAGCTCGTCCACGGTCGAGGCCAGGCGCGCACGGGTGGCGGCGATATCCGCCTCGATCTGCTCGGCGGTCCGAGCGTTCGTGTCCGACACGAGTCGGCGCTCCCTTCCATCGGCAGGGCAGCTCGGGGCCTGGCCCGGTCTGCCCTTCGTCACCCACCATCCTCGCAGGTCATCGCCGCAAGTCCACGACCACCTTGATGTCATCCGGTTCCCGCACCAATGCGGCCGGCCAATCGGACAGCGGCACGCTCCGGGTGACCAGCCGCTCCAGCCAGGCCCGGTCCGCCGCCAGCAGCGCGTCGACCGCGGCCGCATAGTGGCGCTTCCCTGCGTTCACCGTGCCGACCAGTGCGGCGTTGCGGACCACCAGCTGCCGGACCAGTGCGTCGAGCTGCACACTGACGGTCGCAGGGCCGGGGTGGATCCCGGCCAGGCACATGACCCCGGCCGGCGGCAGCAGCGACGCACAGTCGAACACCAGCTGCCCGGCGCCTGTTGCCTCGATCACCACATCCGGTACGGCGTCCAGCTGCCCCAGGTCGGTGATGTACGTCCCGCCGAGCGCCCGGACCAGCTCCGGTTTCGGCCCGTCCACGACCCGGTCCAGCACGTGTACGTCGTACCCGCGCTGCCAGGCGATCAACGCGGCCAGCAGCCCGATCGGACCGGCGCCCGTCACCAGCACGTGCCGTGGCGCGAACCACGACCGGGCCCCGACCTGATCCACCTGCTCCCACGCCTTGGTGAGGATGCTGGCCGGCTCCACGAGGACCCCGAGCTCTCCCAGTTCAGCCGGCACCGGTACGGCGAAGTACGGGTCGACCCGCCAGCGCTCGGCGCCGTACCCGTCCATCTCCTTGATGCCGCGCTCGGTGTACTGCCCGTTGCGGCAGAAGTCCCACTCGCCGCGAGCACACGCCACACAGGGCACCGGGTCGGGACGACGGACGACGCCGGCGACCAGGTCGCCACTCGCGAAGCCCGAGCCCGCCGGCGCCTCCAGCACCCGTCCGAGTGACTCGTGCCCGATGACGAGCCGGTCCGCACCGGGGCGACCACTGCCGAACGCTCCGGACACCAGCTCGAGGTCGGTCCCGCAGATGCCCGTCAGCAGGCCCTCCACCAGCATCGATCCGTCGGCGACGGGAGGCTCCGGCACGTCACCGACTGTCGCCGAGTCGGCCTTGCCCGGCGTCACTGTCATGGCCCGCATCGGCTCAGGCTAACCGGGTCATGTCGACGGTCACCTCGATGGCCGTCGCCGCACCACCGGAGTAGATGCCCTTCAGCGGCGACACGTCCGCGTAGTCCCGCCCGGTCGCCACCCAGACGTGCCGGTGCCCGATCGAGATGTCGTTGGTCGGGTCGAAGCCCCACCACTCGCCGGTCCAGGCCTCGATCCACGCATGGCTCTCGCCGACGACCTTCTCGCCCACGGCGGCGTCCGGCTTCGTGTGCAGGTAGCCCGACACGTAGCGGGCCGGGACACCGACCGCGCGCAGCATGGCCAGCGTCAGATGCGCGTAGTCCTGACACACACCCTCACCGGCCTGCCAGGCGTCGACAGCGGACGAGTGCACGCCGGTCGTGCCGCGCTGGTACTTCAGCTTGTCGTGGACCCACTTCGACACCGCAAGGACGGTCTCCTCCGGCGTGCGGCCCTTGCGCAGCGAGCGCGCGACGGCGGACAGCTCCCGGTGCTTCGGGACGTAGCTGGTCCACTCGAGGAACTCGGCGTACGTGTCCAGGACCTCAGGTGATTTCAGCTGGACCCAGGTCGCCTCAGCGGTCGGTGCGGCCTGGTCTGTCGTCTCGACGACAGAGGCCGCGACCACCTTCAGTTCGGTGTGCGGGATCTGCAGGTCGAACGCGTTGACCTCCGTACCCCAGTAGTCGGTGTACTTGTACGCACGGGCCGCCGGGACGGTCTCCAGCCGCGCGACCATGAGGTTCTGCCGGTTGTCGTGCCGCGGGGTCAGCCTGGCCTCGTTGTACGACTGCGTCACCGCGGTCGCGTACCGGTAGCCCGTCGTATGGACAACGCGTAGACGCCACTTCACAGGTTCACCTCCGCGTTGTTCCACTCGATCCACGGCACCACGTGGAAGTACTGCCGCGACACTGCCTCACCGACCTCGCGCACTGTCGTCTGCAAGGCCTGCAGTCTGCCGGTCAGGTCGTCCAGCAGATCGGCCGGCCGCAGGAACTCCAGATCGCTGCGCGCCTTGCCCAGCAACCGCGACGCCTCCGCGCCGGCCCCGATCCGGGCCGAGGGTCCGTGGTCGAGGTGGTCGAGACAGGACTCCGCCTGCTGCAGCGCGTGGAACACGGACCGCGGGAACAACCGGTCCAGCAACAGGAACTGCACCACCCGGGACGCGTCGAGGGCACCGCGGTACGTCCTCAAATAGGTGTCGTGTGCGCCCGCGGAGCGCAGTACCGTCACCCAGCCGGGTGAGGTGGGCCGGTCGCCGACCCGGGACATCAGCAGCCGGACGATCATGTCGACGCGCTCCACCGACCGCCCGAGGACCAGGAACCGCCAGCCGTCGTCGCGGCTCATCGTGGAGTCGGCCAGCCCGGCGAACATCGCGGCGCGGTCCTCCACGAACGTGAAGAACTCGTGCGGCCCCACCCGGCGCGCGGCGCGCTGCCGCTCGGGGACGGCGTTCCACATCGCGTTGATGCACTGCCACAGCTCGCTCGACACGACCTCCCGTGCGACCCGGGTGTTCTCCCGCGCGCTGGCGATCGAGGACACGATCGACCCGGTCTCCGGCGACATCGCGACCAGCTCGGTCAGGCCCCACACGTCCAGCTCGCTGCCGTCCGGCGGAGTGATCCCGAGGACCGTGAGCAGCCGGCGGCTGGCCGTGTCGGCGTCGACAGTGGCGTCCTCGAGCAGCTGGTGCACCGAGACGTCCAGGATCCGCGCGGTGTCGTCCGCGCGTTCGACGTACCGGCCGATCCAGTACAGCGACTCGGCGTTGCGTGCGAGCATCGTCAGCACCTCCCCATCACTGTTGTTGCTGCTGTTGGGCGACGTTCAGCTCAGGGCCCTGCTCCGGCGTACTGTCGGGCTTCACCCTGGGGGTTCCGAGCCCCGGACCGCGCAGCTCGGCGTCCTCTCCGGAGGCGCGGGGCGCCAGGACCCAGGTGTCCTTGGACCCGCCGCCCTGTGACGAGTTGACGACCAGGCTGCCTTCCGGAATCGCCACCCTGGTCAGCCCGCCCGGCAGCACGAACACGTCCTCACCGTCGTTGACCGCGAACGGCCGCAGATCGACATGGCGCGGCTGGAGCCGCTCACCGACCTTCGTCGGCACGGTCGACAGCTGTACGACGGGCTGCGCGATCCAGCCGCGCGGATTGGCCCGGATGCGGCGCCGCTGCGCCTGCAGCTCCTTCGGCGACGCGTCCGGCCCGAAGACGATGCCGTACCCGCCAGAGCCCTCCACCGGCTTCGTGACCAGCTCGTCGAGGCGGTCCAGTACTTCTGTCTGCTCCGCCGGCAGCCAGCACCGGTAGGTGTCGACGTTCGGCAGCAGCGGCGTCTCACCGAGGTAGTACTTCAGGATCTCCGGCAGGTACGTATAGATCAGCTTGTCGTCGCCGACGCCGTTGCCGATCGCATTGGCGATCACCACGTTGCCCGCGCGCGCCGCGTTCACCAGACCGGCGACACCGAGCACGGAGTCCGGTACGAACTGCACGGGGTCCAGGAAGTCGTCGTCGATCCGCCGGTAGATCACGTCGACCCGCTGCTCGCCCTCGGTGGTCCGCAGGTAGATGACGTTGTTGCGCGCGAACAGGTCCCGCCCCTCAACCAGCTCGACGCCCATCTGCCGGGCCAGCAGCGAGTGCTCGAAGTACGCCGAGTTGTAGACGCCCGGTGTCAGCACGACGACGTTCGGATCGGTGGCGCTCGCCGGAGCGGCAGCCCGCAGCGCCCGGAGCAGGTGGACGGCGTAGTCGCCGACCGCGCGGACCCGGTGTTTCGCGAAGAGGTCCGGGAACACCCGCGCCATCGTCCGGCGGTTCTCCATCACGTACGAGACCCCGGACGGGCTGCGCAGGTTGTCCTCGAGCACCCGGAAGTCACCTTGCTCGTCACGCACCACGTCGATTCCCGCGACATGGATACGGACACCGTTCGGCGGTGCGATGCCGGCCGCCTGCCGGTGGAAGTGCTCGCACGAGGTGATCAGCCGGCGCGGCAGTACGCCGTCCGCGACGATCTGCTGGTCCCCGTAGATATCGGCGAGGAACGCCTCCAGCGCGCGGACCCGCTGCACGACGCCACGCTCCAGCCGCGCCCACTCCGACGCCGTGATCACCCGCGGCACCAGGTCCAGCGGGAACGGCCGCTCCTCACCCGACAGGCTGAACGTGATCCCCTGGTCCACCAGCGCCCGGTCGAGCGCCTCCGACCGCGTGGTCAGGTCGGTGGGCTGCAACGGCTGCAACGAGTCGTGCAGCCGCTTGTACGCCGTCCGTACGCCGTCGACCGGATCGAACATCTCGTCGTACGCCCCCGCATGCGGGCGACGCGGATCCAGATAGCCGTCGAACAACTGGCGGGACGGTATGCGGCTCATCTGCGCATCTTCACCTACCGCGCCGCCGCTCGCACCTCCAACGGACAGCAGTTTTCGCGCACGTAACATTGCGCGCAGGAGACCAACCCGTGGAGGACCTGATGTCCGATCGTCTGTCCGTCGGCGACACCGCACCCGACTTCACCCTGCCCGATGCCGACGGCAACGACGTGGCGCTGGCCGGGCTGCGCGGCAAGAACGTGATCGTCTACTTCTACCCGGCCGCGATGACGCCGGGCTGCACCAAGCAGGCCTGCGACTTCCGCGACTCGCTCGACTCGCTGCAGGCCGCCGGGTACGCCGTCCTCGGCATCTCCCCCGACAAGCCGGCCAAGCTGGCCAAGTTCCGCGACCGCGACGGCGTGACGTTCCCGCTGCTCAGCGACCCGGACAAGGAGGTGCTGACCGCGTACGGCGCGTTCGGCGAGAAGACCATGTACGGGAAGAAGGTGACCGGCGTGATCCGGTCCACGTTCGTCGTCGACCCGGACGGGAAGATCGCGGTCGCGCAGTACAACGTGAAGGCGACCGGCCACGTCGCCAAGCTCCGCCGCGACCTGGGCCTGTGAGCCTGCCGCGGCAGGGTCGGACCGAAATGGCCTCGGGGAGGCCTAGGGGCCAAGCCGGGGTGCCGGGCACCTGATCTGTGTCGGTGGGGTCGGCGAGAATGGTGACATGTCTTGCGCTGCCGTTGTGACGCTGCGGGCATACAAGTACGCGCTGGATCCCACGCCCCGTCAGGTCCGATGCCTGGATGGGCACTGTGGTGCGGCGCGCAAGGCATACAACTGGGGTCTGGGCCGGGTGAAAGCAGGTCTGGACCAGAGGGCAGCGGAGCGCACTTACGGCGTGCCAGACGAGCTCTTGACACCGGTGATCTCCTGGTCGATGTACTCACTGCGCAAAGCCTGGAACCAGGCCAAGCCGACGGTCGCACCATGGTGGGCTGACTACTCCAAGGAGGCCTACGCTTCAGGCCTGACCCAATTGGCCGCCGCATTGAAGAACTGGGCCGACTCGCGTAGCCGTCAGCGGCAAGGTCGGGCGATGGGGTTCCCGCGGTTCAAGACCAAGCACAAGGCGGTCAAGTCGTGCCGGTTCACCACCGGCGCCATCGGCTGCGATGAGCGGTACGCCATACTGCCGCGGATCGGCCGGGTGCGGCTGCACGAGACCCCGGCGCTCGAACTGCTCGACGGCACCGCTCGCCAAGCTGTCGCGCCGTGTGTCCCGCCGCGTCGGTCCGGACCGTCGTAACGGCCGGGTGCCGTCGCAGAGATGGCGGCGTGCCAACGTTCAGCGCAACCGGGTCCACCACCGCGTCGCGTGTCAGCGTGCCGACGCGCTACACAAGCTGACCACGGCGGTTGCCCGCGAGTACGGGACGGTCGTCGTGGAGGACCTCAACGTTGCCGGCATGCTGAAGAACCGCAGGCTGGCCAGTCGGATCTGGGACGCGGGTTTCGGCGAGATCCGCCGACAACTGGCGTACAAGACCAAGTGGAACGGCGGGCGGCTGATCGTGGCCGACCGTTGGTATCCCTCCAGTAAGACTTGTTCGAACTGTGGAGTGGTGAAAGCCAAGCTGCTCCTGTCCGAACGCGTGTTCCGGTGTAACTCCTGCGGTCTGGTGATGGACCGTGACGAGAACGCGGCGAGGAACCTCGCCGCGCTGGCGGACGCCGCGAGTGGTGCGGAGACGTTAAACGGACGTGGAGCCGACCAGAAGACCCGGGCTACCGGGCAGGTGGCTGTGAAACGTCTACCCGGCAGCCCAGTGCATGAGACCGGGACCGCCTCGCCAGCGGCTGTGAGTGTGTGCCCAACGAGTGCCCCACCCGCAACGGAAACCTTCGACCGTTTCATGACGGTGGTCCATGGAACGGTCGTTTGAGCGAACTCTTGTTGTGATTTGGATCACACCACTTGCTCAGCGCTTCGGAGTGGAGTCGATACGCAGGGTGAGTTTTTAAGCGTTCCTGTGAAAGAGCCGTACTCCGGGGACGGCTACGGTTCAGCGACGGGTGTGTCACGACCGTCGCCGGCCTTCGCGGTGACGTAAGGAAACCGGGTAATCTGCGCGCGCAGTCAGCCTCTGGGAGGGAGGAACCTGCCGCGATGGGAAAACATTCCTCTGCGGTGACGCGTAGTAACAACAACCGTCGCTCGGTGTACATCACCGCTGTCGGACTACTGGTGCTTTCACTCGGCGCCGTCTTCGTGGTCCGCTCCTTCGGGTCCGAATCGGGCGCCGACGGGTTCCTCGGTTCCGGTAAGGCCTGCGCCGACCCGACGCAGATCCAGCTGTCCACCACGCCCGAGATGCAGGCGCCGCTCGAGGCGGCCGCCAAGGCGGTCGCGGCCAAGGGCGGCAAGGACGGTGCCCCGTGCCTGCAGATCACCATCAGCGCGGCGCCGTCGGCCCAGGTCGCACGGGACGTCGCGCACGGCAGCGACAACCGGCCCGACCTGTGGGTGCCGGACTCCTCGCTGTGGGTCGCCCAGGCCGACGACGGCCAGAGCGTCCCGAACGTCGCGGTCGCCTCGATCGCCACGTCGCCGATGGTCATCGTCGGCCGGCGGGACAACTTCGGCGACACGTCGTCCTGGCTGCGCGTCCTGGGCGCGAGCGAGCCGGCCCTGCTCGACCCGCTGAACTCCTCCCCCGGCGCGCTGACGCTGCTGGCGGTGCAGATGGAGCGGCAGAAGACGTCCGCGTCCGACAGCCAGGTCTCGCAACTCGTCGTACCGCTCGCGCAGCACCTCGGGTCGATGGCCAAGCCGTACTCCGACGTGAACGCGCTGTTCGGCCGCGCCGACCAGGACGGCAGCAAGACCGTCGTCCCGGCGACCGAGCAGAGCTTCCTGAAGTACCAGGAGTCGCACCCGGACACCCAGCTGCGCGCGATCCAGCCGGGCACGGGCACGCTGTACCTGGACTACCCGATCGTGGTCACCGCGAAGTCCGACACGGACGCCGCGAACGGGGCCGCGCAGGCGCTGGCCGGCGAACTGCTGACCGACAGCGCCGGACAGGCCCGTGACCAAGCCGGCTTCCGGGACACCACGTTCAGCCCGCTGAGCGGCGGCCGCGGCGTCGGGGACATGACCCAGCTGACCAAGCCGACCAGCCAGGCGATCAACACCACGCTGCAGAACTGGACCCGGCTGTCGCTGTCCACGCACTCGCTGGCCGTCATCGACGTCTCCGGCTCGATGGCCGAGAAGGTCGGCGGCAAGACCCGCATGCAGCTCACGATCGAGGCTGCGATCGGCGGCCTGAACCTGTTCCCGGACAGCGCCCAGCTCGGCCTGTGGACGTTCTCCACCAAGATCGGCAAGCTCGGCGCCGACTACAAGCCGCTGGTGCCGATCGCGCCGCTGTCGAAGGTGCAGCGCGGCAAGATCACCGCCCAGCTGAAGATCCAGGGCCCGATCCCGAACGGCGGCACCGGGCTGTACGACACCGCGATCGCCGCGGTCACGCAGGTCCGGCAGGAGTACAAGTCGAACGCGGTCAACACCGTCCTGCTGTTCACCGACGGCAAGAACGACGACCCCGGCAGCCCGACCCTCGCCCAGGCCGTGCAGGCCCTCCGCAGCCTGCAGGACCCGGCCCGCCCGGTCCGCATCATCGCCCTGGGCATGGGCCCCGAGGCGAACGCCGACGAACTCAGCGCCCTCGCCGGAGCCACCGGCGGCGCGGCGTACGTCGCCCGCAACCCCGGCGACCTGAAGAGCGTCTTCATCGACGCCCTGCAAAGCCGCTGACAGACGAGATTCCAGCCCCTCCCTCAGCCTCCCCTAGGATGTCCACCTAGGGGAGGCGACCCTCCCCCAGCCAGAGTGGTGGAACGGCAGACACACCGGCTTTAGGTGCCGGCGCCCCCGGGCGTGCGGGTTCAACTCCCGCCTCTGGCACAACACCGTCGCATACCTGCCCTCGGCTACCCCGGGGGTACGAGTGCGTTGTCCTCACGGTCGAGGGTGTACCCGGCGTCGAGGAACTCGTGGTACATGGCGGCGTACTGTACCTCCCAGTCGAAGAACGGTCTCGCCAACTGCTCGGACGAAACCCGAGTCGCGAGCCAGACCGGTCTACCCTCCTTGATCATCCGCCGTGCCCACGTCACATAGACGTCGGTGTGCGATCCGTTGTCTGTGCTGGGCATCTCCACCTGCAGCAGATCGTCGGCGCCGAGGAACTCCGCAATCGCGTTGTCCTGCTTCGCCCCTTCGATCTGGTTCCTGGCGGCGGGATCGCCGATCGCCGCCCATTTCGAGACCATGCTGTTGCTCCGGCCGATCAGATCCGCGATCAGGCCGACGAGGCCGTGCGCCGGTCCGGCGGCGCCCACCCCGATCGCTCTCAGGCCGGCGCGGAACTCGAGCCCGGCTGGAAGAGCGGTTGTGTAATCCCTTTGCTTGGGCCTGGAGGTGTCGATGTCGAAGCGGGCATCCTTCAGAGCGGCGCGGTGCCACAGGGGGGCCCGTTCGTTGCGGCTGGCGATGGCGGTCAGGCGGGCTTTTTCCTTGGCCTGGCGGATGCCGCAGGCGATGGCTTCCGCCTGGCAGAGGCGGCGGGCTCGGATCCTGGCTGCTCCCGAGTCCCAGCTCGTCGCACCGGTGCGCATCTGCCCCGTCGCGTGCTGACGCCATTTCGCCGGATTGAAGGAGACGTCCGCGCTCGCACCTCTGGCCGGCCGGCGGCGTACGTCGTCGCCGATGAAGTACTTCAGGCCGGTGGCGTCGGACATCGTCGCCGGGTTGTTGTTCGCGTACGCGTAGCCGTTCAGCTGCTGCGGATCCAGGTAGTCCGCGATCGGGTCGACGGACACGAACCGGCCGAGCTCGGGGTCGTACTCGCGTGCCCCGAGCCTGGTCAGACCGGTGCCGGCGGTCGGCGTGCCGGAGACGAATCCCCTGTCGCCACCGCGCCAGCCGGCCGAACCGGAGCGAGGGTTGCCGAACAGATCCATCCGACGTACGTCCATCGAGGCCGGGTCGTCGGCCTTGACCGCGGTTCCGGCCGTGCCGTGGTGGTCGGAACCCAGGTACAGCACGCCGTCGGCCTTGGTCCGGACCCCGACACCCTCGATGTAGCGACGCCCCGTCAGCACCCGGGACGTGGTGTCGAGCACCACCTCGCCGCCACCGACGAACAGGGTCGCCCGTCCGCTGTCGCGCCGGATCAGCGGCGCGCCGGAGGCGTCGTACAGATACGACGTCTCGGTGGTTGCGGTCCTGATCCGGGCCAGCCGTCCGGCGTCGTCCCAGTCGAGTGTCTGGGTTCCGGCCGGGCCTGGCCGGGTCACGGTGTGACCGGCGGCGTCGTAGCCGTACTCGACGGTGTCCGTCGCCCTGGTCGCTGACGTGAGGGCGTGCGGCCGGACCGCCGACGGCCCCGGAGCCGGGTACGCGTAGCTCGTCACCACGTCTGCCGCGCCGCCCAGACCCTTGATTGTCTTGCTGGTGCGGTTACCGGTGACGTCGTAGCCGAACGCCTGCCAGTACGGCGCCGGACCGCCGACCACTGTCGACGACGGGGTCTCGGCGCAGCCGGTGACCTGCGTCCAAACCTGCGTCACCCGGCGCAGGTAGTCGTACTGGTAGCACTGGGTGTCGGCGACCGAGCCGGCTGCGTGGTCGACGATCCGGGTGACGTTGCCGGCGGGGTCGTAGCCGTAATCGATCTTCTGTGCGGTGGTGCTGCCGTCGACAACTCTGGTCAGCTGCTGCTGGGTGAGCCGGTGGGTGGCCGGGTCGAAGGCAGACCACCTGGTCACCTGGGTGGACGGCTGGCCCGCCGCCGGTTTCGGCCCGAGTACGACGCTGGACTCCTCGCCGACCTGGTTGTACGCCGTGGCATCGATGTACGTCGTCGCCCCGGTGAGGCGGTCGGCCAGGCCGAGCGAGTCGTACGTGTGCGTGAAGGTCTCTGCCGACAGGTCGCCGAGGCGCGGCAGCGTCCGGCCGGACAGGCTGCCGTCCGGCTTGTAGGTGTACGTCGTGGAATAGTCCCCGGCGAGTTCAAGGTAGCCGGTGACGGGCGGAATGGTCACCGTCGTCCGGAGCGGCCGTCCGGCCGGGTCGAGCGAGTCGGTCCGGCTGACGTAGGCGTGGCCGTCGTGGTAGCTGGTCGCCGAGGCCAGGATGCCTTTGCCGGCCGGCAGCGTGTCGTAGCTGAACTCGCTCAGCACAGGGCCGGCAGCCGATCCGGTCCGGGTCTGCACGACGCGGCCGAGCGCGTCGTACGTCGTCGCGACGGTCTTCCCGCGGGCATCGGTGGTGGTGAGCAGTTGACCGGCGTCGTCGTAGGTCATGGTCGAAGCGCCCGCGTCCGGGTCGTTCGCCGACGTCTTGCGGCCGAGCAGGTCGTAGCCGAACCGCCAGACGTTGCCGGCCGGATCGGTGACGGCCTCCAGCGCACCGGCCTTGGTGTAGGCGTAGCGGGTTGTGTCTGCATCACCCGTCGGGGTGCGACCGTGGTACAGCAGCTTCGACGTGATCCGTCCGCGTGCGTCGGAGACCGTGGTGGTGACGGTGTCCCCCTCTGGCGGGTTCACGGTCACCGAGTCACCGCCGTACGACGTGGTGGTCCGCCACAGCTCCTGGCTGCCGGCGAGCTTGACGGTGGCGGTGACCCGGCCTGCGCCGTCGTACACGCTGACGGTCGAGCCAGGCACGGACGCGCCATCGGGCCGGTGGAAGTCGGTCCCCGGTGCCAAGGCGTCGTAGTAGGGCTCGTCGGTGCGTACCGCGAGACCACGTGAGTCGTACGTCGTGGTGGTCAGCACCCGCCCGCCGGCGGCGACCGGACTCGGTGCCTGGGTCTGCCGCGGCCGGAGCAGGCCGTCGAACAGCTCGTACGAGACCGTGGTGTTGCCGTTGGCCACGAGTCGCTCGGTGCGGACCCAGTTCGCGCCGCTGGTCCGGGTGACCTCGTAGCCGTAGCGCAGGTTCGGCGCGCCGTCCGACGGTGTACGGCCGGGCAGGTACACCGTGCTGCGGCGACCAAGGGCGTCGTACCCGATCGTGGTCAGGCGGCCGTTCGCGTCCACCGTCGAGGTCGGCACGCCCCAGGCGGTGTCGAGCGTCGTCGTCTCGGTGTGGCGCAGCGCGTTCGTCGTCGTACTGGACGTCGTCAGGCCCCTGGTCTGCGTGTAGCCGAAGGTCGTGGTGCGACCAAGCGCGTCGGTGGTCGTCAGCGTCCGGCCGAACGTGTCGTACGTCGACGTGGTCGCCACGAACTGCGGGAGGTCGCCGGAGTACTCCTTGGCTGTCTCGGACTTGGTGGCGAGGCCGCGCGTCGGGGTGGCACCGTACGCGTTGCCGTCGAACGAGGTACGGGTCTCGGCGATGATCGCGGCGGTCAGCGGGGCGCCCGGGTGGCAGGCCACACTCTCCACGACGGTGCGCTCGGCCAGATCGACGAGGTTGCCGGCCACGTTGCGCGCGTAGTCCGTCGTGGTGCACTCCTCGTCACCGCTGATCGCCGTGTCGCCCTGGTCGTCGACCTTGACGACGTTGCCGTATTCGTCGAACGACCTGTCGAGACCGGTCACGCGGTTGTCGCCGGACGACAGCCGGGTGCGGGCGACCTGACGGTCGCTCTCGACCTGGTAAGCCTCCAGGGTCGTGTCGAGCACGGACTGGACTGCGGTTCGGTGCGACCACGGTGTGCTGATCTCCCCCGAGACCTCGGTCGTGGTGTCCAGGTAGGTGATCTCCTCGCGCTGGAAGCCTGCGTACTCCTTGTTGTCGGTGACCGTCCCCGCCGAGTCCGTCAGGCTGCGCGACTTGGTCCCGCCGGTGCGGTTCAGCCGGTCCCCGTTCATGCCGCGGAAGAACCGGTAGGCGCTCTTGAGCCGGGGTTTGTCGAGATCCTGAGCGGGATCGCCTTTCCGAACGACCACGTTCTCGTAGCCACGCCACTCCGACCAGGTGCGCTTGGCCGCCGCGAGCAGCGGGTTCGCGTCCCACGCCCACGCTGCACCACCGGTGTACTCGTACGTCGTCCTGGTCGAGGCGCCACTGGTGAGGTTGTCGATCTCCAGCACCTCGGCGACGACGTACTTGTGGAACCAGTCGTCGACAGGCTCGCTGGCCGGCGGCATCGCCCACCGCACCGGGAAGCACCGCAGCGTGTTGGTTTCCGCCGCCGGCCTCGAACCGGCGACGCAGTTCGGCGTCGCGTAGGTGATGCTGATCCGGCCGCCGGACTCGGTGTCGATCGCCGTCATCCGAGGCTTGTTCAGTGGCGGCAAACCGTCCTCGGGGCCATTCACCCGGTTGTCGTACATCGTGCCGGTGAACGTCACCGCAGGCAGTTGCACCGGGGTGGTCTTGCCCAGGCCTGTCCGTCTGACCGAGTTGAGCCACAAGCCGGCTGCAGTGTTGTCACCTGGGGACGGCCAGGTGTGGGTCAAGTCCCACTGGTCGACCGGACGGTAGGTGCCATCGGACTTGAGGACCTGTGTGGTCACCTTGGCCAGCCGTTTCGTCGTCCAGAACGACGGCGCCTGCTGCGCGATCGTACATGTCGTGGCCGTGCAGCTCAGGTCCCACGGCACGTCCGGCCACGAGGTCTTGTCGTGCTTGGCGCAGTCGGTTCCGGGCACGCACCGGTCGGCCGGGGTGAACACCACCTTCGCAGGCACGTCACCGAAGTCCTGACCGGTGCGGGTGCCGTAGTGGATCTCGGACAGGACACCGTTGCGGACGTACGACGTCGTCGTCTTGCCGAGATTCTGGCCGTACTTGTTCGACTCCTGGGTGTAGAAGTAGCTCATCGAGTTGCCGTGCACGTCGACGACGTAGTCGAGGTTCCACCGGTACGCCTGCGTGCAGGCGGACTCGGCGAACGTCGCGGCATGGCACGGCTCGTCGGCGTCGTTGCCGTAGACCGGCACCGTCCAGACCGAGTTCGTGGTCGCGTTGCCGCTGGCCCAGCCGGGCAGCCGGTTGAGGCCGAAGTAGTACTTCGTGCCGTCGGTGCTGGTCACGACCCAGTACTCGCCGTCCTTGTCGCCGTTGACGGCGCCCGTGACGTGTTCGACGCGACTGGCGTCGTCGGCCTGCGGTCGCCACCGGCCGTCGGCACCCTTCACCAGCTTCCCGTTGACCGCCCTGGACGACACCGTCGCGTTCTCGGTCTCCCAGCACTGGTCGCCGGTCTTGGTCGTGCCGTTGTTCCCGCCCAGATCCTCGGCACAGCTCTTGTAGGTGCGTTCGATGTAGCCGGGCCACAGGTCCCAGCCCTCGCCGATCCAGGACGGCTGGTTGTTCTGGGCAACGACCCGCCCGTCGACGGCCTGCGAGGAGTAGTTCAGTGCCAGCTCAGGTTCCAGACCGCCGGGGGTGGGCGGCACCTGCAGCGCGTACTGCCAACTGAATCCTCCGCTGCTGAGGTTCGTCTGCCACGACCCGCTGGATGCAAGCGAGGTCGCCTGGTAGTCCCCGGTGGACCCGTCCGGGGCGGCCGCGACAGCGAACATCGTTGCCTGCCCCGGGTCGACCTCGGCCGTCACGGTCTCGGCCCGGGCATCGTTGCGGACGTTCGACACTGCTCCGGGTGCGCCGAGGATCGTCGTCAGCGTCAGTCGGTCAGCCCAGTTCCCGCCGTAGGCGTCCGCGAAGCCGGAGTAGTCGACGACGACCCGGACGGTGCCGGCCACACGCTCCGGGGTGGTGACCGACAGGAGCAACCCCGCGACACCCCGGCGTACGGCGTCGGCGCGTGGGTGGACCTGGACGCGCACACTGCCCGGCGCCGTGCCACGCGCGGCGCCGACCTGGACCGGGAGATCGCCGGCCCGGGTCAACGCCGTTCGGGCCCGCACAGCGAGGTTGACCATCGCGGTTCCCGGTGACGGCCAGGTCACCGCCGCCGCGCCCGCCGGCGTGGTCGGCATGCCGGAGCGCGCCGGTACCCGTGGCCGTACCGCCTCGCCAGGTACGGCGACCAGCGGCTTCGGCGGGTCGAACGTCGGCTGGAGCGACGCCGCGCCGTTCTCCGGCGGATCCGCGGCGGCGCTGGGCGTCACCAGGGCACCGACGAGGCTCGCCGCGACCAGCAGGATGGCCAGTCGGCGTCCGCGTGACGACAGTGAGGTGTCAGTGGTGTTCATGTGTTGCCCCCTCAGGCCAGTGCTCGCAGATAACCCAGCGCCCGGTCTACCGTTGCTCCCGGCCCGCAGTTCGGTTCGACCGGTACGCCCTCGACAACGTCGACGGAGGCGTCGAACCGCTCACCGCTGTTGCTGACGCACCGGAACAATTGCTTGGCGGGAACGCCCTCAGGCGGCGCAGTCCAGACGAAGCCGACGGTCTGGACCACCTCGTGGCCTTCGCAGGCGGAGTCGACGGAGCTGAACAGATCACCGGTGGCCGCGATCCGGCAGGTCCGCAGGGCCGTCGTGAGATGGGCGATGTTCCAGTTGCTCGCCGCCATGATCCCGAGGCTCCACTCGGCGTGATACTGCGAGAGAACCCGGAACGGCGTGCTCGTGTGGTCGTAGGGCGCGCCGCTGTTGACGTAGCGGATCAGATGCCGATACCCCTGGGTCCAGCCGAGCAGGAACTCGGTGGTCTGACCCTCGCAGTCGGCTTGCGAGGACGCGAAGTGGTCCTTACCAGGAACGAAGCAGCGGTACACCGGAACCGCGGACGCGTCCGGCGCAGTGACGTAGAAGCCGCCGACCACGCCGAGAACGGTCTTTCCCTCGCAATCGGCGGCGGCGCTGAGGAAGTAGTCGCTCGCGTGGTTCCGGCAGGAGTAGATCGTCCTGGTCCCGCTCGTCCCGACCGGCGTCGGGAAGCCCAGCGGGTGCTCGAAATAGGCGGCAGGGTGAACCGGACCGGTCGTGACGACGTGAACACCGGCGACGTTGAACCGGCTGAGCTGGCCCACGTGCAGGGGGTCGACCGGGGGCGCCGCCTCCACCAGAGTCGCCTTGATCTGGTCGGGTGTCCGTGCACCCGACCACGCCCTGACCTCGTCCACGGCTCCACGCAGCGGCACGGTGGTCGAGCCGATCCACAGCCCGCCTGCGGCGGACCAGACCGTCGGGACGACCTCACCCTGCAACTGGGCGTCGACGTACAGGCGCAGCACGCCCGAGGCCTGATCGTGGACACCTGTCAACAGGGTCCAGGTGTTGGCCACAGCCGGGGCCGAGGAGGTCACGACCGCCTCGCCGGCGGCGGTGCCATCGGCTTTCGCGGCGGCGAACTGCCATCGCTTCAGAGTCCCGTTGTACCTCAGCTGCAAGGCGGCGGCATTCGTGCCTCGCTGCTCGAGCACGACCTGGTTCGCTGTCCCCGCGTCCTGCCAGCACACGTCGTCCGGGTCGGCACAGCTCGGGTCCAGCCTGACCCAGGTGTTGACGGTATAGCTGGCGTCGGTGCGCAGCCCCGGCGACGACATCGCCGTACCGCCGGCCAGTTGGAGCGCGGAACCCATGTCGGCCGCGGGGTCGTCATGCTTGCCGCGCACCCACGAGGTGGCCCCGGCCAGAGTCGCGTTGCGGTAGTAGCCGGACACGTCTCCGGTACCGCCCTCCTCGCCGTCGCCGAACGGCAATCGCAGCTCCAGCGTCGACGGGTCGACCACTGCCAGGTCGTGGATGTCGTCGGCGGACAGGATCCGGTCGTACACCGCGACCTCGTCGACCGCGCCGCGGAACGGGTTGATGTACCCGCCGGCGTGCTGGTTCCGGCCGATCTGGAGAGGGCCGGTGCCGTCCCAGGGCGCGCCGACCGTCGTGGTGCCCTGCAGCACCCCGTCGACGTACAGGCGCAGTGACTTGACGTCGGCGTTGAAGACGCCGGTCAGGTGCGTCCAGCGCCCTGGAACCGCGGGTGTCCGCGACAACACCCTGGTTGCGGAGCTCGACGTCGGGCCGTCGCGATAGCCCATCGACCAGCCCTTGGTCGCGGCGTGGTATCCGAGCTGGAAGACAGAGTGCGTGGCGCCGTTCTGACTGAGGACGACTCCGGCGTTGTCGTCGGCGGCGGTGAGCATCGCCCACGCCGAGACCGTGAACGATCGGTTGGTGTGCACCGGCCCCGCGCTTCCCAGTCCGATACCGCCGGTGCCAGGGAGCCGCAGCGCGCTGCGCAGCCTTCCCGTGGTCCAGGGCGTGACGCTGGTGTCGACGACGCCGTCGCGATGATTGGCGGTGGCGTCGGGTGCCGTGGTCTCGGCCAGTCCGTCGAGATGCCACTGGCCGACCGGGCCGGCCCCGGCGCCCACCTTGAGCCAGTAGACCCTGGGCTGCACGCTCTTGTTGCCGGCCTTGTCGACAGCCCACACCTGCAGCCTGCTCGTTCCCTGCGTCGGCGGAGTCACCCGGGCGGCCGAGGCGACGCCGCCGGTGGCCGGGACCGAGCCCTGCTCGATCGTGCCGCCGCCCTCGATGGTGTATCGGAACGCGGTGACGTCGGTGCTCGACTCGAACCGGAACGTGCCGGACTTCCCGGCACCTCCGGTGTGGCTGCAGCGGTCGTCGGTGGCGTCGTCGGGGAACAGGCACTCGGGGTACAGGCCGTCCGCCGACGTGACGGCGGGAGTGACGGGCGCCGTCCGGTCGACGATGACCTCGCACCACGGACCGACCGGCCCGTCCTCGACGAAGTCGTTGCCGACCACCCGCCACATGTACGTCCGTCCGTCGACGGCCTTGTCCGCCGGGACGTCGACGAAGAACGGCGACCCGGACGCGGCGGTGGCGGCGAAGGAGTACCACAGCCGGGTGCCGGAACCGAGTTCGCGCCACTCGTACCAGGCGCGCACGCTGCCGCCGTCCGGGTCGGAGATCCGGGAACCGAGCCGCGGCCCCCGCGGAGCGCCGCTGGTCTGTGCCGGGTTGATCGCGGGCCGCCCGGCGCCCGATCCGCAGGCCACGCCGGCCTCGTTCGAGAGGCTGTAGGGCGCGTTCGGCCGGGTGTTGTACTCCACGACCAGCGTCGGGTTCCGATCGAACTTCTTCCACGCCAGGCTGTCGGCCTCGTAGTTGCCGCTGGAGATCACCGGAGCGCGCAGCACGATCGTGGTGTCTGCGTCGGCGCGGTGCACGCCGCTGCTGTCCGCCGGGAAGGCGCCCATGGCGTTCCAGCCCACCCAGGCCGGTGGGCAGCTCGCGCTGTAGCCGTGCGCGACAGTGCGACTGCCCAGGCTGGCCAGCTCGCCGGGCTGCCGGTTCCAGGTCGTGGTCGTGGAGATCGGCCTGGTGGCTTTCGCTTCGACCGGCCGTGCGGTGCACGACGGAGACCAGGTTTCGAAGGCGTTGAACTCGGCGCTCAGGATGCGCTTGCCGACCAGCGTCGAGGTGTTCCACTGGAAGTACGAGCGGTGGATGTTCGCGCCGTTGCACCCGTACCAGCCCGTGCAGGTCCCGACCTTCGCGATCGCGTCGTCGCCGCCTTGCCAGTAGGTCTGGTCCGGGTACCCGGAGGACACGACGGCCAGTCCGTACAGGCCGGGACTCAGGTCAGGGTCGATCGAGACGGGGTACGTGGTGCCGGGCGCGGTCAACATCGCTTGGTCCGGACGGAGGACCATCGTGTCCCGACCGACCGTGACACCGACCGGAGCGGTCCGCCGCTGTCGTGCCGAGTCCCACATCGTCGCCGGTGCCGCCGCGAAAGCGAGCGACCCGCTCGAACGACGCGCCTCGAGGGCTCCGTCGCGGTGGGCCGTCCACGTCGCCCCTGTGGTCCGCAGACCAAGGCGGAGCTCTCGCAGCGCCGGGTGCCGGGCCGCCTCTCGGCTGTGGACGATCAGGCGCTGGGCGTAGCCGACCGCCGAGACGAGCAACTCGAGGTCGACGCCCGGCAGGACCTCGCGGTACGTCGCCTTGTTGCCGGTCAGCACCGGCTCGGGCAACCGCCAGGGCCAGGCGACCTCGACCGTGGCCCCGGGCACGGCGTAGCGCACCAACGGGCGGCCCTGACCGCCGGCGGAGAACGCCATCTCGACGCTCGCGGCCCTCGGACCGACCATGCCGTCAGCACGCCGGACGAGCGTGGCGTCCGGCTTGGCCCACCCGCCGCCCGACGACCGCACCCGGACCGGAAGGACGCTGATCTCGGATGTCGTGGTGCCGTCAGGGTTGGCGTAGACAGTCTCGGTCTCGGTCACCTCCCGCTCGATGACCTGCCGCTTGCCGGTCTTCGCCGCCTGCTCCGCGGCCCAACTCGCGCTGCCGTACACCGGTTTGGGCAGAGCGTCCTGCCCCGCGGACGCCGGCGCCGGTGTCATCTTCTCCGTCGACTCTTCCGTCGACATCTGCCGACTCGACGAGTCCGCCGTCGCTGTCCCCGCGAGCGCGGCAACGACGGTCATCCCCACAAGCACAACTGCACGCACGCGACGTAGCACCGCGACCCCTCCTCGACCGACTGAGAACTCCCGGCCCGAGCCCGCATCGCAGTGATGCCGGTCGGCTCTCACGCCGTGCTGTCGTCGCGCACAGTTGCGGCCGGACAGACATCACACCGGCCGGCGCTTTCAATCGGCTTTCATCCAGCTTTCAGAGCCGGCGCCTCTCCTCCAGGTGCCGCAAAGCGCTCACAGCTGTACGGCGCCAGTGGTGCCGTTGACAGTGACTGTGGCGCCGTTGGGGATTGTTGTGGTGGCTGCTTCGACGGCGAGGACTGCGGGGATGTGCTTCTCGCGGGCGACTATGGCGGCGTGGGAGAGGGTGCCGCCGGTTTCGGTGACTACGCCTGCGGCGATGGACAGGAGTGGGGTCCAGGCGGGGTCGGTGTGGGGGCAGATGAGGATGTCGCCGGGGCGGACGGTGGGGAAGTCGGCTGGGCCGCGGACGACTCTTGCGGGGCCGGTTGCGGTGCCGTGGCTGCCGGGGATGCCGGTCAGGGGTGCGGGGTGTGCGGTGGTAGGGGTCGGGGGTTCGGCTGTGATGGGCCGCGCTTGCAGGAGCCACGGGACGCCGTCGACGAGAGCCCATTCGATGTCTTGCGGAGCGCCCAGCACGGCGGCGACCGTGCGGGCCAGGTCGGCCAACTCGAAGGCGGTCGCGTCGGAGAGTGTCGCCGTACGGCGTTGGGCGGGCGGGACGCGGCGTACGACGAGGCCTGGGCCGTTGCGGTCGAGGGACGTGTGCTTGTCGGCGAGAGTGCGGGTCACGGAGCCGTCGGCGACCAGATAGGAGTCGGGCGTCACGCGACCCTCGACGACGCTGGGGCCGAGGCCCCACGAGGACTCGATGAGCGTGGAGCCGTCCGCCCGCGTGAACATCACGCCGGCCACGTCCGCGTCCACATGACGCTGGACGATCACCGCCATCGCCGGAGCCTCGGCCCCGTCGCGGTACGCCGTCGCGCGCGCCGACCACACCGACGCACGGCACGCCCGTACGGCGTCCAGCACCGCAGCAACACCTTGTACGCCGAGGAAGCTGTCGTGCTGCCCCGCCGCCGACGCGAGCGCGCCGTCCTCGTTCGCAGCCGACGACCGCACCGCGACCGGCGGATCCCCGGCGCTCTCGAGCCAGTCCGCCACCGGCGGCACCAGGTCACCCGCCAGGCCGAACGGGATGACGATGCCGTCCGGGACCGGGAGGTCCTGCCGGAGAAGCGTGCCGAGCGTGGCGGCTTTGGCGCCGCAACGGTCGACGGTCGCGGCGGCCAGCGGCACCAGCATCCCGAGTCCCCTATCAACGAAACGTTGACAACGGAATATTGACAACGTTCTGTTGATGATCCACTGTGGACGGATGCGACGCAAGCACGACGCCGACCAGGAACAGGCCGACCGTCAGCGCGAGGCCCGGGAGCAACTGCTCGAGAAGGGCGCCAAGGACCTGCCGGCACGCCCATGGCGCCCGGCGCCGATCCCGTTGTCCGCGGTGGATCTCACCCAGTTCGCCGCCTGGCGCGCCGCCGAGCTGAGCGACGACGACCTGCTGGCCGCCCTCGCGTTGCTGCCGGCCGCCCGGGCCGAGGTCGACGAGGTCGAAGCCGGCCTGCTGTTCATGGCCCGGAGCTCGGGGCTGACCTGGGCGGACATGGCCGACGCGATGGGGTTCAGTTCGCCCCAGGCCTGTCAGCAGCGATTCAACCGGCTGACCGCGCGGCAGGAGCCATGATGCACCTGGTCCTGCACGCCGTCCGTCTGCTGGGCTTCGCGGACGCCGACGCGATCGCTCGACGTTTCAACCAGGACGATGTCGAGGAAGCCCTGAAGGATGCGGAGGCGCGCGGCTGGGCGACGCACAGCTCCTTCGCGGGTACGTCGGGCTGGTCGCTCACCGAAGCGGGACGCGCCGAGAACGAGCGGCTCCTCAAGGCCGAGCTCACCGACGTCGCCGCCGTACGGAAGGTGTACGCCGACTTCCTGCCGCTCAACGCCCTCCTCCAACAGGCCTGCACCGACTGGCAACTCCGCCCGACCCCGACTGACCCGCTCGCCGCGAACGACCACACCGACGCCGAATGGGACGCCGGCGTCTTGCACGAGCTCACGGTGATCGACGGAGCGCTCACCACAATCACCGAGCGGCTCACCGAAGTCCTGCCACGGTTCGAGGGCTACGACAGACGCTTCTCAGCCGCACTCGCCCGCAAAGACGTCGACCGTAGCGACACAGACTCCTGCCACCGCGTCTGGTTCGAGCTGCACGAAGACCTGCTCGCGACCCTCAACCTGCGCCGCTAGTTGCCCTCAGCATCCAAGTACGCCGCACCACGGGGCGAGAGCCGGTACCCGACCTCGAGACTGTAGGTCAGCCCAAGGTTCTTCAGCTTGCGTACGTCGAGCTTGAACGGCGGCGTCTCGCGCCCGACGGCAGCCGCGAGGTCGGCGGCCCGGACGGCAGGCCGGGTCTGGATGAGCCGGAGCGTCTCGAGAGTCCAGGCCCCGTGGTGGCTGAGCTCGTCGAACTGGGCCAGCCGTGCTCGCAGGTCTGCCAGGTCCTCGGCCGACAGCGATGTCTGGGCCGCCAGCTCCTCCCGGGGATCCGGCCCTTCGACGAGATGGAACCGGATCAGGAACGTCGGCAGCGACTCGTCGCCACGCAACCGGCGCCGGACGTCGCGGGCGTTCTGGCGATCGGCCGGCTCCAGGTCGGCATCGCCGTCCGCGATCAGGTCCGGATTCACCTGGCGGATGCTGTCGATCTCGATCCGCCCGGCGTTCGTCCGGTAGATCCGCCCCTCGACGACCCGCGGCTCGGCCCACCGCCGGTACGCCACGGTGATCCGCCCGTCGGCGACGCCGTCCTTGTCCGATCCCGCGAACAACATCGCTAGCTCCCCAACGCCTTCGCCACGATCGGGGCCAGTTCGCGCAGGGCCTTGCCGCGGTGGCTGATCGTGTCCTTCTCCTCGATCGACAGCTCGGCCGTGGTGCGGTCGTACCCCTCGGCCTGGAACAGCACGTCGTACCCGAACCCGCCCGTTCCGCGCAACGACCGGATCACCGAGCCGCGCATCTCGCCGAGCACGAGCTCGTCCGGGCCGTCCGGCCGGACGAACGCGACCGCCGCCACGAACGACGCGCCGCGCCGCTCGTCCGGCACGTCCTCGAGCTGCCCGAGCAGCAGCAGGTTGTTCGCGTGGTTGTCCTTCGCCGGCCCGGACCACCGCGCGGACAGGACCCCGGGCATGCCGTTCAGCGCGTCGACGCAGATCCCGCTGTCGTCGGCGATCGACGGCAGACCGGTCGCGGCGAGCGCGGCGTGCGCCTTCAGCAACGCGTTGCCCTCGAAGGTCGGCTCGGTCTCGGCGGGCTCGTCGTACGGCGGGACGTCGCCGAGCCCGAGCACCTCGATGCCCGGCACGATCGGGGTCAGGATCCGGCGCAGTTCCTCGAGCTTCTTCTTGTTGTTCGACGCGAGCAGCACCCGGGTCACGCGAGGGCCTCCTGCTGGATCTTGGCGAGCTCCGCGCAGCCGGCGACGCCGAGCTCCAGCAGGCTGTCCAGCTCGGCGCGGTCGAACGGCGCGCCCTCCGCCGTGCCCTGCACCTCGATGAACTTGCCGTCGCCGGTGATCACCAGGTTCATGTCGGTCTCGGCCCGGACGTCCTCCTCGTAGCAGAGGTCCAGCATCGGCGTCCCGTCGATGATCCCGACCGAGACCGCTGACACCGTGCCGGTCAGCGGTTCGCTCTTCAGCAGCTTCCGCTCGCGCAGCCAGGACACCGCGTCGGCGAGTGCGACGTACGCCCCGGTGATGGCCGCGGTCCGGGTGCCGCCGTCGGCCTGCAGGACGTCGCAGTCGAGCAGGATCGTGTTCTCGCCGAGCGCCTTGTAGTCGATCACGGCCCGCAGCGACCGGCCGATCAGCCGGGAGATCTCGTGGGTGCGGCCACCGATCCGGCCCTTCACCGACTCGCGGTCCGAGCGGGTGTTGGTGGACCGCGGGAGCATCGCGTACTCCGCGCTCACCCAGCCGAGGCCGGAGCCCTTGCGCCAGCGCGGCACGCCCTCGGTCACACTCGCCGCACACAGCACCCGGGTGCGCCCGAACTCGACCAGCACCGAGCCCTCGGCGTGGTCGAGCCAGTTCCGGGTCACCTGCACCGGGCGGAGCTGGTCAGCATTACGTCCATCGATACGGGCCATGCAGCAGACCCTATGCCTCCAGTCGCCGGACCTCCGCATCGAGCGGACCCGACCGGACCTGGCTGATCGCCATCCGCGCGGCCCAGGGCAGCAGGTCGTGAGCGCGGCGGCCGACCCAGGGCACGCCCTCCCGCGCGAGCCAGACCGCGTCCGCCCACCGGCTCGGCGGCCGGTACGCGCAGTCCAGGTCCGGTGGCACGTCGATCGGCACGCCCCGCGCCGCCAGTTCGTCGGCGAACGCGCGGGCCAGCGTCCGGTGCCCGCGTTCGCCCGGATGCAGCCGGTCGATGCTCCAGAAGTCCCGCCGGTACACCTCGGGGTAGTCGGCCATGTCCAGCCGGATGCCGCCGTACCGCGTGTGCAGGTCGTCGAACGCGACGTTGACCTGCTCGATCCGCTGCCACAGCGGCCGTCGCAGCCAGCGCGGCAGGCCGAACACCTTGCCGTGGTCGTGGAACCGGACGGTCAGCAGCAAGGCGCCGCGGGCCGTCAGATGCTCCGCGCACTCGTGCAGGTGGTGGCGGATCCGGCCCGCGTCGAACGTGGACCGCAGGGTGTCGTTGACGCCGACGATCAGCGAGGCGAGGTCGATCGGGCCGTCGCCGATCGAGGGCAGTTGCTCGGTCGCGACGACCGGCACCGTGGCGCCGCTGGTCGCGAAGTTGGAGAACGTCACACGGTGGGTGCCGGCCAGGGAGTCGGCGAGCAGCGCGGCCCAGCCGCGCCACCCCTCCCCCGGCCGCGCACCGGCACCGGACAGGTCCGTCGTACTGCTGCCGTTCAGCGGGTCCCCGACCCCTACTGTGGTCGAGTCCCCCAGTGCCACGTAGTGGAGGCTCACATTCCGCCATGGTGACGGCACGGAGCGAGACCTCGATGTGCGGTGGATGACGGGCAGCCCAATTCCAGCTGGAGGATCGGTGATTGCTAGCCAGAATTGCTCGGAGTTAGGCTGTTGCAAACAACTATGTGCAGGAGTTGCCTGGTATGACTGATCTTCGGTTTGGCGTCGTGGGTCTCGGCGCCCGCAGCCGCATCGCGCAGTACGCGCACCGTCCCGGCGAGGGGTCCGAGGTCGTGGCCGTGGCCGACCCGTCCGCACCGCAGCGGGACGCGGCGCTCGAGCTGTACCCGGAGGCGAGCGGGCACGCCGACCACACCGAACTGCTCGACGCCAAGCTCGACGGCGTCTTCCTGACCACGCCCGACGACCTGCACGAGGGTCCGGCGATCGACTTCCTCGAGGCGGGCGTCTCGGTGTTCGTCGAGAAGCCGCTGGCGATCACCACCGAGGGGTGCGACCGGGTCCTGCGCGCGGCGTACGAGTCCGGCGCCCGGCTGTACGTCGGCCACAACATGCGTCACATGCCCGTCGTCCTGACGATGCGCCAGCTGATCCAGGACGGCGCGATCGGCGACGTGAAGGCGATCTGGTGCCGGCACTTCGTCGGCCACGGCGGCGACTTCTACTTCAAGGACTGGCACGCGGACCGCCGCCGGACGACCGGACTGCTGCTGCAGAAGGGCGCCCACGACATCGACGTGATGCACTGGCTGGCCGGCGGCTACACGACCCGGGTGAACGCGATGGGCGCGCTCACGCTGTACGGCGGGATCACCGACCGGCAGGACCGGACCGGCCAGCGGTTCAAGGACTTCGTGTCCAGCGACAACTGGCCGCCGCTGGAGCAGAAGGGCCTGGCGCCGGTGATGGACGTCGAGGACATCTCGATGGCGAACCTCCAGCTCGACAACGGGGTCTTCCTCACCTACGAGCAGTGCCACTACACGCCGGACTACTGGCGCAACTACACCGTGATCGGCACCCACGGCCGGCTGGAGAACTTCGGCGACGGGCCGGGCGGCGTGGTGAAGGTGTGGAACAGCCGCCGCTCCGGGTACCGCGAGGACGCCGACCAGGTCGTCGAGATCGGCGGCGACAACGAGAACCACGGCGGCGCCGACCCGCACCTGGTCGCGGAGTTCGTGAACTTCGTCCGCAACGGCGGCGCCACCCTCACGTCCCCGATCGCCGCCCGCGCCGCGGTCGCGGCCGGCTACGCCGCCACCGAGTCGCTGCGCGCGAACGGCGTACCGCAGGACATCCCCACGCTCGACCCGGCCCTGGTCGCGTATTTCGACAACGGGCAGGCCAGGTGAGGGTGCTACGCTCGTGGACGTGACCAGGTACGCCGCGATGCGAATGCTGAGCCCTCGATGCGGGAGGACTTCAGCGGCGTAGGCACGTGTGCTTGCAGCGAGAGGCCCCCGATGTCGGGGGCCTCTTTCGTTTCCACGACCCGCTGCACACCACAGGAGCCTTTCGTCATGTCCCCGATCACCTACATCACCGACTGTTTCGACGGCAACGCCCGCGCCAGACTCAGCACCCGGATCGGCGCCCTGTTCGGCCAGTCGCCGACGATCGTCGCCGCCGACGGACCCGATCCGGAGTCGTTCGCCGCGCTCACCCTGCTCGACTGCCTGATCGCCACGACGGCACTGGGCGAGGACGGGCATCCGACCATCACGCTGCTGAACATTGCGCCCCGCGACGGCGTCTGGCCGAACGGCGTACCGTTCTGCTTCTTCCACGTCGGCAAGCACCTGGTCGCGAGCACCTTCAACCCTCGCGTCCTCTCGCTGGTACGCCGTGAGCTCGGCATCGACCACGTCCACGTCACCGACATCCGTGAGGCCGTCACGGCAGCCGGCTTCGGCGCGGACGACGTCGACAAGATCGCCGGCACGCAGTTCCGCAGCCTGTGGTACCTGCCGCTGCTGGCGAAATGGGTCGCCGACGGCCGCCCGGTCCCGGCGACCGAGACCGCCGTACCCGAACTCGCCGACGACGAGCCGACCGTGACCGTGGTCGACAACTTCGGCAACTGCAAGCTGGACCGCCGGCTCGACCTGGTCCCCGGCGACACCCTTTCCGTTGCCCGACGCAACGACGACGGCAGCACCGCGTACGTCGACGTGACCTGCTACCCGCACCTCACCGCCGTACCCCGCAACACCCCGGGCATCGTCCCCGGCAGCTCCGGCACCGGATTCACCGAACTCGTCATCCGCGGCGGATCGGCAGCCGAGCACTTCGGCCTGCGACCGGGCGACGCCTTGCTGGAAACAGTCCGTGCGCAGGTGGCGTGAGCATCAGGAGATCCGGAGCCGGACCAACTCGCGGCGCTGCGACGGGTGCTGAGCCGGGTGGACGACCAGCTCGGTCAGCGATGCGTCCGGTTCGGCACCCAGCTCACGCTGCAGCAGACTGCGGTACCTCATGTAGGCGCGAGCCGCTTCGGCGAGGTTGTGCTCGGCCAGGTGGCACTCGATCAGGGCGCGCTGCGCAGTCTCGCGGAGCGGGTCGGCGCAGACGATGAGCAGGGCGACGTCGAGGGCCTCGGCGTACCGGTCCCGGGCGAGCAGCCGGCGGCTCTGCGCCTCGAACGCGTGCAGCAGCCGCTGCCGGATCCGCTCGCGCTCGAACAGGACCCAGTCGTCGGACAGCCCCGGCAGCAACTCGAGCGCGTTCACGTCCCGCGGCGCCGCAGCCAGGTCCTCGGGGACTTCGCGGTGGCCGATCAGGCGGGTTGCCCAGTCGTCCACGACGTCGAGGTCGACGACGACGTTCTGCGCGACGGCGAGGGCGTGCCGCCGGGTCTCGACGAACCGCACGCCGTAGCCGTTGAGCCGCCACAACGCCGACCGCAGGTTCGCCGCGGCACGGTCGTCGTCGCAGTCCGGCCACAACGCCCCGGCCGCGTGCCTCCGGCTGACGGCGCCCTGATGGACCGCGACGAACGCGCACAGCCGCTTGCTCGTGTCCGGGATGCGGAGCGGGCGAGCTCCGAGCGAGGTCTCCGGGCCGCTGAAGAGACGCAGAACCGGCGGGCTTCCGCGCACCACACGGCTCACGAGCCAACTCACGAAATCCGGCGACATGATCGCCCTCCCCGGCCATCGGCTCCCCCCGAAGCCCCTGATTCCTTTGATAGCACGGTCCGCACACCGCGTCATCGCCCCTGCCGGGTGCTCCGGAAATGAACAAGCGTTGGACCTTGTGCGAGTGACGCCGTGGTGACGCTGCGCTGGCAGCGTCCGCAGCGCCGGCTCACGCAAGGGAGGGCGTCATGGCCGAACGAAGGACTCGGACGACGAAGGAGAAAGCAGGCGGCGGGGGCAACCGCGGAAGTCGTACCGGCGGCAACAGCGGCGGCAACAGCGGCAGCAACGGGTCTGGCACTCCGTCTGCGTCCCTGCGGCCGGAGCGGGAACTCATCGTGGTGGCGGAGCCGTCTGCCAGGTTACGGGCCGCGCCGTACGCCGTCGCGTCACTGGCCGGTGCGGACACCTCACAGCTGTCGGCGGTCCTGACCGCCGAGGAGATCACCCTCGAGCCGGTGTTCGGGCCCGACGAGGAGACGATCCGGGCGCGCGGCGCCGCCGCACCCGCGGCAGGTACGGCGGGGCTCGCGGAGTTCTACCGGGTACGCGCCGGCGACGACCGGCTCGACGCGCTGGCCGAGCGGCTCGCGGCCGCGGACCACGTGTCCGCCGCGTATGTGAAGCCGGCGGCGGAACCGGCCTCTGTCGAGGCCCCGCCCCGTCCCGAGGTACTGCAACCACCCGCGGCGACGCCGGACTTCACCCCGCTGCAGGGGTACCTCGGCCCGGCGCCGGGCGGTGTCGACGCGCAGTGGGCGGCCACTCAGGCCGGCGGCCGCGGCGCCACCATCCGGATCATCGACGTCGAGGGCGAGTGGCTGTTCACCCACGAGGATCTCCTCCTCAATGCCGGCGGCGTGCTGACCGGGAACCCGCCCGGGGACCCCGACTGGCGTAACCACGGCACCGCGGTGATCGGCGAGATAGGTGCCGATGACAACGGTATCGGCGTGCTCGGGATCGCCCCCGACGCCGTCGTCCGCGGCGCGTCGATCTTCGGCAACACCGGATCGGCTACCTGCATCCAGCAGGCGGCCGACGCGCTCGGCCCCGGCGACATCATCCTGCTCGAGCTGCACCGGCCAGGCCCGCGGTTCAACTTCGCACCGCGCGGGGACCAGCGCGGGTACATCGCGATCGAGTGGTGGCCCGACGACCTCGCCGCCGTACGCTATGCGGTCGGCAAGGGCGTCATCGTCGTCGGCGCCGCCGGGAACGGCGCGGAGAACCTCGACGACCCCCTGTACGACATCCCGGCGGCCGGATTCCCGGCGACCTGGCAGAACCCGTTCAACCCCGCCAACCCGTCCTCCGGCGCGGTGATCGTCGGAGCCGGCGCGCCGCCCTCGGGCACCTTCGGCCCCGACCGGTCACGGCTCGACTTCTCCAACTACGGCGCCCGGGTGGACGCCCAGGGCTGGGGCCGCGAAGTGGTGACCACCGGGTACGGCGACCTGCAGGACGGGGCGGACGAGAACCGCTGGTACACCAAGCGGTTCAGCGGTACGTCGTCCGCGTCGCCGATCGTGGTCGGCTCACTGGCCGCGATCCAGGGCATGCAGGCAGCCGCCGGCCGGGCGAAGCTGACACCGGCGCAGGCACAGAACCTGCTGCGCACCACGGGGTCGCCGCAGCAGGACGGGCTCAACGGACCGGCCACTGAGCGGATCGGCAACCGTCCGGATCTGCGCCAGGCAATGGCGGCGCTCGTACCGGTGGTGACGGAGACCGGTATCGCCAGCCAGTACTGGGACGAGCTGACACCGTACCCGGCCGGTAGCGCACGCAGCTTGTGGTTCTTCGTCAACTCGGCCTGGCGGCATCTGGACGACCCGAACGTGGTCATCCAGGACATGGTTCAGCGGGCGTTCCTCGGCTCCGGCTCGGCCGTCCAGGTCTGGCACCAGGGCGACGTCGTCGTCGGCCTGGTCGTCTCCGGCTCTTGATCTGCTGAATTCGGTACATACTTTGCTCAAGGAGTTCTCATGACCACCACCAATCCAGTCATCCAGTCGAGCAACGGCGGTCCGGCCGCCGGTGGCGGCCGTGCAGCCACCACCACTCCGACTGCCGGACAGCCGGCGCGGGCCGCGACGCCCGATGCGGTGGCAGCAGTCACCTCCGCGATCGCCACGCAGTACTGGATGGAGCTCGTCCCGATCCCGTCCGGCCCGATGCGGCTGTGGTTGTTCGCCGACAACGGCTGGCGGGCTTTGACCAACCCGACGGCGATCCAGTGCGACATGGTGCAGCGGGCCTTCCTCGGCAGCGGCAGCACGGTCCAGGTCTGGTACGACGACGGCACCGTGGTCGGCCTGGTGGTGTCAGGTTGACCGTTGTCGCGAGGCTGTCCGGCGACGACCCCGACGCGGTCGTCGCCGCGGCAGCTGCGCTCGGTATCGCGCTGCGCCCGCTCCACCCCGGCGTCCAGGATGCGGAGCTCTCCACCTGGTTCACGGCCGGCGAGGGCGACGCCGAGGACACGATCATGGTCCGCGCTCTCCGTACGCTTCCCGGTGTCGTCTCCGCGTACGCCAAGCCGCCCGACGAACCCGCGGCCGGACCCTAGGGCCAGACAGGGCCTAGGTCAGCGGAAGACCTTCGGCCAGGAACTCGAAGGCGCGGTCGACCGTGGCGAGATAGTCCGCCATGGGCGCGTCCAGAGCCGCCTCGTAGGTCGCCATGACGACGCCGACGACCGCGCCGGCCCAGGCTCTGACGGCGAAGTCGTCCGTGGGCCGACCGGTGCGTTCGGCGGCCAGGCCGGCCAGGAGGTCGACGCCTTCGTACAGCTGGTCGAGCATCCGGACCCGGAGTTCGGGGGCGTTCATCACCAGCCGCTGGCGCTCGGACTCCAGTTCCCACTCGTCCTCGGACAGTTCGCCGAAGGCCTCGCGGATCGCCGCGCGCAGGGCCTCGGTCGGGGGCAGGTCGGGCGGCTGGTTGCGGAACCGGTCGATCATGACCGGGTCGAGGCGGTCGAGGACGACGGTGTCCTCCTTGGTCGCGAAGTACCGGAAGAACGTCGCCGGCGACACCTCGGCCGCGGCGGCGATCTCCTGGACGGTGGTCTCGGCGTACCCCTGATCCCGGAACAGCCGCAGCGCGTGTTCCTGGATCGCCGCCCTGGTCTTCGCCTTCTTCCGCTCCCGCAACCCGCTCATGCACCGATTGTGGCAAGGACCCGGGTACGCCGGGGCAGGAAGGCGACCGCGAGCGCGACGGACACCACCGCGAGACCCGCGCACACCCACAGCGTCACGTCCATCCCGGCGACGAACGCCGCGCGCGCCGAGCGGGTCAGCTCGGGCGAGCCGATCGCGATCGCGGCCGACGCGCTGTCGCGGGCGCCCTGCGCGGCGGCCGGCGGGAGGCCGGTGACGTCGAGCCGGTCGCGGTACGCCGCGTTCAGCACCGTGCCGAGGATCGCGACGCCGAGTGTTCCGCCGACCTGGCGCGACGCCTGGATCAGGGCGGATCCGGAGCCGCTCCGGTCGAGCGGCAGCGCCGCGAGTGCCAGCCCGTTCATCGGCGGCAACGTGAACCCGATGCTGACGCCGACCAGGCTGACCCAGATCGCGGTGAACCCGTAGCCGTCGCCGACGTCCGTGAAGGCCCCGAGCACCAGGCCGGCCAGCATCAGCGAGAACCCGATCACCACCGAGGTCCGCGCGCCGGCCGCCTCGACCAGCCGTTCGGCGGCCTTCGCGCCGATCAGCATCCCGCCGATGATCGGGAGCAACCGCAGCCCGGCCTGGAACGCGTCCGCGCCCTGCACCGCCTGGAACAGCTGCGGCAGCACGAACAGCAAGCCCACGAGGGCGAACGACGCCAGCGTCGCGAGCACCGTGCCCCAGGTGAAGCCGGGCGACCGGAACAGGGACAGGTCGACCAACGGGTCCGCCGTACGCCGGGCCCAGGCCCAGAACGCGGTCAGGAGCACCACCCCGGCCGCGATCCCGCCGAGCGCCCAGCCCGAGCCCCAGCCGTGCTCGCCCGCGGCGATGAATCCGTACGTCAGGCAGACCAGTCCCGCCGCGGTCAGCAGGATTCCGGGGACGTCGATCCGCCGAGACCGGTGGCCGGCGGTGTTCGGGATCAGCAGGGCGACCGCCACCAGTCCGACGGCGACCAGCGGCAGGTTGATGAGGAAGACCGAACCCCAGCGGTAGTGGTCCAGCAGCCAGCCGCCGAGCACCGGGCCGAGCGGGATGCCGAGCGAGTTCGCCATCAGCCAGATCGTCATCGCACGCTGCCGCTCCTCGGGCGCGAACAGCAGGTTGAGCAACGACATCGACAGCGGGATCAGGAACGCCGACCCGACCCCGAGCGCCGCGCGACCCGCGATCAGCTGACCCGGTGTCTGTGCGAACGCGCACGCCGCCGACGCCAGCCCGAACACCACCAGCGCCCCGAGCATCAGCCGCTTCGGTCCGAACCGGTCGCCGAGCAGCCCGGCCGGGAGCAGCAGCGAGGCGAGCACGAGCGTGTACGCGTTGGCGAACCACTGCAGCTGGCTCGTCGACGCCTCGAGATCGGTGGCCAGCGTCGGCAGCGCGACGTTCAGCACGGTCAGGTCCAGCCCGATCACGATCAGGCTGACCGACATCGCCCCGAGGGCCCACCACCGCCGCGGATCCGGCATGACCGTCCACCTTTCTGAGATCAGCTCTAATTTGAGAGTAGATCTCAGAATTGCGCGGTGTCCAGTGTCAGATGTCGAAGACGGCGTGTGGTGTGGCTAGCTCGACGGGACCGGGGAAGGTACGGCGGGCGTTCTCGGCCTGCGTGACGCGGTCGTACCACGGCGGGACGTGGGTGATGACGAGCTTCTTCACGCCGGCCTTCTTCGCGTGCTCACCGGCGTCGGACGGCGTCAGGTGCAGGTCGACCGGGTTGTTCGGCTCGTTGTCCGGCAGCGCGGCCTCGGACAGCAGCACGTCGGCGCCGCGGGCGAGCTCGATCAGCGCGTCGTTCGGCCCGGTGTCGCCGGTGTAGACCAGCGACTTGGTCCCGTGCTCGACCCGAATCGCGTACGCCGGCACCGGGTGCACCATCCGCGCGGTGCGGATCGTGAACGGCCCGACCTGCTGGACGTCCTGCCAGGGATGGAATTCCAGCTCCTCCTCCATCCCGGGCTCGAGCGGCAGGTCGTACGCCAGCGCCATGCGTTCCGACGTACCGGGCGGCCCGAACACGGGTATCCGCGGGATCGGCGCCCCGGGCGCGTAGCGCGCCGCGACGTACAGCCCGCACAGATCCATGCAGTGGTCAGGATGCAGGTGGGACAGGCCGATCGCCCCGATCTCCGGGACGGCGATGTGCCGCTGGAGCGAACCGAGCGCGCCACTGCCGAGGTCGAGGATCAGGTTGAACCCGTCGGCGGTGACCAGATAGCTCGAGGCGGCCGAGTCCGGCCCGGGCACAGACCCGGAGCAACCGATCACGGTGAGCTTCATACCTGGAACCCTACCGGCGAGTCTCGGCCTTCGCAGGACGACCGGAGGCGTCGATTCGGCTACTGCACAGGCATCCCGGCCGCGTCCGGTGCCTTGGACAACAGCCGGGTGCGACCCAGGTCACAGGTCAGCGGACCCAGGCGAACTGGTCCACGTTCGCCAGCGCGGGGCCGAGGAAGCGCGAGCCGATCGCCGCGAACTCCGCGGGATTGCCGGTCGTGACGAACCGGTGCTCGGGAGCAGGCAGGTGGTCGGGGCGGAGCAGGCCGGTCTTCGTCAGCACGCCGTAGACGTCCTTGGCGCATTCCTCCGCGCTGCTGACCAGCGTGACGTTGTCGCCCATCACGTACGAGATGACGCCGGTGAGCAACGGGTAGTGCGTGCAGCCGAGGATCAACGTGTCGACGCCGGCCTCGACCAGCGGGTCCAGATACTCATGGGCCGCCTCGAGCAACTCCGGCCCGGACGTCACACCGGACTCGACGAAGTCCACGAACTTGGGGCACGCATGAGTGAACAGCTCCACCTGCGGCGCGGCCGCGAACCCGTCCTCGTAGGCGAGCGACTGCGCGGTCGCCTTCGTGCAGATCACGCCGACGCGCTGGTTCCGCGTCGCGGCGACGGCCCGGCGCGCGGCCGGCAGGATCACCTCGACGACCGGTACGTCGTACCGCTCGCGGGCGTCGCGCAGCATCGCCGCACTCGCGGAATTGCACGCGATCACCAGCATCTTCACGCCGGCCTCGACGAGATGATCGAGACACTCCAGCGCGTACTCACGCACTTCGGCGATCGGCTTCGGACCGTACGGCTGGCGGGCGGTGTCGCCCAGATACAGGATCGGCTCGTGCGGCAACTGGTCGAGAACCGCGCGGGCGACGGTGAGTCCCCCGAAGCCTGAATCGAAGATCCCCACCGGTGCGTCAGCCACGGGAAAAGCCTATACGGGTCCGAGTACGGGCAGACGCGAAGTGCAGCCTTACCTAACGGTCCTGAACGACACGCCGAGGTTATCCACATCTTTACGTTATGGAATTGCCTTTTCGCGTGATGCACGCCACTCTGGACCGATGTTTGTTCGACCGCCCTTCGTGATGCCATGAACCTGACGCATCACCTCGCGGTGGTGTTGGGAACCACCGCAGCACCAACTCCACAGCCCGACCACGTGCAGGCCGCAGGGCAGGCCGCGAGTCAGGCCACGGAGTCGACCCCGGGCACAGCAGCCGATATCGCGACGGCCCTCGGGCCGACGGGATTGATGGTGCTCGTCCTCATGGCGGCGTTCGCTGCGTACGTCGTCTCGCTGTCGCTGCACCCGAATGCCAAGTGCAACCGGTGCAAGGGTGCCGGCCGGCACCGCGGCAGCATCTTCAGTTACGCCCAGCGCCCGTGCAACAGCTGCAAGGGCCGCGGCGTCCACCCCCGACTGGGCCGCAAGGTCCTCTTCAAGCAACCGTAGGCGAACATGACGTAGAACCCCTGCAGAAGGTGCCTAAGGCAACAACAGGCACCCGACGGCACGGACCGGCCCTCCGCCCGCCGGCCCGGCCACTCCCCTGATTCCTGCACGAACCCCTGCACCCCCGGACCCGGTGGTTTCAGCGCCCGGTCCGGCCGTCCAGCTGTTCCCGCAGGATGTCGGCATGCCCCGCGTGCCGGGCGGTCTCCTCGATCAGGTGCACGAGCGTCCACCGCCGCGACGGCACGCTCGACCTTCCCGGCCTGGGGCCCGGCGCCTCGAGGTCGTCCCACGTCGCGACGGCCGTGTTCGCCTCGGCGCTTGTCCCGCAGTACGCCGCGAGCACCTCCACCGCCGTCTCGTCCGCACGCGCGCGGAACGTCGCCGGCCAGCTCCGCACCGGCTGTCCGAGCAACCAGTGCCGCTCGACCGCGGTCAGGTGCTTGATCAGCCCGAGCACGTTGGTGCCCGACGGAACACCCGGCTGCCGCACAAGCTCTTCCGGCAGGCCTTCCGCCTTGGTCGCGATCGACGTCCGGAGATAGTCGAGGAAGCCCACCAGCACCTCGCGCTCACCCGGCCCGGTCGCCGGCGGGCCGGCATCAGGTCTGCGTCTGGTCATGGGCCGACCCTGCCATCGGTTCGCCGAAACAGCACGAAAGGTTGCCGAACCGGCAACACGACAAGGCCTAGGCCCAGAGCTGGCCCTCGAGCCGGTCCTCCGCCTCGTCGATCGTGCCCTCGTAGGCACCGGTCGACAGGTACTTCCAGCCGCCGTCGGGCACCACGAACGCGATGTCCGCGGTCTCCCCCGCACGCACGCACTTGGCCGCCTGGCCGAGCGCCGCGTGCAGGATCGCGCCGGTCGACACGCCGGCGAAGATGCCCTCGTTGTCGAGCAGCTCCCGCACCCGGCGGACGGCGTCGCGCGGACCGACCGAGAAGCGGGCGTCGATCAGCGTCTCGTCGTACAGCTCGGGGACGAAACCCTCGTCGAGGTTGCGCAGGCCGTAGACCAGCTCGCCGTACCGCGGCTCGGCGGCGACGATCTTCACCGCGGGCTTGTGCTCGCGGAAGAACCGGCCGGCGCCCATCAGCGTCCCGGTCGTGCCGAGGCCGGCCACGAAGTGCGTGACCGAGGGGAGGTCGTCGAGGATCTCCCGCGCGGTGCCGTCGTAGTGCGCGAGCGCGTTCGACGGGTTGCCGTACTGGTACAGCATCACCCAGTCGGGGTGCTCCTCCGCGACCTGCTTCGCGACCCGGACCGCCTCGTTGGAGCCGCCCGCGGCCGGGGAGGAGATGATCTCGACACCCCACATCCGCAGGATCTGGCGGCGCTCCTCGGAGGTGTTCTCCGGCAGCACGCAGACCATCCGGTAGCCGCGCAGCTTGGCCGCCATCGCCAGCGAGATGCCGGTGTTGCCGGACGTCGGCTCGAGGATCGTGGTGCCCGGGCGCAGCCGGCCGTCCTTCTCGGCGTCCAGCAGCATCCGCAACGCGGCCCGGTCCTTGATCGACCCGGTCGGGTTGCGGTCCTCGAGCTTCGCCCAGAGCCGCACATCGGCCGACGGCGACAACCGCGGCAGCCCGACCAGCGGGGTGCCGCCGACCGAGTCGAGCAGGCTGTCGAAACGCATCAGGCTCAGCCGCCGGCGACGGCCGGCAGCACGACGACGACGTCGCCGTCCTTGACCTCGGTCTTCAGGCCGCCGGTGAACCGGACGTCCTCGTCGTTCACGTACACGTTCACGAACCGGCGCAGTTCCTCCGGCTCGCCCTCCACGATGCGCTCCTTGAGACCCGCGTGGGTCCCGTTCACGTTGTCGATGAACTCGGCCAGGGTCGCGCCGTCGCCGGTGACCGCCTTCGCCCCACCCGTGTAGGTGCGCAGGATCGTCGGCACGCGCAGCTCGATCGCCATATCAGTCTTCTCCTTCAGGGCTTTCTCCATAGGAACCAACCACGCGTACTTCTTCTTCCGTGACCTCGCCGTCGACGATCCGGTACGACCGGAACTCGACCGGCCCGTCGTAGGCCGCGGAGTCGGCGCCGTCCCGCGTCGAGACCAGCACGTAGTGGGCGCCCGGCTCCTGGGCCAGGTTGATGTCGGTCCGCGACGGGTACGCCTCGGTCGCGGTGTGCGAGTGGTAGATCACCACCGGCTCCTCGTCCCGCTCGTCGAACTCCTTGTAGAGCCGGAGCAGGTCGCCGGAGTCGAACTCGTAGAACGTCGGCGACATCGCGGCGTTCAGCATCGGGATGAACCGGGTGGCCCGGTCACTGCCCTCCGCGCCCGCGACCACACCGCACGCCTCGTCAGGATGATCCCGCCGCGCGTGCGCCACGATCGCGTCGTACGTCGCCTTCTCGATGACCAGCACGCCTCCACGGTAGTTGGCCGAATCGCCGCACCCGCCCGACCGCGTTCTGTGTCCAGATACTGGATGGTTTCGGAGAGTAGTCAGCTGGTGATACTAGGTAGGCATGAGGGGATTGCGGAGGTACTGGGGATATCTGCTGTTCTTCGCGCTGATCACCACAGCCTGGACCTGGAAGCTCGGTCCGGCCGTGCTGGTCGTCGGCTGGACGCTGGTCACGGCGTACTTCTTGTTCCAGGCGCCGGTGTTCTGCGGCGCCGATACCCGGACCGGCCAGCTGTGCCGGAACAACGCCGGCGGAATTCTGATGGGGTGCAGCTACCGCCAGCACAAGTGGCAGAAGCTGAAGCTGGCGTTCGTTCCGCGGCGGTGGCGGGAGTTGAACAAGGGGTTGTGGGTCAGCGGCAGCAAGATCCTGGCGACTCTCGGAGCGCTAGTTGCCATCGTCTCGGGGATCGTGAGCACGACTCTGGCGATCGTGAACGCCTGACCTACCAGCGGTCGTGGATCTGGGGGCGGATGAGGGTGTCGTAGGTCTCCTGGACTGCGGTGAGCTGGTCCTCGGTGAGTGGCGGGAGGGTGGCGGCGGAGATGTTGCCGGCGACCTGGGCGGGGTTGCGGGCGCCGGGGATGACGACCGAGACGCCGGGCTGGTCGAGGATCCAGCGGAGGGCGAACTGGGCCATGGTGGCGCCGGCGGGCAGCCAGGGCATCAGGCGGCGGACGGCTTCCAGGCCGGTGCCGAAGTCGACGCCGGAGAACGTCTCGCCGACGTCGAACGCCTCGCCGTAGCGGTTGTAGGTGCGGTGGTCGTCGGCTCCGAAGACCGTGCTCTCGTCGTACTTGCCCGAGAGCAGGCCGCTGGCGAGCGGGACGCGGGCGATGATGCCGACACCCGCCTCCCGCGCCGCGGGCAGCACCTCGTCGAGCGGCTTGAGGCGGAACGCGTTCAGGATGATCTGCACCGACGCCACGTTCGGCCGCGCGATCGCGGTCAGCGCCTCCGCGCAGGTCTCGACGCTGACGCCGTACGCCGCGATGCGGCCCTCGTCGACGAGCGTGTCGAGCGCGTCGAAGACCGCGTCGTCGGAGTACACCGGCGTCGGCGGGCAGTGCAGCTGGACCAGGTCGATGGTGTCGACGCCGAGGTTCTGCCGGGAGCGGTCGTTCCAGGCGCGGAAGTTCTCCAGCGTGTAGTGCTCCGGCACCTGCTCGACGCGCCGGCCCATCTTGGTCGCCACCGTCAGCCCGTCGCGCGACGTCAGCACCTGGCCGACAAGCCGCTCGCTACGCCCGTCGCCGTACACGTCCGCGGTGTCGATGAACGTCACGCCACCGTCGACCGCGGCCTGCAGCACCGCGAGCGCGTCGCCCTCGTCCACCGCGCCCCAGTCCGCCCCGAGCTGCCAAGCCCCGAGCCCGACCACGCCAACATCCCGCCCGGTCCGCCCGAGCCGCCGCGTCTCCATGACGTCAACCCTACGGGCGCATGTTGTGGAGGAGGGCGGACTGGAGGTAGCCGAGCCAGTCGTAGAGGTCGTAGGTGAGGCGGCGCGGGTCGTCGTCGGCGAGCTTCTCCCAGGTGGAGTAGTCGTCCTCGTCCTTGATGTCGAGGCGGGTGCCGATCGCGAGGCGGAGATCGTTCAGCGCCCGCAGCCAGGAGAGCTGTTCGTCCGGCTCGAGCGCGATCTCGTCGGCGCCGGACTGCTCGAGGGCGGACAGCACCCGCTTGGCGTCGGTGACCTTGCCCTCGCGCAACCCGCGCTCGGTGAACCGCCGGAACTCGGCGGCCGCCATGTCGTCCTGCTTGTACGCGTCCGGGAGCAGCCGCTGCAGGACGACGTCCTCGGGCGGCGACGTCGGGCCGTCGGAGTCCAGCAGCGCCGCCAGCGGGTCGCTGGACTCGGTGGCGCGCGGCGGCAGCCCGTCGTACAGCAGCTCGACCAGGTTGCGGAGCAGGTTCGCCAGGATGTCCGCCTCGTGCTCGGCGAAACTGACGACGACGGTCTTGCGGCGCTTGCGGAACCGTGTCACGACTTCTCGCAAGTGGCCCACAGGCCGTAGGTGTGCATCGCTTCCACGTCGCGTTCCATCGCTTCCCGGTTACCGTTCGAGACCGCCGACTTGCCTTCCTGATGCACCTGCAGCATCAGCTTCTCCGCCTTGGACTTGGAGTAGCCGAAATAGCTCTGGAAGACGAACGTGACGTAGTCCATCAGGTTGACCGGGTCGTTCCAGACGACGGTCACCCAAGGTGGGCTCAGCTCGATCGCCTCATCGACCTCGGGGCTCTCGAGTTCGCTCGGTGCGGTGGTCACCTGTCCATTCTCTCCATCATCGGTTCCGCTCTCGCAATAGGCTGCACCTGTGACCCACGCAGCCGACCATTCAACAGCACTCCTGACCGACCACTACGAGCTGACCATGCTGCAGGCCGCGCTGGCCGACGGTACGGCACAGCGCCGCTCGGTGTTCGAGCTGTTCGCGCGCCGGCTGCCGGACGGCCGCCGGTACGGCGTGGTCGCGGGCGTCAACCGCCTGCTGGACGCGCTCGAGCGGTTCCGGTTCGACGAGCAGACGATCGCCTTCCTGGCCGATCGCGGCGTCGTCGACCAGGCTACCCGGGACTGGCTGGCGGAGTACCGGTTCACCGGCGACATCTCCGGCTACGCCGACGGGGAGATCTTCTTCCCGGGGTCGCCGGTGCTGGTGGTGGAGTCGTCGTTCGCCGAGGCGGTGCTGCTGGAAACCGTTTTCTTGTCGATCCTGAACCACGACTCCGCGGTCGCCTCGGCGGCATCCCGGATGACCTGGTGGGCCGGTGGGCGGCCCTGTATCGAGATGGGCTCGCGGCGTACCCACGAAGGCGCCGCGGTCGGTGCGGCGCTGGCGGCGTACATCGCGGGGTTCGGCGCGACCTCGAACCTGGAGGCGGCCCGCCGGTACGGCATCCCGAGCACCGGGACCGCGGCGCATGCGTTCACGCTGCTGCACGACCGCGAGGAGGACGCGTTCCGGTCGCAGGTGAACGCGCTCGGCAAGGGGACGACGCTGCTCGTCGACACGTTCGACGTCGCCGCGGCGGTGCGTACCGCGATCGAGCTGACCGGTCCCGAGCTGGGCGCGGTCCGGCTCGACTCGGGCGACCTGCCGTCGCTGGCCGGTCAGGTCCGTGAGCAGCTGGACTCCCTGGGCGCGACGAAGACCCGGATCATCGTGACCAGCGACCTGGACGAGTACCAGATCGCCGCGCTCGCGCCGGCGCCGGTCGACGGGTACGGCGTGGGTACGTCGCTGGTCACCGGCTCCGGCTACCCGACCTGCGGGTTCGTGTACAAGCTGGTCGCGCGCGAGGACGCGAGCGGTGACCTGGTGCCGGTGGCGAAGAAGAGCCCGGACAAGATCTCGATCGGCGGCCGGAAGTGGGCCCTGCGGCGGCGTTCGGCCGCCGGTGTCGCGGAGGTCGAGCTGATCGGCGTCGGTGAGCAGCCGACCGACGACGGCGACGACCGCGAGCTGCTGAAGCCGCTCGTGGAGTCGGGCAAGATCGTCGGTCGGACCAGCCCGCAGGAGTCGCAGGCCCACCACCAGAAGGTCCGCGACGAGCTCCCCCGCTCCGCCAGCCAGCTCAGCCGCGGCGAGCCGGCGATCCCGACCGACTACATCGGCGACTTCAACTCCCGCAACCCGTTCCTCCCGCGGAGTCACACGTGACCGCCACCGACGGCGGATGGTCGCCGGAGGCGCCGGCCGACGAGGCGGACGTGCTGGTCGCGTTGCGGTTCGCGGACCGGGCGGCGCGGAAGGCGGTGGCCGACGAGCTGGCCGGGACCGTGCTGCACACGGGTCAGGAGCTCGTGCTCGCCAAGCTGCTGCACCACGGGTCGCTGCCGGTGGCGCGGCTCGCGAAGGTGCTCGACGTCGAGGTGCCGACGGCCACCAAGACCACGCAGCGGATGGAGGCCGCCGGGCTCGTACGGCGGGTGAAGAGCACGACCGACGCGCGACAGGTCGGCATCGAGCTGACCGAGCACGGCGTCGAGCTCGCCCACACGGTCCAGGAGATCTACGACCGCGCCGGCCGCCGCGCCCTCGCCCAGCTCACGCCCGAGGACCGCCGCGTCCTCCGCAACCTGCTGTGGACCATCACCGGCACCCTCGAGGACCTCACCCAGCTTTAGCCGGGCAGGAACGTGTCGAGGTAGGGGTTGCGGAACTTGCCGGCTGGGTCGTACTTGCCTGCCAGGGCGATGAAGTCCGGGACGCGGGGGTAGCGCTCGGCGAGGGTGGCGGCGTCGGCGGCGAAGACCTTGCCCCAGTGCGGGCGGGCGTCCAGCGGCGCGAGCCGTTCCTCCAGCTCCGCGACCACCGGGCGTACGGCGGTCTCGTCCTGGATCCAGGTGAAGTGCAGGGCGACGGTGTCGCGGCCCTGGCTCGGGCTCAGCCATAGGTCGTCGGCGGCGATCGTGCGGACCTCCGACACCTGGATCACCGGCGCGAACCGGTTGCCCAGGGCCCGCAGTACGTCGAACGCCTCGGCGGCCCGTGCGCGCGGGACGAAGTACTCCGACTGGAGCTCGTCGCCGTTGCTCGGCGTGAACTCGAGCCGGAAGTGCGGCAGCCGCTCGTTCCACGGGCCCGGTACGCCGCCCTGCTGGGTCGCGTAGTCGGCCGGCATCACCTTGATCGGGTGCCGCGGCCCGTCGGCGAGCGTGGCGCCCAGCCACTGCGCCTCCGGCGCGGTCAGTTCGCGGCGCTTGCGCCAGACCATGACGTCCGGGTCCACCCAGTCGGTGAACGCGCTCACGCTGTACGCGCTGCCCATCACCGCGTCCAGGTCCGATCCGAGCCGCTCCACCGGCAGCCCGTCGTACACCACCTGGCTGATCTCGTACGACGGTTGCACGTCGAGGGTCAGGCTCACAGTCACCCCGAGCGCGCCGAGCGAGACGACCGAACCGGCGAAGTCCGGGTCGTCGCGGGTCAGCGTCACGAGTTCGCCGCGCGCGTCGACGAACGTGATCGCGCTGACCGCGTCCGCGAGCGGGCCGTTGGTGTCGCCGGAGCCGTGCGTACCGGTCGAGCACGCACCCGCGACCGAGATGTGCGGCAGCGACCCGAGGTTGTGCAGCGCGAGCCCCTGCGCCTGCAGCGCGGCCGTGATCTCGCCGTACCGGAGGCCGGCCGAGACCGTCGCGCCACGCTCGCCGACCTCGACGACCTGCGGCAGGTCCTGCACGCTGACCAGCACACCGGTGCTGTCGGCGATCCGGTTGAACGAGTGCCCGGTGCCGAGCACCCGGACCTTCTCGGCCGCCGCGACCAGCTCCTGCAGCTCCTCGACGGTCCGAGGCCGCTGCAGCTCACTCGCAAAGCTGACGTTGCCTGCCCAGTTCGTCACCTGGCTCACGTCCGACCGCCTCTCTCGACCACCCGACCCGTCCGCCCGAGCCTCGCACACCAGCTTCCGCCGCGCCTCGGTCCGTCCACACCGCGAACGACCGCGCGAGCTGTCCCGGCGGCGCCCCGCCCTGCCTCCCCCAGCTCGGCGACGGAGCGTGCTTTGATGACGCCCGATGGTCATCTGCTTCGGGATCGCCGCCTTCTGGTTCCTCGTCTTCGGCGTCAGCTTCCTGCGCGACCGGCGTCTGTTCAAGAACGGGATCTTCCTGGTTCTCGCGCTGATGTTCGCCGGCCTCGGGCTGATCTTCGCGGTCGAGAGCGTGAACGAGACCGCCGGGCGCTGGCTGGCGGTCGCGGTGCTGGCCGCGATCCCGCTGTCGATCGCGGTGCTCGCCGTGTTCCTGGTGATCAACGGCGTCACGATGCTGCGCCGGGAGCGCCGCCGGCTGTCCAACCTGCTGTCGCTGCTCGTCGGGCTCGGGATCATCGGTTTCGTGGTGTTCAGCGTGCTGGTGGAGAAGATCGGCTGGGAGCCGCTGGCCGCCGTACGGTCGGTGCTGCTCGGCGTGCTGACCTACATCTCGTTCCTGTTCCTGTGCTTCCTGGTGTACGCGTTCGTCTACAGCCGGATCCGCTCGTCCCGGAAGGTCGACTTCGTCGTCGTGCTCGGCTCGGGCCTGATCGGGTCCCGGGTGCCGCCGTTGCTGGCCAGCCGCCTCGACCGGGCGAAGCAGGTGTACGAGCGCGCCGTCCGCAGGGGCCGTTCGCCGCTGCTCGTCACGTCCGGCGGCCAGGGGCCGAACGAGGACCTGCCCGAGTCGCACGCGATGGCGGCGTACCTGATCGAGCGCGGCGTCCCGGACGAGCAGATCCTGCGCGAGGACAAGTCGACGACCACCTGGGAGAACCTGACGTTCAGCCGTGACCTGATGGCCGGGCTACGACCGCAGTACCGCTGCTTGATCGTCACGAACAACTTCCACGCGTTCCGCGCCGCGCTGACCGCCCGCAGGGCGAAGCTGAACGGCCAGGTGATCGGCTCCCCGACGGCGGCCTACTATTGGCCGACGGCAACGATCCGCGAGTTCGTCGCGATCCTGGTCAGCCATCCGTACCTCAACGGCGGCATCTGCCTGCTGATCGCGCTCAGCGCGATCCTCCCGCACCTCTAGGCCGCACGAGCCCGGACTCGTACGCGGCGATCACCAGCTGGGCCCGGTCGCGGGCGTGGAGTTTGGCGAGCAGGTGCCCGATGTGGGTCTTCACGGTGCCGCGGCCGACGTGGAGGTGGTCGCAGATCTCGTCGTTCGACAGCCCGCGGGCGATCAGCGACAGCACCTCGCGCTCGCGATCGGTCACGCCGTCGAGGCCGGTCAGCGGCGCCTGCCCGGGCTCGGCCAGCCGGGCGAACTCCGCGATCAGCCGTCGCGTGATCGACGGCGCCAGCAGCCCGTCGCCCGCCGCGACGACAGTGATTGCCTGCAGCAACTCCACGGGCGGGACGTCCTTCAGCAGGAAGCCGCTCGCCCCGGCCCGCAGTCCGGCGTACACGGCGTCGTCCAGGTCGAACATCGTCAGGATCAGCACCTTGGTCCCGGCCGTCTCCGGTGCAGAACAGATCTGCCGGGTCGCCTGGATCCCGTCCAGCTTCGGCATCCGGACATCCATCAGGACGACGTCCGGCCGCTCGCGGCGCGCGAGCTCGACGGCCTCGGCTCCGTCGGCCGCTTCGCCGATCGTCGTCAGGCCGGGTGTGGTGTCGATCAGCACCCGGAAGCTGCCGCGCAGCAGCGCCTGGTCGTCCGCGACCAGCACCCGGATCTCACTCATGCGGCAGCCGGACGACGACCTCGAACCCGCCGGTGGTGCGCGGCCCGGCCCGGTAGGAACCGCCGTACACGCCGGTCCGTTCGCGGATCCCGATCAGACCGTGTCCTTCCACCACTGCCCCACCGACGCCGTCGTCGGTCACCTCGAGCTGTACGGCGTTGGGGCTGCCGGTGATCGTGATGCTGCAGCGGCGCGCGTCGGCGTGCTTCGTGACGTTCGTCAGGCACTCCTGGACGATCCGGTGGACGGTGAGCGCGACGGCGTCCGGGAGCGGCTCGGGTACGTCGACCTTCAGCTCTACCTCCACACCGGTCGACTCGACCCGCGCGACCAGCTCCGGCAGCGCGGCGAGACCCGCCGGCGGTGCGAGGTCCGCTGGTTCGCCGGGCGCCCGCAGCAGGCCGAGCATGTGCCGGAGCTCGACCAGAGCGTCGCGGCTCGTGGACTCGATCACCGACAACGCGTCGGACACCTCTTCGGGACGGACCTGCAGGACATGGTTCGCGACACCGGCCTTGACCGCGATCAATCCCATGCTGTGGGCAACGATGTCGTGCAGCTCACGGGCGATCCGCAGCCGCTCCGCGGCGACCGCCTGCTCGGCCAGCACCTGCGCCGCGCGGGCCGCGGCAGCCCGCCGGTCGCGGACGACCTGCCCCAGGATCCAGGCGCCGTACAAGGCGGCGATCCCGGTGAGCACGAGCGCCGCGCGGGACTGACCGGCCGGCGCGCCGGCCACCACGGCGAGGACGAGCACGACGAAACCCACTCCGCCGGCCAGACCGATCAAGCGCCGGCTGGACAGCGGGCGGCTCGACGAGCGGGTCAGCGCGACGACGTACAGCACATAGGCGGCGGCGAGCAGCGGATCGCGCAATGCGTCCACGAAGTACGCGATCACCGACATGACGGCGACCGCGGCGAGCGCCGGCAGCGGCCAGATCCTGCGGACCGCGATCGGCAGCGCAAGCCCGATCGCCACGAGCCCCGGGCCGGTGGCGGACGTGAGCAGGACGAGGGCGGCGTACCCGACGGCGACCAGGCAGTCCGCGGCGATCAGTTGCCGCCGGCTCAGTCCGTACTCCACACGCCGAACCTAGCCGAGCCGCTGGACCACCACCTCGGACCGTGGGCCGTCGGCCTCCGGTCCGATGTGCGGGCGGCGCATCCGCGAAACCGTGGGCGGCATGCTGAAACTACTCTCCCTCGCGGCGAGCGGCGTGCTGACGGCCAACGTCCTCACCCCGCCCGCCCCGACTCTCGACTGGAGCGAATGCCCCGGTGGACCAGGAACCGTCGGCATCGAGTGCGCCGGTCTGCAGGTGCCGGTCGACTGGAACCGCCCGGCCGGCCGGAAGATCACGTTGATGGTCGGCCGGCTGCCTTCGATTGGCCCGAAACAGGGATCCGTGCAGGTCAACCTGGGCGGGCCGATGGGGATGAACATCGACCTGCTGCGCTCGTACGGCGGCGCGGACGCCTTCGCCGGTCTGCGCCGGACGATGGACATCATCACCTGGGATCTCCGGGGCGGCCCCAACCTTGCCGGGATGAGCACCAATCTGCCGTGCGAGTGGACCGGCGTACGGCAGCCGCGGGTGCCGCGCGACCAGGCCGCGTTCGACGCGCTGGCAACGGCCAACCGGGCGGTCGCGGAGAAGTGCCAGGCCAAGGATCCGGAGCTGTTCGCGGCGATGGACTCGGGGAGCCACGCCCGCGACCTCGACGCGATCCGGCGGTCGCTCGGCGAGTCGACGGTCAACTTCTACGGCGCGTCGTACGGCGGCTTCATCGGCCAGTCGTACGCCCGGCTCTTCCCGCAGCACGTGCGATCGATGGTGCTGGACGGCACCTGGAACCACAGCACCGACAACTGGGACCGCGAACTCACCCAGCTCGCCCGCGACGTGCAGACGTTCATGACCCGCTTCTTCGACTGGTGCGGTTGCGCGGCATCGTGGCGACAGGTGGTGGCCCAGGCGCAACGCCACCCGCTGCCGGCCGGGAGCACGACGTACGACGGCAACGAGATCCGGTGGACCGGGCTGCGGCTCGCGCGGCTCGGCGAGGCGTCGTACCCGAAACTCCTGGCCGCGCTGAAGAAAGCCGCGGCGACCGGTGACGCGTCCGGCTTCGTGCCGGAACCGCCGAACGCGCCGTTCCCGTCCGCGCCGTCTCCGGGCGTCGTCGAGTGCACGGACTGGCCGCATCCGACCAGCCAACGACAACTGCAGCAGCAGGTCCGGAGGATGGAAGCCGCCGCGCCGTACACCGGGGCCGCGGGAACCATCCAGCTCGCGATGCTGTCCTGCATCGGGTGGCCGGTGCCGGTCCGCAACCCACCCGCCGCGCTGCCCGACGGCCCGCCGCCGCTACTGATGGCGGGCAACTGGAGCGAGTACGACACCGCGTCCCGGGTCGTCGACCAGGTTCCGGGCAGCGGCTCGATCTACCACGACGGTCCGGGGCACACGCTCTACCAGTCCAACGAATGCGCCCGCGCCAAGATCGACGACTACCTCGCGAACCTCGTCGTACCGCGTCGAGGAACCAGGTGCTGATCAGCGAACCTTCACGCTGACCGTCGAGCTCTTCTGGACGTTGCGGCCGTCGCTGACCTCGACGCGGTACGACAACGTCTGACGGCTCGTCAGGCCGGAGTCAGTGACCGAGGTGACGGTCGGCTTCGTCCAGGAGTTCGACGTCCGCGACCAGCTGCCGATCCGCGTGCTGCCGCGGTACACCGAGTAGGTGAGCGTGAGGTTGTCGCGGTCCAGCACGGTCTCGAAGGCGATCGTCACCTTGTTCGCCCGCGCGCTGGCAACCTTCGGCGCCGCCGGCCTGGCCGGAGCCGCGCCGCCCGGGGTGTTGGTGAACCGGGTCAGCCCTTCCTGCGGTGTGCCGTTGACCTCGACGAAGTCACCGCCCGCCCACAGGTCGTTGCCGCCGGACGCGAACGACAACGGGCCGACGAGCGTCTCGCCGCCGGCCGTGGCGTTCGGGAACCAGGGGCCGAGCTGGCCGGTGATCGCGCTGTAGACCAGCAGGTGGTGCATCCCGGTCTTGTCCGGGAACCCGCCGTCCGCGCTGCAGTCGTGCGCGTGCGACCCCTTGTAGAGCCAGTTGCCGATCGCCTTGATCGCCTCGGTCGCGCCCAGGCAGTGGCTCTGCCAGATCAGCTTGCCGGTCTTGGCGTCCGCGGCGAGCACGCCGTCGTAGCAGCCGATACCTGATCCCGCGTTGGCCGCGAACACCTTGTTGCCCTGGACTTCGATGTCCTTCACGCGACTGTCGCAGTCCGGCGTCAGCGGCGGGATCGCCTCGGCGGCCGGCATGTCGTACGCCGCGCCGGTGGCCGGGCTGAGCATCGCCAGCGAGTGCGAGGACCGCCCGCCGATCTCGACGAAGCCGCCGCCGACGAAGACCCGCGTCCCGTCGGTGGACAGCTCGATCGCATGTACGTCGTCGTCCGCGTCCGGGTCCCAGGGCTGCAAGGCGCCGGTGCTCAGGCTGACCGCCGCGATGCGGTGCCGGGTGACCTTGTCCACACTGCCGAACGAACCGCCCAGGTAGACGGTGCTGCCGGTGACCTTCAGCGCCGCGACCCGGTAGTTGACCGCCGGGTCCCAGCCGGCGACCAGCTTGCCGGTGCCGACATCGAACATCGCCACCCGGGACCGTGCGACCCCATCGACGACGGTGAAATCACCGCCGATCACGACCCGCTTGCCGTCCGGGGAGGTCGCGACGCTCCACACCGGCCCGTTGACCGTCGGCGCGAACCGCGTCGGCGCGCCGGTGGTCCGGTCGAAGACCGCGAAGTACTTCCGCGCCGCGTCGCCCACGCCGCGTGCCTTCCCCGGCGGCCGGACGCGGGTGAACAGCCCGCCCGTGAACACCAGGTTCCCGGCGACGGCGACCGCGTTCACGCTCGCGTTCGTCTGCCAGGACGACTGCTGCACCGACGACAACGCCGACCCGAACCCCGGCGGCGCACTGGCGGCGCTGCGGGTTGCGGCCTGCACTGACGGGCCTGACGGAACGAGCGCCGCGGCAACGACCGCCGCCGCCGTGACGGCACCCAGGACAGCCTTCTTCATGAGCGAACCCCCAAGGGCCCGCTCCGGCGGAAGATGCCGACCCCATGCCTCGATGACAATGCGCGATCACACGATAACTCCCGGCACATGTCGCCACACAACCGGTTCCGCCCATCAGACCCACACCTCAGACCAATGACGCCCGACAATCTAATGACTTGACCTGCTCTGTATCGTTAGAAATCTAGTGAGCGCTCGGGGAGATATTTCGTTCCCCTAACGATCATGACAGCAAACAATCATTAGGAGGCTGGCGATGGGTGCCAGGTTTGCCCAGTTGGCGTTCACCGACGCGGTGCAGGCGCAGCAGCGGCTGCACGGCAGCGATCGCGCCTACCGCCGGATGCTGGAGGGCTCGGCGAGCGGTGACGTTCTCGGTCCCGACGAAGCGGCGTTCGTCGGCGAACGGGACAGCTTCTACATCGCCAGCGTCGGCGAGACCGGCTGGCCCTACATCCAGCATCGCGGCGGCCCGCGCGGCTTCCTGCGCGTCCTGGACGAACGCACGCTGGGGTTCGCGGATCTTCGCGGGAACCGGCAGTACATCACCCGGGGAAACCTGGACCACTCCGATCGCGTCGCGCTGTTCCTGATGGACTACGCCCTGCAGGCACGCCTGAAGCTCCTGGGTCATGCCCGGGTCACCGAGGATCCGGATATCCTGCGCGAGCTGGTCGTCCCGGACTACCCGGGGAAGGTGGAAGGGGCCGTTCTCATCGAGATCGAGGGATGGGACTGGAACTGCCGGCAGCACATCCCGCAGCTGTTCGGCCGCGACGTCGTGGAGCAGGCCATCGGCTCGCTGCGGGACCGGATCACCGCGCTCGAGCAGGAGAACGCCCGGTTGCGGTCCGACCTGCGTCACGACAAGAGCCGGTGAACGCCATGTCCGTGCCCCTGCTCGGCGAACCGCTGCCGATCGAGCTGGCCAACACCGCCTACGCCGTCCGGGGCGAACCGCGCGACGGCCTGGAGAACGCCGAACTGTTCACCGAATGGCTGGCGGCCATCGAGGACCGGCTGCCGTGGCGGCTCTCGGCCGAGGAACTCGCCGCGATCGGCGACTTCGAGCTGACGGCAGCCCGTGAACTTCGCGAGGCCGTCCGCGACATCGCCCGGGCGATCGCCGGACGCGACGCCGCTCAGGTGGAGGCCGGAAGCATGGCGGACGCTGCTCCGTCAGTCGGGGCGGTCGAGACGCTCAACCGCCACGCGCGCTGGGCGCCGTACTGGCAGGAGCTGCGGTGGCAGGGCGAGCCGGCCGCACAGGTGCGTAGCGCGGCGCCGCCAGTCACGGCGGCCCTGTCCTTCATCGCCCAGGAAGCGATCGACCTGTTCGTACATCGGCACGCGGACCTGCGCACCTGTCAGGGACCGGGCTGCGTGCTGTTGTACCTCCAGGATCGTCCGCAACGAAGGTGGTGCTCGGCCGCCTGCGGCAACCGTGCCCGCGCCGCCCGGCACTACGCCCGCCACCGCTGAGTCCGATCCGCTAACCCCGCTCCCGCCGGCAGCCGAGACGTCGTCGACGTCTCGGCGATCAAGCCTGCCCTCATCCCATCCGTCCCGGCCACAGCCGTGCCCCCGGAAAGCGTGAAGACACAGATGACCCAGCTGAAGCGATCATGAGAACGGCCTTCGCCGCCCTCGCGGCCATGACAGTCTCCTTCGGATTGAACTTCTCCGCGGGTGTGTTCTTCGCCCCCGCCGCCGCTGACTACGGACTCAACACCTCGGCCCTGACGACGGCTGCCGCGCTGAGCACACTGCTCACCGGCGTCGCGCAGCCGTTCGTTGGCCGCCTGCTGGATCGCGTAGGCGCCAAGCGAATCCTCGTGCTCGGGCTGATCTTCAGCTCGGCCGGCTACTTGGTGCTCGCCGTGGTCACGCAGACGTGGCAGTTCATCGCGACGTACACGATCCTCGGCGGCCTCGGCTTCGCGAGTTCCTCCAGCCTGACCGTCAGCACCTTGATCGGCCGGGCGTACGGCGCCGACGCCGGGCCGGCGCTCGCTCGCGCCGCCATCGGGATCAACCTGGGCCAGCTCCTCATGCCCTGGGCAGCGACGTCGCTGTTCGGCCCGATCGGCGTCCGCGGAACCTATGCCGTACTGGGAGGTGTCGGCCTGGCCGTGACGGCAGTCCTCGTCTGCGTCCTGCCCAATGATCCGGCAACGACCCTGTCCGGCGACCAAACGCGCGAGAGCCTGCGCGGCCGTGGTCGTGTACTGGCTTCGTTCGGTCTGCACGCCGCGACGATGTACGTCGTCGTGCTCATGCTGCCCAAGCACGCCGCCGAGCTCGGCTGGTCAGTCGCCGGCGCGGGCCGCCTGGTCGCCGTCGCCGCGCTGTCGGCCGGCATCACGTCGGCCGTCGTCGCGAGCCTGTTGCGCCAGGGCCGGCGCCCCGAGGACCTCTTGCGCCTACTCCACCTGCTGCGAGCACTGTCGCTCGGTCTGCTCACCGTGGCGCAGGCCCCGGCCGGACTCGTCGCCGCCGCGGTGATCTTCGGAATGTCGTCGTTCCCGATCATTCCGCTCACCATGGCCGTGCTGTCCCGAGGGCTCGACCCGCACCGGATGGGCCGGACATTGGCCCCCGCCTGGGTCACCCATCAGGCCGCGGCCGCGAGCGGGCTCACCATGGCGGTCGTCATCGACCGTTTCACCGGCAGCTATCGCGCCTTCTTCGCCCTCGGCCTCGGCCTCGCCGCGGCCTGTCTCGCCTTGCTCCGCCCCCATCACGAAGTACTCGTCAAGAATCAGGAGAGCACCCATGAACGCAGTGCGGTACGGCACCGTTGACATCGACGGCCAGCCGATCTTCTACCGGGAGGCCGGCGACCCGGCCAACCCCACCGTCGTGCTCCTACACGGCTTCCCCACGAGTTCTGCCATGTTCCGCAACCTGCTCCGCGACCTCGCCGACTCGTACCACCTCATCGCACCCGACCACCTGGGCTTCGGCCAGTCCGGCATGCCGTCGGTGGACGAATTCGCCTACTCCTTCGACGCCCTCACCGAGCTCACCCTGGGCCTGCTCGACAAGCTGGACGTGCAGCAGTTCGCGCTCTACATCCAGGACTACGGCGCACCGATCGGACTCCGCATCGCCAGCCGCCACCCCGAGCGCGTGACCGCCCTGATCACACAGAGCGGCAACGCCTACCTCGAAGGGTTCACCCCCTTCTGGGAACCGCTGTTCAACCACGCGAAGGACCGGGCCACCTACGAACCCGACGTCCGTTCACTGCTGACGGCGGAAGCGACGCGCTGGCAGTACACCCACGGCGTACCGGCACAGTTCCTGGAGCGGATCAGCCCCGACACCTGGACCCTGGATCAGTCCTACCTCGACCGGCCCGGCAACCAGGAGATCCAGCTGCAACTGTTCCACGACTACCAGCACAACCTCGACGCGTATCCCGCCTTCCAGCAGTACTTCCGCCGCCACCAGCCGCCGACACTGGTTGCCTGGGGCAAGCATGACGAGATCTTCGGCGCCGACGGAGCCACCGCCTTCGCCCGCGACCTGCCCGACGCCGAGATCCACCTCCTGGACGCCGGCCACTTCGCCCTGGAAACCCACGGCGACGAGATCGCCGCGCTGATCCGCGACTTCCTCCAGCGGGTGCTGCCCTGAGCGCGACCTGACGACCACAGCTTGCCTCTGATTTGTTAGTCGGCTAAGTTTTCTTCTTAGCCGACTAACAATAAACAGGAGGACGGGTCATGGACCTGGGTTTGAAGGACGCGGCCGCACTGGTGACGGGTGGATCGTCGGGGATCGGGCGGGCCACCGCGATCGCGTACGGACGGGAAGGCGCGCGGGTCGCGATCACCTACAACTCCCGGAAGGACGCGGCCGAGGCGGTCGCCGAGGAGATCGAGGCGGCGGGCGGTGCGGCGTACGTCGTACCGATGGATCTGAGCGCGCCGGAGACGATCGCGGCAGCGGTCGCGTCGGTGGTGGAGCACTGGGGCGGTCTGGACGCCGTGGTCGCGAACGCGGTCGACTGGGGACCGCACGACGGGCGCACCGAAAAGATCGAGGACGCCTCGCCGGAGTGGTGGACCGCGATCGTGCGGGCGAACCTCGAAGGGAACATGCACCTCGCACAGCAGGTGGCCCCCGCGCTGCGGCGCTCCGCCCACGGGCGGCTGGTGCTGGTCTCGACCGACCTGGCGGAGCGCGGCATGGGCGGCGGGGCCTGGGCGTACGGCGCGGCGAAGGCGGGACTGCACGGCCTGGCGGCGAGTCTCCAGCACGATCTCGGCGCGGACGGCGTACTGGTCAACGTCGTACTGCCCGGCATCACGCTCGAGAACGGAGCACACCGGATCATCCCGCGGGACGCGCTGGACAGGATCACCGCCGGATTCACCGCCCGGCACCTCCCGGACGTCTCCGAGATCGCCGACGCGATCCTGTTCCTCACCTCACCGCGGACGAGAGCCGTCCAGGGCGAACTCCTGCACGTCACCGGCGGCCACCTGATCCCCGCCTAGGTCCTGTCTGGTGATCCAGCGCCGTCGCGAGGAGGTGCTCGGTGCGGTGCATCGGCGTGCGGGGGCGAAGGTCTCGATGCGGCGCATCGTGGCCTTTGCACCCGTGCGGCGAGGTGCCGTGCCGAGTGCCCCGCAGTAGGCGATGGATTACCAGACAGGACCTAATGCGGCCCCGACGGCGTCGACGCTTGTACGGTGGGTTCAGGGAGTTCCCGTCAAAGGAGCGTCGCGATGGCCCGGGCACTGATCGTGGTTGATGTGCAGAACGACTTCTGCGAGGGCGGGAGCCTGGCCGTCGCCGGTGGCGCCGACGTCGCGTTCCGGATCGGCGAACTGCTGCACAAGTGGCACGAGGCCGAACCACAGGACCGCCGGTACGACTACGTGGTCGCCACCCGCGACCACCACATCGACCCCGGCGACCACTTCTCCCGCGAACCCGACTTCGTGAACTCCTGGCCCCCGCACTGCGTCGCCGGAACCGACGGCGTCGGCTTCCACCCCAACCTCGACCCGCAACCCTTCGACGCGATCTTCGACAAGGGCGAGTACGCCGCCGCCTACTCCGGCTTCGAAGGCAAGTCCCACGAAGGGGGCCACACCCTGGCCGACTGGCTCCGCGCGAAGTCCGTCACCACCGTCGACGTCTGCGGCATAGCCACCGACTACTGCGTCCGCGCCACCGCCCTCGACGCCCGCAACGAAGGCTTCACCACAAGAGTCCTCACCACCCTCACCGCCGGCGTAGCCGAACCCACCACCCAACAGGCCCTAACCGACCTCCGCAACGCCGGCGTCACGCTGACCTAGAGGGTTCTCGGCAGCTCGACAGGACGTATACGCCTACTGCGGGCTGGCGGGCGGAGGGCTGAGCGTGCGGCCTGGTGGTCTTGGGCGACACCTCCTGTCGAGCTGGTTATCTCACCGGGGCTCCCGGGCCGAGGGGGATGTCTAGCGCCCACCAGGCCAGGAACAGGAGGGTCCAGGCGATGGTCATTGCGACGGCAAGGGGGACGGTGTACGACGCCAGGGTGCCGACGCCGGCGTTCTTGCGGTAGCGCTGGAGGAAGCCCAGCGCCCGTCGCCGAGGATCCGGGCCGACTCCGCCGACAGCAGGTCGCCGATGTTGCTCCAGTCGAAGTACGCGAGGAACTGCGCGATCGCGAAGAACAGCACCAGCACCGGCGCTATCTGCTTGATTCCTTCGGCCATCAGGCGAGGTACGCCGGACGCGCGCTCGATCGCGCGGACGGTCACGCCGTACGCGATCCCCACGAGGCCGAACAGGACCGCGACCATCATCTAATCACCCGGTCAAGGCTTCGGCGAGGACCTCGTCCGGTCGCGGTGACCGTTGCACGCCGTACCTTTCTCGGATGAACACGCGGACCTGGGCGGGATCGATCGCCGGCATCGTCTTCCGCGCCCTGGGCATCGGTCTCGGTGTCGCGGTGGCGGTCGGCGTGATCGTGATGATCGTCCAGTCCCGGAGCTGCGTGCCGGAGGAGGACTGCCTGGCCACGGTGGGCGGCATCGCGTACGGCGCCCTCAGCGGCGGGATCACGGTCGCGCTCGCCGTACTGCTGCTGTCGATCCGCCGCGGCGTCGGCGCGATCTTCGGCGCCGGCGCCGCGGTCGGTTCGCTGGCCCTGCTCGCTTCCCCCTGGGGTGCGATCTTCGGCTGGGCCGAGCCACTCGTGCTCCTCGCGGCGATCGTGGTCTCCGTCGCCGGGGTCCTGCAACGCTGCCACCAGCCGGCCGGCGACGGCGGCCGGCGGTGGTCACGCCCTTCGCGGACCTCGATCCTGGTCGCGACAGGCGTCGTACTCCTCGCTCTGCTCCCCCTCTGCCTCGACTAACGCTTGGCCGAGGCGAAGAGGATGACCTGCTTGTCCTTCACCAGGAAGCCGTCCTTGACGAAGTACGTTGGTGGCACCGTCTTCGGGGACGAGGTCGTTCCGCTGGCGGAGACGCGGTACTCCGGGACGGTGTACCCGCGCTGCTGCAGGATCGCCAGCACCTGTGAGACCCGGAGGTTGCGGAACTTCACACCCTGCAAGGCCTCGCCGCGGCCGTCGATCGCGCCGGTGAAGGCGATCTGCTCGCCGGGTCGCGCGGCCCGGGCGATGACGAGGGCCGCCTCACCGGTGTAGCTCTTCGGAATCAGGAACTCCGGGACGCACGGGAAGGTGCCCGCCTGCGCACAGCCCGGCGGGTCGTCGGTCTGCTTGATGTTCGGCGAGTCGGGCCCGAACACGGCCGCGGGACTCAACCCGACCGTCGACGGCGAGCCGGGCATGAGTTCGAGAGTGATGTTCAGGTGGTGCTTCTTGAACTCCTTGTTGTAACGAGCGCTGTCGGCGTACGGGTCGACGATGCGAACCCTCAGGTAATCCCCCTCGGCGTTGAACGACAACGCCGCGCCCAGCGCCTCCTGCCGGGAGTCGCCCGGCAGTTCGACAACGGTGACCGCCGCGGCCGCGACCACCGTGGCCGCGACGAGCGCCGGCACGAGACGACGCCGGACGGCGCTTTTGCGCGTTTTGACCGGGACCGGGGAGTTGCCGATCCGGGTCAGCATCTCGGCGCGGCTCTCCTCGCCGACCCAGGCGGCCGGATCGTCGCCGGCGATCGGATCCAGGGTGCGGAGCAGGTCGATCGTGTTCATGCGCGTTCTCCTCGGGTGCGAGCGGGCTCACGGCCCGGTGTGGTCTGGCTCATCAGGCGCTCGAGCCGTCGGCGAGCGCGGTGCAGCCGGACGGTCGCCGTACTGCGTGAACAACCGAGAACTGCCGCGAGTTGCGCGGTGTCGAGCCCCTCCCACGCGACCAGGGACAGCAGTTCGCGATCGCGGTCGGACAGCTGCCGGAAGACGTCCGCGGCGTGCCGGACCTCGAGACCGGTCTCGGGATCGGCCGGCACCGCGCGGAGGTCGTCACGGAGCTTGTCGGCCAGGCCGTGCCGTCGCGTCTCACCCCGGCGGTGATTGGCGAGGACGCGGCGCGCCACGCCGTACAACCACGGCAGCGGGTGACCGTCGGGTATGTCGTCCAGGCGCCGCCAGGCGATCAGGAAGGTCTCGGCCAGAAGATCCGCCGCGTCGGCCCGCACATCAAGCCGCCGCACGAAGTATCGAAGCACGTCATCGTGATGCTGGACGAACAACCGCTCGAAGCCCGCCAGCCGGGTTCCCGGGGGAGGATCGTCCATCAGATCCCCCTCCCGGGGCCGTGTCTGTGTTCGCGTCATACCCCGTCTCTGTCCGGGATTCCGCGATTCTTACCTCAACTGGTGACCGTGATCGGGGTGCCGTTGGAGGTCAGGGACCAGTCGGTGGTGTGGAACGTGTTCGGGTCGACTGTGCCGGTGGTGGTGACGTAGTCGATCATCAGTTGGCGGATCTCGACCTGGCGGTTGTAGACGACCGGGGCGGTCTTGACGTGGGGGAAGTTGCCGCCGCCGGACTGGCGGTAGTTGTTCACGGCGACGACGAACTGCTGGTCGGCGGCCACCGCCGTGCCGTCGTAGGCGAGGTCTGCGATGCGTGCGCCGACCGGCTTGGCGATGTCGATCGTGTAGGTGAGCGGCTTGGTCAGCCCGCCGAGGATGTCGTAGTTGTAGTCCGGCGTGCCGTTCGGCGCAGTCGAGGTCGGGGCGTTGGTGACCTGGTCGGACGGGAACGGACCGGTCCCGGTGACCTGCTTGAAGTACTGCGCGGAGAACTCCAGATAGTCCTTGATCTGCGCGCCCGTCATCGTCACCCCGAGCAGCGTGTTGTCGAAGACGTACAGCCCGGCCACGTCCCGCACCGAGACGTCACCGGCCGGGATCGCCGCGGCCCGGTTGAACGGCGCCGCGATGGCGAGCATCGGCAGCGACGCCTGCGGCGTACCGGCGAGCGCCTTCGACACCGCGTCGGCTTGGACGAAGTTCACGAAGTCGAGCGCCGCGGTGTCCTCCCACGGCGCGGTGGCCGCGGACATCGCCGCGGTGCAGGTGCCGATCTTCGAGTTCACGTACTCGACGACCTTGTCGTGGTCCTTCTGCAGCAGCGCGACGACCTCCGGGTCGGCGGCGACGGAGTTCGCGTTCAGCACCTGGCTGTGCCGGCCGACGACCTTCCACTGCCCGCGGACCTTCTCCAGGTCGAGGTCGAACAGCGACAGCCGCATCCCCCACTTCAGCGGCTCACTCAGCACCACCTGCGCGCCGGTGGTCTTGTTCGTGACGAGTCGCTCGGGGATCTCCAGGTGCGCGTGCCCGACCAGGACCGCGTCGATCCCCGGGACGCTCTCGGCCATCAGCACCGACGCGTTCTCCGGGTACGGCAGCGCGTCGCCGTACGACGAGGACAGGTCCATCCCGGAGTGCACCGCGGCGATCACGACGTCGGCGCCGGCCTGCCGGACCCGCGGCGCCCAGATCTTGGCCAGCTCGACGATGCCGCCGAACTTCAGCTTGTTCTCGACGTTCGCCTTGTCCCAGATCGCGATGCCGGGGTTGGTCAGCCCGAGGATGCCGACGGTGATCGGCTTCTCCCCCGGCATGTGTACCCGCTTGAGCGTGTACGGCGGGAACACCGGCAGGCCCGTGGTCCAGTCCTGGGCGTTCGCACCGAGCAGCGGGAACCGCAGCTGCCGCTGGAACTTGCGGAGGATGTCGAGCCCGTAGTTGAACTCGTGGTTGCCGAGCGCCGCGGCGTCGTACCCGATCCGGTTCATCGCCGCGGCCATCGGGTGGGTGTGGCCGCCGGTGATGGGCTCGATCTTCGCGAAGTAGTAGGCCAGCGGGGTGCCCTGGATCGTGTCCCCGGCGTCGAGCAGCAGCGGGCGCGGGGCGTGCCGGTCCGCGGCGATCCGGTCCCGGACCGCGCTGACCAGCGTGGAGATCTTGGCCAGGCCGATGTCGTTGTGCGCGCTGTCGTCGTACTCGGTGTTCTTGAAGTAGTCCCAGTTGAAGACGTTGCCGTGCAGGTCGGTGGTGCCCATCACGGTCAGCCGGACGGTCTTCCCGGACCCCTGCCCCGAGGTGTCGCCGGCGTACGCCGGGACCGCCTGGAAACCGGCCGCGGCCAGCGCTGCCGCGCCGCCGATCACCGTACGTCGTGTCATCGTGGTCCGCTCACCGCTGTCAGTCATCCGCCCCGCCTCACAGGTCCGCTCGCCGGGATCTCCGGCCCGACAGCACACGATACGGGCGACAACCCCCACCCGGTGCGAGGATGGCCCGGTGCGCGCGAGAACATACCGCCCATGACCGCCCTCATGCCACGCCTCCGGCGCGGCGGGTCACAGGGCTCGAACTCCCGCCCTTCCCTCGTCGCTCCGGTCGCTTCGCTCCCTCCGCTCCTCAGTCCAGGGCGGGAGGCCCTGTGACCAGGCCGCCCGGCAAACTGCTGCCGTTGGTCGCCGCTCTCCTCTGCGGTGCCGTCCTCGCCCAAGCCGCCACACCCTCCGACCACTCCGTCACGTCCGCTGCCGCGCCCGTCACCCGGACGCCGAGCCACGGACTCCAGCCCGGCACCTCCAAGCGAGGCGAGCCGTCGTCGACCAAGCAGGCCGCGCAGCCCTCCCAGCCGGTCGTCAAACCCGCGGTTGCCAAGCCGCCGGCCGACGACTGGAACCTCGCGGCGCACGGGAAGGTGCTCTACCTGACCTTCGACGACGGCCCGCAGCGCGAGTGGACGCCGAAGGTCCTGCAGGTGCTGCGCAAGCACAAGGCGCAGGCGACGTTCTTCGTGCTCGGCATCCAGGTCGCGCAGTACCCGGAGCTGCTCGCGGCCGAGCGCGCCGCGGGGCACCACGTGGGCAACCACACGTGGGACCACAAGACGCTGACCCTGCTGCCGGACGCGAAGGTGCGGCAGGAGATCGCCACTGGCGTGAAGTCCAAGTGCCTGCGCCCGCCGACCGGCGCGACGAACGCGAGGATCGCGGCCATCGCGGCGGCGTACCGGCAGCGGCAGGTGCTCTGGGACGTCGACACGAAGGATTGGGAGAAGCCCGGCGCCGCACACATCGAGCACGCGATCCTGGCCGGCGCCCGTCCCGGCGCGATCATCTTGATGCACGACGGCGGCGGCAACCGCTCCCAGACCGTCGCCGCACTCGACCGGGCGCTGACCAAACTCACCAAGCTCGGCTACACGTACCGCGCGCTGCCCTGCTAGCCCACGACGGCGGCATTGCCGTTGGAGAAGTAGCGGAGGGCCTGGTCGATCGCCTCGACGGGCTGGTCGAGTGACGGTACGCCGTACAGGCCGCCGTTCTTGACGAACTTGCTGGGCTGCAGCGTGGCCCGCGCGACCGGTTGGTCGAGGCCGCTGACTCCGGGGCTCGTGGCTGTCACGCCGCGCTGCAGGACGACCCGCAGGACAGGCTGACCGGCCCGGCGCTCGCGCCGGAAGCCGATCACCGCAGGCCACGGCAGTACGACGGGAGCGGGCGCGCCCTCGACGCCGAGCTCCAGCGCGGCCGGCGTCATACGCATCGCGTACGGCGGGAGGTCTGCCCCGGCGTACCAGCGTTGCGCCCGGAAGGACTGGATGACGCTGACGAGCGGCAGCAGCAGGGACGCGATCATCAGCAGGCCGATGTACCAGGCGTCGCCGAGCAGGATCATCAGCCACACCGAGAGCACCAGGCCGATCGTGGTCATGACCCCGACGACCGCGCCGCCGATCAGCCGGACCCGGCGCACGACGGCGCGGCGGCGCAGCACCTCGTCGCGCCGCAGGCCGACCACGAAGCTCTCGTTCATCCCTCGAGCTTCGCAGGCGGGCAGGTCAGCGCTGGATGCCCGCGGCGCCGTTGGAGAAGTGTCTGAGGGCCTCGTCGATGACGTGCACCGGCTGGTCGAGGGCCTTGACCAGGAACATGCCGGTCGGGCGGAGCAGCGGGTTCGGCTTGACGACGCTCCGGACCGACGGCTGGTCCAGGCCGCGGACGCCGGCGGTCGTCGCGCTCACGCCGCGGGCCAGGGCCAAGTCCAGCGTGTACTGGCCGAGCAGCTTGTGCTGCGTGAAGCCGCGGACGGTCGCCCACGGCAGCACGACCGGGTACGCCGCTCCGTCGCAGGCCAGCTCGAGTCCCTTGGCGGAGATCCGCATCGCCACCGGCGGCAACTCGTTCGTGGCGTACCACTTGGTCCGCTCGGCCTGCACGCGGTACACCAGCACGGTACTGAGCACCAGCGGGATCATTGCCAGGATCAACAACAGCGCGAACGGCCACATCCCGGACCCGCGGAACGCGACCAGCGCGTAGAGCGCGGCGACGATGCCGATCACGCCCAGCACGAGCGTCACCCACCCGCCCCGCCGCTCGACGGTCCGCACCACCTCACGCCGCCGCAGCACGGCCTCGCGGTCGACACCGACCACGAACGGCCGTCCGGGATCGTGCGGTGGCTCCTGCACCAGCACCTCCGGACTGTCCTCTGTGACCTGCGAAACCGCGTCCCCGTCCTCACTCACAGGGGACAGAATCCCACACTGGGTGTGTCTCCCGCTCTCCTGCCGTCGCGAGCAGGTGCTCGGCGGAGTGCCTCGGTGAGCTGGAGCGGAGGGGTCGATGTGGTTTCATCGTTCCCTTCGCTCCAGCTCGGCGAGGTGCCCGCCGAGTGCCGCGCAGTAGGCAGGAGAGGGGGAGACACACCCAACTCAGTCCTTGCGGCGACCCGCCCAGGTCCAGGCGTAGACGCCGTCGTCGACGGCCTGGCCGCCCTCGCCCAGTTCCAGCGGCCGGAAGGTGTCGACCATGACCGCGAGTTCCTCGAAACGCTCGGCGCCGAGCGACGCCTCGATCGCCGACGGCTGCGGGCCGTGCGCGTACCCGCCGGGGTGCAGCGAGATCGACCCGAGCCCGATCCCGGAGCCCTTCCGCGCCTCGTAGTCGCCGCCGCAGTAGAACATCACCTCGTCGGAGTCGACGTTCGAGTGGTAGTACGGCACCGGCACCGACAGCGGGTGGTAGTCGACCTTCCGCGGCACGAAGTTGCAGACCACGAAGTTGTACCCCTCGAACACCTGGTGCACCGGCGGCGGCTGGTGCACGCGCCCGGTGATCGGCTCGAAGTCGCTGACGTTGAACGTGTACGGGTACAGGCAGCCGTCCCAGCCGACCACGTCGAACGGGTGTGTCGCATACGTCATCCGCGACCCGACGATCCCGCCGGGCCCGTTCCCGCGGTGCTTCACCAGCACCTCGACGTCGGTGCCCTCCACCACGAGCGGCTCGGCAGCCGGGTGCAGGTCACGCTCGCAGTACGGCGAGTGCTCGAGGAACTGGCCGTACCGGGACAGGTAGCGCTTCGGCGGCGCGATGTGCGAGTTGGCCTCGATGCAGTACGCGTGCACGCCCTCCGGCCCGGGCAGCCAGCGGTGCGTGGTCGCGCGCGGGATGATCACGTAGTCGCCCTGGACCGCGTTCAGGACGCCGAACACGGTCTCCACGGTCGCCGAGCCCTTCTCGACGTACACGCACTCGTCGCCGATCGCGTTGCGGTAGTACGGCGACGGCTGCTCCGCGACGACGTACGAGATCCGGACGTCACCGTTGCCGAGCACGAGCCGCCGGTCCTCCACGGCGTTCGACTTCGACGTGTCCGTGAACAGGTCGTGCAGCTTCAGGTGGCGCGGCGTCAGCGGATGGTTCGCGACGGTGGCGAGGTCCGGCAGGTCCCACACCTGTGAGTCGACGATCGCCGACGGCACGCCGGCGTGGTACAGCAGCGACGAGTCCGACGAGAACCCCTCCTCCCCCATCAACTCCTCGTAGTACAGCCCGCCGTCCGGCTTCCGGAACTGCGTGTGCCGCTTGGGTGGAACCTCGCCGACCTGCCGGTAGTACGCCATCTCATCCTGCCTATCCGATAATCGAACGCTTGCGTCCGCTTACCGAAAGCATCCGTTAGGCTCTGGAGCATGTCAACCGTCCCTGCCCTGTTCCGGCACCTGGTCGACGACGCGTCGATGTTCCCGCCGGGCAACCTGCCGCTGGTCGAGGCCGTCGCTACGCACCAGGCACACCGCGCAGCGCCGTACGCCGACCTGGTCGGCCCGTTCGTCTGCACCGACCAGGACCTGATGAAGGTCGCCGAGGCGGCTGCGCGCGCGAAGCCCGGCGCGGTCTCCGGCCCGTTGCGGGTGTCGGTGGTGATCTCCGGGGGCGCCGGCGGAATCGAGCCGGCCGTACGGTGGGGTGATCGCTCCAAGGACGTCGAGGTGACCGCGGTCGAGGTGCGGTTGCGGGACGAGGACGACCTGTCCCGCAACGCGCTCCGCGTGGTCCGCGCGTGCGACGACTGTCTCGACGAGGAGACGGCGTACGTCGAGATCGGCCTGGAGGGCGCCTGGGAACGCGCCCTGGACGTCGTCGCCGACGCCGGCTACGCCGCCAAGCTCCGCACCGGCGGCCTGGACGCGTCGCTGTTCCCGTCGGAGGACCAGGTCGCCGCGTTCATCACCGCCTGCCTCGACCGCGAAGTGGCCTTCAAGTGCACCGCCGGGCTCCACAACGCGGTCCGCCATACCGCGGCGGACTCGGGTTTCGAGCACCACGGCTTCCTGAACGTGCTGCTGGCGACCCGCGCCTCGCTGGACGGGGCGTCCACCGACGAGGTGGCCGCCGTCCTGGCTGAGCGACAGGGTGCCGGGCTGGCGGTGCGCGCACGCGAGCTCTCCGACGAGCAGGCGGCAAGCACCCGCCGGTGGTTCACGTCGTTCGGCTCGTGCAGCATCGAGGAGCCACGCACCGACCTGACGACCTTGCGCCTGATGGAGGACTGAATGAGCTGGATCGAGATCCCGGACGGTTCGCCGTTCGGGCCCGACAACCTGCCGCTCGGCGTGTTCCGGCACGGGGACGAGGAGCCGCGGGTCGGCGCCGCGATCGGCGATCAGATCATCGACCTCGCGCCGGTCGCGTCCGCGCAGATGCTGGACGGCGCGCAACTGTTCGCCGAGCCGACGCTGAACCCGTTCCTCGCGCTCGGCCGCCCGGCCTGGCGGGCCACCCGGAACTGGCTGCTCGACCTGGTCCGGAACCCGAACGACCGGGACGTCGTCGAGCCGCACCTGATCCCGCAGGCCGCGGTCACCATGCAGCTGCCGTTCGAGGTCGGCGACTACGTCGACTTCTACGCCTCCGAGCAGCACGCGTCGAATCTCGGCCGGCTGTTCCGCCCGGACTCCGAGCCGCTGCTGCCGAACTGGAAGCACCTCCCGGTCGGGTACCACGGCCGCGCCGGCACGATCGTTGTCAGCGGCACCGACATCGTCCGGCCGTCCGGTCAGCGCAAGGCGCCGGACGCCGCGACGCCGACCTTCGGGCCGTCCCAGCGGCTCGACATCGAGGTCGAGCTCGGCTACGTCGTCGGGACGCCGTCGACGCTCGGAAAGCCTGTGTCCGTTGACGATTTCGAGGAGCATGTGTACGGCGTGGTCGTCGTCAACGACTGGTCCGCGCGCGACCTCCAGGCCTGGGAGTACGTCCCGCTCGGCCCCTTCCTCGGCAAGTCCTTCGCCACGTCGATCTCACCCTGGGTCGTCTCCCTCGACGCCCTCGCCGGCTCCGCCGTCCCCCTCCGGCCGCAGGATCCGCCCGTCCTTCCGTATCTGGCCGGCCAGAGCCTGACGAATTTCGACATCACCTTCGAGGTGAGGCTGAACGGCCACCTCGTGAGCACCCCGCCGTACCGCGACATCTACTGGTCCGCCGCGCAGATGCTCGCCCACATGACCGTCAACGGCGCCACCGTCCGCACCGGTGACCTCTATGCCTCCGGCACCGTCAGCGGCGCCGAGAAGAACCAGCGCGGCTCCTTCATCGAGCTGAGCTGGGGCGGTCGCGAGCCGCTGATCGTCGACGGCAAGGAACACACCTTCCTGGAAGACGGCGACGAGGTCACCATCACCGCCTGGGCGACGACAGCAAGCGGATCCCGCCTCGGCCTCGGCGAGGTCACCGGCCGCATCACCCCCGCCCACACCCCACCAGCCTGACCCTCCGCGCGCCTCCTCACACCACTCCCGGCGACGTCTTTGGGCCCTCACCGACCATCCGCGAGCGGCCGAAACGGTTGGCGCGGGCCCAAAGTGGAGCCTTCGAGCGCAAAAGTGGGGTCAAGATGTTCATTAGTGTTCGTTTCTCTTGACGAAGTTGCGGTTGCGTGCGAACTTTCTCGACATGAAACGTTCAGTGGGGTGTGGAGTACTGGCTGTAGCGCTGGCCGCGGGTGTGCTGAGCGTGCCCTCCGGGGCGCACGCCGCCGGTGAGCTGACGCTGCGGTCCGCGGAATTGACGGTCACCGTCGGGTCGGACTTCCCGCGGGTGATCAAGTACGTCGACAACGCCTCCGGGCAGTCCCTCGGCGGACAACCGGACGCGCTCTCGACGGTCACGATCGACGGCACGGCCCGCACCGCGCATCTCGCGGCGGCGCCGACGGTCGACGGCGGGCGCGCGTCGTACACGCTGGCCTTCGACGCCCTGCCCGGTGTCGAGCTGGACGCCAGCCTGAGCCTGGCCGGCCGGGTGACGACGTTCGCGATCGACGCGGTGCGCGACACCGACGCGAGCCGCGTGCACACGATCGACATCCCCGACCACGACCTGGTCTCGGTGGCGAGCACGGACACCGGCGCGACCACCGCGTTCACCACGCTGGACCCGGACTCGACGCGCACGGCCGACAAGATCACGCCGGTCACCGCGGCCACTCCGGGCGAGGCGGCCGCGACCGGCGCGACGTACGCGTTCGTCAACACCAGCGGCCTGGCGGCGGGCATCGAGTCGAACTCGACGTACGACAAGCCGTCCGGGCAGTCGGTCGACGACGGCGCCCGGTTCTGGCACCGCGCCCGCAAGGCCTCTGACGGCAGCACCCGCGTCGGCGTCTGGAGCGGCCAGTGGACGTACCGCGCCGACACCTCGCCGTACACCGAACCGCTGCCTTGGGCGAAGGTCGTCGTCACCCCCGACGCGAACCAGGACCAGACCGTGGACTGGGAGGACGGCGCGGTCGCGTTCCGCTCGATCATGACCGAGCCGAACGGCGGCGACCAGGTGAAGAACCGGGTGGTCACGCACATCCCGTTCAACTTCGCCAGCCAGGCCACGCACCCGTTCCTGCGCACGCTCGACGACGTCAAGCGGATCTCGCTGGCCACCGACGGCCTCGGCCAGCTGGCGATCCTGAAGGGGTACGGCGCCGAGGGCCACGACTCCGCTCATCCGGACTACGGCGGCAACTACAACACCCGCGCCGGCGGCCTCACCGACCTGAACACGCTGCTCACGCAGGGCAAGTCCTGGAACGCGGCGTTCGGCGTCCACGTGAACGCGACCGAGTCCTACCCCGAGGCGAACGCGTTCAGCGAGGAGCTGGTCGACAAGAACGCCAAGGGCTGGAACTGGCTGAACCAGAGCTACTACATCAAGCAGCGCCCGGATCTTGCCTCCGGCAACATCGTGAAGCGGTTCCAGCAGCTCCGCGACGAGACCGACAAGAACCTGCAGGAGCTGTACATCGACGTCTACTACCAGTCCGGCTGGCTCGCCGACGGTCTGACCCGGCAGCTCGCCGGTCAGGGCTGGCAGGTCGCGACCGAGTGGGCCGACCGGCACGAGCGGACGTCGCTGTGGTCGCACTGGGCCAACGACCTGGACTACGGCGGCCCGACCAACAAGGGCCTGAACTCGAAGATCATCCGGTTCGTCCGCAACCACGAGAAGGACGTCTGGAACAGCGACCCGATCCTCGGCCAGTCCGCGATCGTGGAGTTCGAGGGCTGGACCGGTGAGACCGACTGGAACGCGTTCTACACCAACATCTGGCAGCGCAACCTACCCGCGAAGTTCCTGCAGCAGCAGAAGATCCTGGACTGGAACAGCACCGACATCACCTTCAGCGGCGGCATCCGCGGTGCAGTGGAGAACGGCAAGCGGACCGTGTACGCCGGGAACGCGAAGGTGCTCGACGGCGACAAGTACCTGCTGCCGTGGGACAACAACAAGAAGCTGTACCACTACAACCCGGCCGGCGGCCGCACCACCTGGCAACTGCCGGCGGCATTCGCCGGCGTCAGCACCTTCACCGCCTACCAACTGTCGGACACCGGCCGCACCAAGCCGACCACCATCCGCGCCCAGCACGGGACCGTCACGCTCGACGCGATCCCGGGCAAGCCGTACGTGATCTACCCGGTGGCCGCGCCGAGCCCGAAGAACCCTGCCTGGGGTGAAAGCAGCCACGTCCAGGACCCCGGTTTCAACGCCGGCACCCTGGACGCCTGGAACCCCACCGGCGGCACGAAGATCGCTACCCTCGAGAACGGCCAGCACGTGGCCCAGCTCGGCACGAAGGCGTCCTCGATCCGCCAGCGCCTGACCGGCCTGACCCGTGGTCGCACCTACAGCGCGTCCGCCTGGGTGGAGGTCGAGCCGGGGAAGTCACGGACGACGACACTCACCGTGGACGGCGTGCGCAACGAGGTCAGCCGGTCGACCGCGCAGAACATGGTTGCCTCCGACGACAAGCATGACGCGTACTACCAGCGGGCGCGAGTCGTCTTCGAAGCAAAGGGAAGCACCGCCGACCTGACCCTCTCCGCGGCCGCCGGCTCGCCGCAGGTGCGCGTGGATGACGTGCGGGTCGTGGAGACCCAGCGTGCCGCAGCAGGGCTGGTTGACGACTTCGAGAACGTCGATCAGGGCTGGGGCCCGTTCGTGAAGGGTGATGCCGGCGGCGTCACGGATCCGCGGACGGTACTGGCGCCGAAGCACGCGCCGTACACCCAGGCGGGCTGGAACGGGAAGCTCGTCGACGACGTGCTCGACGGCAATTGGTCGCTCAAGTCGCACGAGGAGAACCAGGGCCTCGTCTATCGGACCGCGCCATGGACGGTGAACTTCCAGCCGGGCCACAAGTACAAGGTCAGCTTCGACTACGAGAGCGGCCGCGCCGGCCAGTACGCGTGGGTCCAGGGTGTCGACCGGCCCGCGTCCGTCGAGGTGAAGTCCACCCCGATCGGCCAGCAGCGGACCAAGGCGACGTACGGCCAGGAGTTCGTGGCCGGGTGCGGCGGGGACTACTGGGTCGGTCTGCGCAAGCTCACCGACGGCGGCGACCAGGCCGACTTCGTCATCGACAACTTCGCGGTCACCGATCTCGGGACCACGTCGGAGCCGGCGGACTGCACCTCGGTCGCGGTGTCCGGGCTGACCGGTCTCGTGTCCGGCGAGGCGAACACAGTGACCACCACGTTCACCAACAACGACGTGGTTGCCGCGAGCAACATCACGCTCGGCCTCACCGCGCCCGACGGCTGGACCGTCACCGCGACCACGCCGGCGACGTACGCGACCGTTGCCGCGGGCACCAGCGTCACGACAACCTGGGACGTGACTCCCCCGGCCGGTACGCCGGAAGGCAAGTACCCGCTGACCGCGACCGGTGGTCAGGCGACGATCAGCGCCGAGGCCACCGTGCTGCCGCCGGGAATCGTTCCGCAGTCGCGGATCAAGGTGGTCGACGTGAGCAGCGAGGACGTCGCCACGGGCGGAGCCGCCACGATGGCGCTGGACGGAAACCCCAGCACCATCTGGCATTCCGCCTGGTCGCAGGTCAGTACGCCGGCCGGGTACCCGCACCACATGACGCTCGACCTCGGATCGACGTACCAGGTGAACGGATTCAGCTACCTGCCCCGGCAGAGCGGCACGAACGGGATGTTCAAGGGGTACGAGATCTACGTCAGCGCCGACGGCCAGGACTGGGGTACGCCGGTCCTGACCGGCCAGTTCCCGAACTCCACCGCCGTACAGAAGCTGGACTTCACGGCCAAGTCAGGCCGGTACGTGAAGTTCGTCGGCACGAGCTCACTCAACGGCGCAGTCTTCGGCTCCGCCGCAGAGTTCAACGTCTACGGCGTTCACTGACGCGGGTCAGGGAACAACCGCCGGGGTCTGGAGACAGGAAATAGCTTGTCTCCAGACCCCGTGAGTTGTCCTCACCCCGTGACGCGGGCTACTTGGTGATGGTCACCGAGACCGGCGCGGACGCGGTGTTCGCCGCGACGACGCGGAACTTGTTCACGCCGACTCGGCCGCTCTGCACCCAGACCGAGTAGGTCGCCCGGCTGGTGACCTTGGTGGTGGCCGGGAAGTTGACCCACTTGCCGTTCTCCAGTCGCTGCACCTGGACCACGGTGTTCTTCGCGATGCCGGAGGTCTTGCCGGTGAAGGAGACCTTCGTCCAGGCCTTCGCAGTGGCCTTGTCGGACTTGATCGTGATCGACTTCGCTGCGATCGAGGCGCTGGTGCCGGTGGTGGCGGCGTCGGCCTGCAGGGCGCCGACGATGCCGAGGCCTCCGGCGGCCAGTGCGGCACCGGCGACGACGGCGGCGGTACGGCGGACAAGCTGAGTGCGCATGATGTCTGGTTTCCCCTCGTTTTGTTGGTGTTACAGAGGAACAGACGCGGGCCCGCCGGCAAAGGTTTGTTACGGCTCCGTCTCAGGTCCGGCCGGAAGAACGAGCCGGGCGAGCGCACCGCCGCCGGGCGCTTCGCCGAAGGTCAGCTCGGCGCCGAGCACCTTGGCGTGGCCGGCGGCAATGGTCAGGCCGAGGCCGTGCCCCACACCGCGCTCGGCCACCCCGGACCGGAACCGGCGCGGGCCCTCGGCAATCAACTCCTCGGGGTATCCGTTGCCGTGGTCAACGACCTCGACGGTCCGGCCGCTGACCGTGACCTCGACCGGCGGCTTGCCGTGCCGCAGCCCGTTGACGATCAGGTTGGCCAGGATCCGCTCGATCCGCCGGGAGTCGGTCGACACCGTCTCGTCCGGCCCGACCTGGCACACGACCACGCTGTCCGGGGCGAGCGCCTGCTGCATCCGCAACCGGCCGACCGCCGAGCCGACGAACGCACCGAGGCCGACCAACTCCAGGTCGGCCTGCTCCACCCCTGAGTCGAACCGCGCGATCTCGAGCAGATCCTCGACCAGCCGCCGCAGTACCTTGGCCCGGTCGCGCACCAGCTCACTCGGACGGCCCGGCGGAAGCAGCTCGGCCGCGGTGGTCAGGCCGGTCACCGGCGTCCGCAGGTCGTGGGCGACGTCCGCTGTGAAGCGGCGCTCCGCCTCGAGCTGACCGCGCAGCGAGCTGGCCATCGTGTCGAGGGCGGTCGCCAGCGACTGCACCTCGTCCTTGCCCTTGCCGACGGCTTCCGCCGCGGACGCGTCCAGGTCGCCGGCCGCGATCCGCCGCGCCGTCCCCGCGACCGCGACGATCCGCTTCGACAGGCTGCCGGCCAGGATCACGCTGACCAGCGCGACCAGTGTCACGGTGCCGATCCCGCCGAGGATCAAGGCCTGCTGCAACGCCTTCGTCGAGTCGTCGGTGCTCTCGTAGTCCTGCTCGATCGAGAGCACCTTGCCGTCCTTGACCGCGACCGCCGCCCACATCTTCGCGTGCGGCGACCCGGTCTTGAACGTGGCGCGCTTGCCTTCGAGCACGGCCTCGCGCAGCTGCGGCGGCAGGTCCGGATCGTCGACCTTCGCCCCGAACACCGGTACGTCGTTGGTGTCGTAGCTCTGCGCCGCGAGCTGGATCCGCTCGTCGGCGAAGCTGCGCGTGCGGTCCAACCGGGCCGACTGAGCCTGGGTGTAGACCGCGACGCACAGGACCAGGATCGCGAGCGACGAGACCAGCAGGAAGATGAGACCGAGCTTGCCGCGGAGGCCCATCAGGCTCTGAGTTTGTACCCGAAGCCGCGGACGGTTTCGATGCGGTCGGCACCGATCTTGGTCCGCAGCCGCTGCAGGTGGACATCGACCAGCCGGCCGTCGCCACCCCACTCGTAGTCCCAGACCCGCTGCAGCAGCGTCGACCGGCTCAGCACCACACCCGGGTTGTTCGCGAACTCGATCAGCAGCTTGAGCTCGGTCGGCGTCAGCTGGACGGTCTGACCGCCACGCCGCACCTCCAGCGCCTCGCGGTCCAGCTCCAGGTCGCCGAACGACTCCACGCCGGAGCCGGCCGCGGGCGCCGGGCGCTCCGGGTCGGAGACCGCGCGCCGCATCACCGCCCGCAGCCGTGCCACCAGGACCTGGGTGTCGAACGGTTTGGTCACGTAGTCGTCCGCGCCCGCTTCCAGGCCGAGTACGACGTCGAGCGCGTCACCGCGGGCCGAGACCATCACGATCGGGACCGTGCTGGTCTCGCGGATCCGTCGGCACACCGAGATCCCGTCCAGCCCGGGCAGCATGATGTCCAGCATCACGACGTCCGGGTGGATCTTCTCGAATCGCTCGATCGCCTCCAGGCCGTCCTCGGCCGTGGTCACGTCGTAGCCGTGACGCTCGAGGGTCAGTTGGGTCGCCTCACGAATCACCGCGTCGTCCTCGACCATGAGGATCTGCGCTGCCGGTTCTTCCGGTACCACGAACTTCAGTCTCCCTACTGATCCGTCGAGCTCACCTTGATCATCTGCCGGCCGTTCCAACGGTAGACCTCGACCCGCCGGCCCGACGGGCAGCAGACCGGGTCGTCGATCGTCCAGATCTTCGACTCGACCACCAGGTCACCTTGCGGGCTGGCGTTCACGGTCGGTTGCTCGACGTCCAGGATCCAGACCGGTCGCGGGCCCGAGGGCTCGACGGCGATCAGGAAGATACCGAAGACGAACTTCTCCAGGGTATGGATGAGGATTATCTGTTGGGGTGTACCGCTGTGCAATACATCAACGGTCTTACCCCTGCTGAGGCAACGCGAAATCACGGTGCAATTCGAGAGCACCGACCGCGGGTACCTGCCGAGCCGCGGGTCGGCGAGCAGCGCGGCCCGGACTTTGTACAGGTCAACGGCCACTTCCGGGGTCCGCCCGGGGTGCGGGGAGGTGCTGCCGGTACCGAACGCGACCGTCGGCGTCGGGGTGTCCGGCGGGGGCGACTCAGGCCCTTCGACCCGCAGACCGCCGCCGTTCGCACACGCGGACAGTGCTGCCGTCGCGACCACGGCGGCGACGGCGGGCAGCACGGTACGGCGCCACAGACCCATCGGGCGCCTCCTACCCTGCATCCGGTCCCCCCGCGAATTCGTACACGTCCTCACTTCCATGGTCCTGGCCCGACGTCACAGTCGACGGGCATGGACGTCGAGTGGCCCCGGCAGTTCTATTGCGGTTGCGTCACAGTGTCATCCGGCGACGACTTTCCCCGGATTGAGCAGGTTCTTCGGGTCCAGCGCGTTCTTGATCGCGCGGTGGACGTCGAGCGCCACCGGACCGATCTCTTCGGCCAGCCAGGTCCGCTTCAGGACGCCGACGCCGTGCTCACCGGTGATCGTGCCGCCGAGCTCCAGCCCGATCTCCATCACCCGGTCGAACGCGACCTGGGCGCGCTCGGCCTGGGCCGGATCGGTCTGGTCGAAGACGACCGTCGGATGCATGTTGCCGTCGCCGGCGTGCCCGAGGACGCCGATCGTGATGTCCAGCTCCGCGGACAGCTGCTCGATCCGGCCGATGAACTCGGCCAGCCGCGAGCGCGGGACGGCGACGTCGTCGATCATCGTCGTCCCGAGTTCCTCCAGGGCGGTCAGCGCCGCCCGGCGGCCCTCGAGCAGCAGCTCGCCCTCGGCGTCGTCCTCGGCCTCGATGCACTCCAGCGCGCCGTGGTCGCGGCACAGCTTCGCGACCGCGGCGACGTCGGCCGCGCCGGCCTCGCCGCCCGCGTCGGACTGCGCGATCAGCATCGCGGCCGCCTCGTCGGGCAGGTCCATCCGCTTGTACTTGTTGACGGCGCGGATCGTCGTCCGGTCCATGATCTCCAGCAGGCTGAGCGAGACGCCGCTGCGGATGATCTCCAGGATCGCGTTGCCGGCCTCGACGCCGGAGCCGAACAGCGCGGCCATCGTCTTCGGCTTGGCCGCGGCCGGGCGGAGCATCAGGGTCGCCTCGGTGATGATGCCGAGGGTGCCCTCGCTGCCGACGATCAGCTTCGCCAGGTCGTACCCGGCGACGCCCTTCACGGTTTTCCGGCCGGTCCGCAGCACGCGGCCGTCGGCGAGCACGACCTCCAGGCCGAGCACGTAGTCCGTGGTCACGCCGTACTTGACGCAGCACAGGCCGCCCGAGTTCGTGGACAGGTTGCCGCCGATCGAGCAGAACTCCCAGCTGGACGGGTCCGGCGGGTAGAACAGCCCGTGCTCGCCGACCGCGCGGGACAGGACCGCGTTGTAGACGCCCGGCTGCGTGACGACGTACCGGTCGACCGGCTCGATGGCCAGGATCCGGTCCATCTTCTCCAGCGAGATCACGATGCAGCCGTCGAGCGCGTTGGCGGCGCCGGACAGGCCGGACCGCGCGCCCTGCGGCACGATCGGCACGTCGTTCTCGTTCGCGATCCGCACCGCCGCCTGGACGTGCGCGGTCTCACGGGCCAGCACGACGGCGAGCGGCATCCCGGCCGGGCAGAACATCGCTCGGTCGTACCGGTAGCTCTCGATCCGGTCCGGATCCGTCACCAGCGCCTCGGGCGGCAGTACCTCACGCAGCTGCTCGACAACCTCACTCATACTGCGAGCCTAGTTACTACTGCGCGGTACCGTGCACCCCAGTCTCAGCGCGTGCGTTTGGTGATGTTCTCCGAGATCTCCTCGTAGCCGCCGCCGTAGTTGTGGTACTCCCGGCCGATCGCGGCAAACGTGATGCTGCCGCTGGTCGCCTTCACCTTGGGCGTGCGGCAGGTGCGCTGCCCCTGGATGACCGAGCCGTTGCCGCCGCTGCTGTCACAGCTGAGCACCCGCCCGTTGTTGCCGCCGCCGTACTGCACCAGGAAGGCGTTGGCCTTCGCGTTGGCGACCAGCGGCGACGCCATGGTGATCTCGGCCCAGTACTGATAGCAGCTGTCGCGGACGAGCCGGACCGTGCCCCAGCTGGGCGGCTGATGGTTACGCAGCATCGGCGCCGATGCGATGGACCTCGCGCCCGAGCAGCTGGCGGCCGTGGCCGCCTCGGCCGGGAGGGCGGACAACGCGAGAGCGCCCGCGCCGGCCAGGCCGGCGGTGCTGAGCAGAATGCTCAGTGTCTTCATGACGAAACCCTTCCTGAATGCACGCCCCGACGCGCACTCAGGAAGGCACACTACGCGAACGGAGCCTGCCCGGACAGTCATTCCGGTAATCGGACGGCGACACGCCGTGTCCAGTTGCTTTTGGCAAGCTTTTGATCGTCAAACCTGCCTCAGAGGTTGCCGCGGCGCTCCTGTTCGCGCTCGATCGCCTCGAACAGCGCCTTGAAGTTGCCCTTGCCGAAGCCCAGCGAGCCGTGCCGCTCGATCAGCTCGTAGAAGACCGTCGGGCGGTCGCCGATCGGCGCCGTGAAGATCTGCAGCAGGTAGCCGTCCTCGTCGCGGTCGACCAGGATGCCGCGCGACTGCAGCTCCTCGATCGGCACCCGCACCTCGCCGATCCGGGCCCGCAGCTCCGGGTCCTCGTAGTAGGAGTCCGGCGTGTTCAGGAACTCGACGCCGTTGGCCCGCATGATGTCCACGGTGCGCAGGATGTCGTTGGTCGCGAGCGCGATGTGCTGCGCGCCGGCGCCGTCGTAGAACTCCAGGAACTCGTCGATCTGCGACTTCTTCTTCGCCACCGCCGGCTCGTTCAGCGGGAACTTCACCCGGTGGTTGCCGTTGGCGACCACCTTGCTCATCAGCGCCGAGTAGTCGGTGGCGATGTCGTCGCCGATGAACTCCGCCATGTTCACGAAGCCCATCACCTTGTTGTAGAAGGCAACCCACTCGTCCATCTTGCCGAGCTCGACGTTGCCGACCACGTGGTCGACGGCCTGGAACAGCCGCTTCGGGTGCCCCTCGGGCCGGGTCACCCGGGTGCTCGCCGCGACGAAGCCCGGCAGGTACGGGCCGTGGTACCGGCTGCGGTCGATCAGCGTGTGGCGGGTGTCGCCGTACGCCGCGATCGCCGCGCGGCGGATCGTGCCGTGCTCGTCGGAGACGTCGTTCGGCTCCTCGAGCACGACGGCGCCGACCTTGCGGGCGTGCGCGATGCACTTGTCGACGTCCGGCACCTCCAGCGCGAGGTCGGCGACGCCGTCACCGTGCTTGCGGTGGTGGTCGAGCAGCGGGCTCTTCGGGCTCACGCCGCCGGAGATCACGAAACGGGCCGAGCCGGACTTGAGCACAAACGCCTTGCTGTCCTTGGAGCCGGTCTCGGGGCCGGAGTAGGCGACCAGGTCCATGCCGAACGCGAGCTGGTACCACTTCGCGGTCTGCGTGGCGTTGCCGACCACGAACACCACGGCATCCATCGCGGTGACCGGGAACGGGTCGGTGCTCTCGTCGTACGGCACCAGGCCGACGAGCTGCTTCAGCTGGTCGAGGTCGAGATCGGCGTCGAGCTCTGCGGGGGTGAGGTCGGTGCTGGTCATCGGCTGCTCCTCCGGATTCGGATCGGTACGCCGAGCCTTGTTCCTGGGAGGCAGGTTGCGCAACAGTTCCTTGTTTCACCAGGCAGTCTGCACACTGATCTGCCGGGATTGCTAGGCTATTTGGTCAGTCTGACTATCTGCGGAGGGTTGCTATGGCGGTGGATGCGCTGGACGCCCGGATCCTCAGGTTGTTCGCCGCCGAGCCGCGCGTCGGCGTACTGGAGGCGTCGCGCCGGCTGGGAGTCGCGCGCGGCACCGTCCAGGCGCGTCTCGACCGGCTGCAGCGCGACGGCGTGGTCCGCGGCTGGGGCCCTGACATCGACACCAGCGCGATCGGTTACCCGGTGACGGCGTTCGCGACCCTGCAGATCGAGCAAGGCTCAGGTCACACCACGGTCGCCGAGGCGCTGGCCCGCATCCCGGAGGTCCTCGAGGTCCACACCATCACCGGCGCCGAGGATCTCTGGTGCCGCATCGTCGCCCGCTCGAACGCCGACCTCCAACGCGTCATCGACCAGGTGGTCATCGTCCGCGGCATCCAGCGAGCCTCGACGGTGATCGCTCTGGCCGAACAGATCCCGCACCGGGTACTTCCCCTGGTCGAGGCGGCGACCCGAACCTCCACCACTCACTAACCGGCCCGGAACGGCGTACCCGTCCGGTCGCCAGGCGGGGCGTCGTCCGCAGAAGTGAGCTTGGTGAGTGCCGGGGGTCCGGCTTCAGGCGAGGCGTTTGGCGACTTCTACTGCGGCTCGGGCTACTCGGGGGCCGACGAAGTCGCGGTCGAGTTTGCCCAGGACGACTACGCCGATGGAAGCCTCGACACCGGGGACGCCGAGGACGGGTGACGACACGCCTTGGGCGCCGGCCTGGAGTTCGCCGGAGGTGACGACGAAGGGGCGACCGGCGGGGTCGGGCTTGCGGCGGCCGGCCAGGATCGCCTTGCCGGCGGCGCCCTGGTCGAGCGCGTGCCGGGAGCCCATCCGGTAGGACACGTGATAGTCGGTCCAGCTCGGCTCGACGACCGCGATCGCGAGCGCCTCCTCACCGTCGGCGACCGTGAGGTGCGCGGTGGCGCCGGTGTCCTCGGCCAGCGAGCGCAGAACCGGCAGCGCGGCGTCCCGCAGCGTCGGCTGCACCCGCCGGCTGTAGTGCAGGACGGCGAGTCCGAGCCGGGCCCGGCCCTCGCTGTCGCGGCGCACCAGCCGGTGCAACTCGAGCGTGTTCACCAGCCGGTACACGACCGTCCGGCTGACCCGCAGCGCCGCGGCGAGCTCGGTGATCGAGAGCCCGTCGGGGGCGTCCGCGAGCAACTCGAGGACGGTGAGTCCCCGGTCGAGCGTCTGCGAGGTCTCGGCTGGCACCTTGTTAGCGTATCCGTTATTCGGTCGCGGCCCGATGGGCCCGTATCTTGCTGCCGTGCGAAATTACTGGTCGCTGCTCCCCGCCGTCGTCGTGATCGTGGGCCTGATCCTGGTCTATGCCGTTCCGACGATCATCAATCCGCAGTGGACGAGCTCGATCACGGCGCTGTTCCGCACCGCCCCGCTGCCGGACGACGCGACCCCGGAGGAGGCCCGCCGCGCGGCCGGCATCCTCGGCCCGCAGCAGCTGAAGTCACGCCGGATGCTGGCGATCGCGATGGTCGTCGGCGCCGTGGCACTGATCGGTTTCAACATCTCACTGAACCGCGAGGCGGTCGGTTGCTACAAAGCCGCGCGGGCGTTCGGGGCGATCGACGGCCCGGACGACAAGGATCCGTGCATCGACAAGATCTACGGCACCTTCATCGGTGACGGGAGCGGCACCCCGGACGAGGAGAACCCGCAGCCGGCGCAGTACTACCAGCTGATCAAGGGGAAGAAGCCGAAGTACCTGAAGTGGATCCAGAACGCGCCGAAGTACGACGAGGCGGACCTGGTGATCGGCACCGTCGGCAAGTGCGCGTCGGACCTCAAGGTCGAGCAACTCGAGGACAAGATCCGGGTGACGATCGACGTCGACGTGCCCTGCCCGGAGGACAGCAACATGTCGATGACGCCGATCAAGCTGAAGGAGCCGCTCGGCGACCGCAAGCTCGTCACCGTCGACGACGAGCCGATGACCGAGATCAACCCGGACCTGGACTCCTGGTTCACGGTGCTGAAGAAGCTCGCGACCGGCGGCTGATCCTCAACTCAGCGCCCGGGTCCGCGAGTCGTAGACCCGGAACGGCCGGTTCCGCGCCAGCAGGATCAGGAGTCCGGTGATACACACCGCGGCACCGCCGAGCAACGCGACGGTCGGGCTGGTCAGCGACGCCGTCGTCCCCGCGACGAAGTCCCCCAGCCGCGGGCCGCCGGCCACGACCACGATGAACACCCCCTGCAACCGCCCGCGCATCGCGTCCGGCGCCGCGGACTGCAGCACCGTGTTCCGGTACGCCGAGCTGACCATGTCGGCCGCCCCGGACATCGCGAGCAGCGCGACGCCCAGCCAGACCGTCCGCGACAGCCCGAACAGCCCGACGGCGGCGGCGTACACCGTGATCGCCAGCACGATCGCGACACCCTGACGGCGTACCCGGGTCACCCACCCGGAGAAGATCACGCCGATCAGCGCCCCGATCGCCGGCGCGGCCTGCAGCAGTCCGACGGTCCGGACGCCGCCGCCGAAGAACGCACCCGCCACGGCCGGGAACAGCGCCCGCGGCTGCGCGAACACCATCGCGAGGATGTCGGCGAGGAAGGTGGCCAGCAACGCCGGCGCCGCGCGCAGGAACGTGAACCCTTCGAGCACCGAGCGCAGCCCGGCCCGCCGTACGGCGCCGGTCGGCGGCACCGGCGGTAGCCGGAACAGCGCGTACAGCGCCGCGGTGAACGTGATCACGTCGACCAGGTACGCCGCCGCGAACCCCTGCCAGGCGATCACCGCCGCGCCGAGCAACGGCCCGGCGGTGAAGCCCAGGTTGAACGCGGCCTGGCTGAGCGTATTCGCGGCCGGCAGCAGTTCGGGACGAATCAGCCGCGGGATGATCGCGGACCGCGCCGGGTTGTTGACCGCGAAGCAGGCCGACTGGCAGGCCACGACGGCGTACAGCACCCCGACCTGCTCCCAGTCCAGGTGCGACTGCAGGACCAGGACCATCGAGAGCAGCCACAACCCGGTGGACGAGACCAGCGCGAGCGTACGGCGGTCGATCGCGTCGGCCATCGCGCCGCCGTACAGCCCGAAGACGATCAACGGGACCAGTGAGAACAGCCCGACGAGCCCGACCGCGAACGTCGAGTGCGTCAGCGCGTACACCTGGATCGAGACGGTCACCGCCGTCATCTGCTGACCGAGCTGCGAAACCGTCGACCCGATCCACAGCCTGCGGAAGTCGGCGGACTCACGCAGCGGACGGATGTCGGTGAGCAGACGCACGCTGACAACTTATGTCACACCGTGAAAAAATCAGACAGCCGGGAAGAGCTCGTGCTCGAGCGGTTCGCCGACGGTCAGGCCGACGCCGTCGGTCACCACGTGGCCGGCGCCGGTGTACGTCGCCGCCGCGTCGATGTAGATCGCCACGTGCGCGATCCGCGGGTCGTCGGTGAAGTTCGGCGTCGCGGAGTGCGCCAGGTAGGCGTTGTGGAAGGTGCAGTCGCCGGCCTGCAGCGGGATCGTCAGCCGCTCCTCCCAGCGCAGGTCCGGTGCGGCGCGGAACATGTCCTCGTGGTCGGACAGGTCCTGGCTGCGCAGGTCCTGGTGATGCTGCGAGCCCGGGATGAACGTCATGCAGCCGCGCTCCACCGGTACGTCGACGAGCGCGACCCAGGCCGACAGCGAGGCCCGCGAACCGGCGTGCGGCCAGTACGGCGCGTCCTGGTGGAACTCGGTCGCGGCGCCGTTGTGCGGCGGCTTGATCAGCAGCTGGTCGTGCCAGATCCGCAGCGGTACGCCGGCCAGCGCGGTCGCCGCCGCGGCGAGTCGCGGATCCAGCGTGAGCTCCCGCAGGACGTCGTTCTGCCGCCAGACGTTGACGTACTGGTTGAAGATCTTCGACTCCTTGAACAGGTCGTCGGCGTTAGCGGTCCACTCCGCCGCGGCTGCGGCGAACCGGGCCGCCTCGTCGCGGCCGATGATGTTCCGGATCCGGACGACGCCGTCGCGGCGGTAGGCGGAAATGATCTCTTCGTCGAGCACCGCGGGTGCCGTAGGGTCGGTCGTGGTCATCGAGGGCTCCTCGGATTCCGTCGTACTGGAGGGTGTTTCCAGGGTCGCGGACCCGCGGCCGCGCCGACAGGACGAGGTTGACCGCCAGTTGACCAGAATTCACCTCCTGGGAGGTTGGTCGTGCACAACGTGCTGAGCAGTGCGGTCTTCCCGGACCTGAGGCTGCCGGTCGCCGGCGAACGGATCGAGCTGGTCGCGGACGTCGCGGTGCACAGCCACGCGTTCTTCGAGATCGCGGTGGTCGTCGCCGGGCGGGGCACGCATGTGTCGGCCGGCGGCGAGGTCCAGCTCGCGCCGGACTCGGTGGTGGTGATCCGCCCGGGCGAGTGGCACGGGTACGTCGACTGTCAGGGCATGGTCGTCCGCAACGCCTATCTGGGGCCGGACGTGTTCGCCCTCCTCTCCGGCGCGCTGATCCCCGCAACCACGGGCATGCGGCCGGCACCGCACCCCGCGGTGCAGCACGCGATGCGTCTCCTGGAGTCCGACCTCGCCGCGCCCTGGACGCTCGAACAGCTCGGGGCAGCCGTCAACCTCGCGCCCGGCTACCTGATCCGCCTCTTCGGCACCTCCGTCGGCATGTCCCCGATGGCGTACCTGAACCGCGTCCGCGCCGAACGCGCCGCCGGCCTCCTGATCGAGACCGAGCTCCCGATCAGCACCATCGGCGCGCTCGTCGGCTGGCACGACCCGAGCCACGCGACCCGCAGATTCCGCTCGACATTCGGACTCAGCCCCTCCCGGTACCGGTCCGCTTTCAGACCGTAAGCGAAGATGTCCCCCATGAGTTCGTCGCTGCGTACGCCTGACCCGAATCCCGGCTGGCTCTCCGAGTTCGCGCTCGCGGAGACCCGCTCGCGGGTACCGATCCTGTACGTCGAGGCCGTTCCGGCGCGCGTCGACCCGTCCGGCCGGATCGAGCACATCGGGGTGCTGCTCCGGACGTCCGCCGCGACCGGCGAGATCACCCGCACACTGGTCTCGGGGCGCGTCCTGCACAACGAGTCGATCCGCGACGCGCTGCAGCGCAACATCGAGAAGGACCTCGGGCCGGCCGCCTTCCCGCGGCTCCCCGCCACGCTGGTCCCGGTCACGGTCGCGGAGTACTTCCCGTTCCCCGGCATGACCCCGCTGCACGACCCGCGCCAGCACGCGGTCGCCCTGGTGTACGTCGTACCGGTCACCGGTGAGTGCAACCCGCGCCAGGACGCGCTCGAACTCACCTGGCTGACCCCGGAGGAGACGCTGGCCCCGAGCCTCCTCAACGACATGGAGGGCGGCCGGGGACAGCTGCTCAAGCAGGCTCTCGCCTGGTCCGGCGCCATCGTCTGACGACCGCCCCGCACCACGGCCATCTCAGGGGCCGGCCCCGGAGGTGTGCAGTTGGCGGGAAGGCGGCCGCTCACCAGGGAAGGCGGCCTTCCTGGGCGTAGACGTGGCCAGTCGGGCCGTCCGGGCCGAGCGTCGCGAGCTCGACCGCGACGGCCGCACCCTGCGCCGGGGTGCGCGCCGCGGTCCAGCCGCCCATGTCGGTCGCGCAGTTGCCGGGGTCGGCGGCGTTCACCAGGATGCCGCTGCCGCGCAACTCGTTGGCGAGCATGACCGTGACCATGTTCACGGCCGCCTTCGACGCGTTGTAGCCGAGCGTCAGCACCGTCGACATCCGCGACGCCGGATCGCCGACCTGCTCGAACGACGCCAGCGACGTCGACAGGTTCACGATCCGGGCCGCCTCGGCCTGGTGGAGCAGCGGCAGGACCGCCTGCGTGACCCCCACGAGCCCGAGCACATTGGTCTCGAACGCCGATCGCAGGACCGCGGCGCCGATCCGCGAGACCGCGTCGTCGCCCTCGGGAATGATCGCCGCGTTGTTGACCAGGACGTCGAGCCGCCCGTACTCCGCCGCGACCCGCTCGGCCGCAGCCCGCACCGACTCCTCGTCCGTGACCTCCAACTGGAGGCCGACCACATCCAGGCCCTCGGCAACCAGTTCCTTCACCGCGAGCTCGCCGCGCTCCAGGTCCCGCGACCCGGCGAGCACGGTGAACCCGGCCTGCCCGAGCTGCCGTGCGATCTCCTTGCCGATACCTTTGTTGGCGCCCGTGACGAGCGCGATCTTCGTCGTGTTCATGCCGTCAACCCTGAGCGGATCCGGCCCGGCGAGGCAGAGTCGGCCGAGGCTGGGATCGGCGGTCCCTGTTTGGCCGTGCGCGCGCCTGGGATCCTGGGACCATGGATCGCGACGGGCTGGCGGAGTTCCTCCGGGTACGACGGGAGGCGTTGCGCCCCGCCGACGTCGGACTGCCCGCCGGCCTGCGCCGCCGTACGCCCGGGCTCCGCCGGGAGGAGGTGGCGAGCCTCGCGACGATGTCCACGGACTACTACACCCGTCTGGAGCAGGGCCGCGGCCCGCGCCCGTCCCGCGCGGTGCTGACCGGTCTCGCCCGCGCGCTGCGGTTGTCCGACGACGAGCGCGATCACCTGTTCCGGCTCGCCGGCGAGCAGCCCGGTCCGCCACCCGGCCCGCCGACGGAGGTGCGGACCGGCGTACTGCGGATGCTCGCGCGCCTCGACGTACCGGGGCTGGTGCTGGACGCGAAGTACGACGTCCTCGCGTGGAACCCGCTGGCCGCGGCGCTGATCACGGACTTCTCCGCGCTCCCGCCGCGGGAACGGAATCTGCTCCGGCTCCGCTTCCTCACCGACCGGCAGGCCGACCTGTTCGGCGAGGAGGCCACCCGGGAGTTCGCCCGTGACGCCGCCGCCGATCTGCGGGCGGCGACGAGCACCTACCCGCACGATCCGGCCATCGCCCGGCTCGTCGACGACCTGCTGGCGGGGAGTCCCGAGTTCGCGGAGATCTGGGCGCGGCACGAGGTCGGGCGGCAGCAATCGCTGTGCCAGACGATCTTCCATCCCCAAGTCGGACGGGTCGACGTGATCTGCGAAGTCCTGGTGGTGCCGGAGCGCGACCAGCGCGTGGTGCTGTACACGGCGGAGCCGGGGTCGGCGTCCGAACAGGCGATCCGGCTGCTCGACGTGATCGGCCTGCAGGAGTTGACAACCAAGCCCTGATCAAGCGACTGTTTGATCCGTTGGTTACCGACGGAGAGGCTTGCCTGATGCGTAAATTACTTACCGCTCTGGTCGTGCTGGGGTTGTTCGTCGTCCCGCTGCGGGCCGCCGACGCAGCACCCGGCGCACTGGTGTTCGCGGACGAGTTCGACGGTACGGCGATCGACCGGACGAAGTGGGCCATCCACTCGAACGCAGAAGCCGACCAATGCCTGGGCAACAAGGGCAACCAGCAGCTCGAGTGGCACACCTGGGACATGCTCGCGGTGAGCGACGGCAAGCTGACGATGACGGCGCGGAAGAACAACCCGGCGACCGGGTACGAGTGGTCCGGCGCCCTGATCACGACCGGGCAGGCCTGCGGGCACGAGCCGTCGCAGTCGTTCGCCGTGAAGACCGGCGACTACGTCGAGACCCGGCTGAAACTCCCGGCGGACAAGGGATTCTGGCCGTCCACGTGGACCTGGAACGGCAATGGCTCGAACGAGCAGGACACCTACGAGTTCTACAGCGACAACCATCGGGCGCTGTATCTCACCAACCACCAGTCCCCCGGCGGCGGCTGCACTTACCAGTCGCCGACCGACCTGACCACCGACTGGCACACGATCGCCCAGCAACTCGGCCCCGACGAGACCGTCTGGTATCTCGACGGCAAGGAGATCTGCCGTCAGGGCGCGTACACCGCCGGCGCCAGTGACGCGCTGATCCTCGACCTGTTCGTCTACGGCAAGATCCCGCCGACGGTCAGCTCGGGGTCGATGCAGATCGACTATGTCCACGTCTACCGCCCGTAAAGGCTGAGGCCCAGCACCTCGTGAGGAGGTGCTGGGCCTCGGGGAACACCTGTCGTGCCCGGGTGTGGCTACTGCCCGGTGAAGGTGAAGGTGCTGCCGGGCTCCTTCAGGATGTCGCCGTCGCGGGAGTTGGTGATCGTGACGTTCGACAGGTTCGCGTTGCCGCGGGCGCCGCCCATCGCGAGGATGCCGGAGCCGTTGTTCGACTTGTCGATCTTCACGTTGCTGATCGCAACGTTCGGCATCTCCCCGCCGCCGGTCTTGAACTGGATGCCGTCGTAGGTCGAATCGTAGATCTCGGTGTCCCGGATGGTGACGCCGGGGATCGGGAGGTTCGACGGGAACAGCGTGATGGCGCCGAACTCCTGGTCCTCGTTCCAGAACACCCCGCCGCACCGGTAGAGCGCGTTGTTCGCGATCGTCGTCGTGCCGGAGAACGGCAGCGGGTCGTGGTCGGTGGCCAGCATGATACCCGGGTAGTTCATCGTGTCGTAGACCAGGTTGTTCTCGATCCGGTTCCCATACCCGCCGTAGATCGCGAGGCCGTTCGCCCGCCACGGCAGCTGGATAGTGTTGTTGGTGAACGCGTTGTCGTGGCCGACGTCCACCGACTGGTCCTTGACGTACTTGTTCGCCCACACCGCGAGCGCGTCGTCGCCGGTGGTGCGGAACGACGAGTTGAACACCTTCGAGTTCCGGGTGCCGTTGGAGAAGTTGATTCCGTCGGCGTACGTGTCCCGGATCCGCATCCCGCTGAACTCGAGCCCGTCGGCCGGACCCCACAGCTCCGGGATGTTGTCGTAGTCGCGGCCGACCCAGACCCCGACGTTCGAATGCTCGATCCAGACGTTGCTGATCTTGGTACCGGTCCCGAAGCGGCCGTTCAGCCCCACCCCGCCCTCGGCGTTCCCGTCGCCGCCGCGGATCCGGCCGGACCCGAAGATCGCGATGTCCGACAGTTGCACGTTCTTGTCGATGTCGAACCCGAAGTTCCCCTCGTGCGGGTGGTTGATCCCACCCGCGTTCTGCGGCTCGATCAGCGAGTACAGCTGCGAGTACCACATCCCGGCGCCGCGAATCGTGGCGTTGCTGATCCCGACCTGGTTGAACTGGCCCCGGTTCTGCGGGTCGTCGGTGAGGATCTTCTTCTCCTGCCGCCACTGGCCTTCGGGGATCCAGACGCAGCTGATCACGCCGTTCTGGTCGTCCGTCACCGCGCGCTGGATGGCGTCCGCGTCGTCGATCCCGTCGTTCGGCACCGCGCCGTACTGCGTGATCGACGTACACCCGGCCGGCTGGGACAGCGCCGGCGCGACCTGCTCGAGGTCGACCAGGTCGATGATGTAGTACGACGCCGTGTCGCCGGCGTCCCGCTGCAGGCGGAACGTGGTGCCGGCCGGGTAGGACTGGTTGAGCAGGGCGTGCGACTCGTCGAAGAGGCGGCGGGCGTCGCCGCCGGGGGTGTTGGTGAGACCCTCGGGTGAGTCGGTGTTGCCGTAGAGCCAGCTGTTGTGGCTGCTCAGGCTGAGCTTCTGCTTGAACGTGCCGTTCACGTACAGGCTGATCGTTGCCTGAAGCCCCTGTCCGTCGGCGGAGTCCGGGATCGAGTTGCGGACCACGATCGAGTTGGTCGGCACGGTGGAGGTGAACTCGACGTACTGACCGCTGGAGTTCAGCCGGACCGACTGCCGGCCGGACGACTCCGTGGCGAAGTTGGTGTGCCCGAAGGTCCGCTGCGCGTCGGCTATCAGCAGGGTGCCGGTGTAGTTGCCCGCCTCGGCCTCGTACGACGTGAACGGTACGGCGGCACCGCGGCCGACCACCATCGACTTGGTGAAGGTGTTGTTGGTTTCGTTGGTCTCGGCAACGGCGTTGCCCGCATCGGCCGTGGCCGTCAGCGTGGCGCCGCCGTTCGTCGCGGTCCAGGTACCGCTGATCGCGACGTTGGCGGTGGCGCCGGCCGCGATCGACGGCGCGTTGCCGTTGAGGGTGGTCGTGCCGACGACCAGGCGCGCCACGCTGGCCGCGGCGGCCGACGTACCGCGGTTGTTCACGGCGACCGTGAACGAGACCTGGGCACCGGGTGCCGGATTGGCCGGGTTGGCCGTGATGCCGGCGACCTGGAGGTCAGGCCCCGCGGCCTGGGCAACTGTCAGCTGGGTCGCTGCTTGGAGCGTGTTGTTGGTGTCGCTCTGCTCGACAACCACGTTGGCCGGGTCGGCGACGGCGGCGACGGTGTAATTCCCTTGCGCACGCGTCCCAGCGCTGGCCGTGACCGTGGTGGACGCACCGGCGGCGAGTGCCTGGACATTCGCGGTTCCGGCGACCGAGCCGCCGAGCAGGAAGTTGAGGCTGCTGGCCGGCGCGGCTGCCGAGCCGTTGTTCTTGACAGTCGCGGTCAGGGTGATCGGCGTCGACTCGGTCGGCGCGGCAGGTGACCAGTCGACGTTCGTCACGACGAGGTCCGGGTTGGGCGCCGCCGCACCGAAGACCTGCAGCTCGGCGACCTGGCCGCCGGGAGCGCCGGTGTTGCTGAACAGCTGCAGGCGAAGGTCGGCGTACCGGCCGGTGACCGGGATCGTCACCGTGTTCTGGTTGGCCGACGGGTCGAACTGGTAGTTGGTCCGCGCGACGGCCGACGTGAACGCGGCCGCGGACTGTTCACGGCCGAGGACCTCGATGCTCTGGGTGCGTGAACCCCAGACCGGGTCCGGGTTGAGCTTGACCACGACCGAGCTGAGGTCGGCGTTCGCGCCGAGCTTGACGGTCAAGGTCGACGGGAAGCCGTTCGACTCCCAGTAGGTGCCGGTGTTGCCGTCGTTGGCATTGGTCGCAACGAAGCCGAACACCGAGCTCGACGCCTCGATCGCCTTGCCGGCGGCAAGGTCCGTGCCGGTCGGGGGTTCGACCGGCCCGCCACCAGGCCCGGCCAGTGCGAACTCCGACAGCTGGGCGGCCGGCCAGCCGGTATTCGCGGTGAACGTCAGCCGCACGTAGCGCACCGAGGTGTTGGTGAAATCGATCGTGACGACGTTGATGCCGCTGAAGGTGTACGCCGTGCTGCTGACGAGTGTGCTGAACGAGGAGCCGTTCGCGCTGCCCGAGACCGTGACGGTCTGGGTGCGCGGCCCCCACGAGGACGGGAGTTTGAGCGTCACCTGGTTGACGTCCTTCGTGGCGCCCAGGTCCGCCTGCAGCCACTGCGGGAAGGCGTTGTTGCTGCTCTCCCAGTAGCTGTTCTGGTTTCCGTCGCCGGCGTTGCCGCTCGGGTATTCACCGAGCGAACTGCTGGCGGTCAGGGTCTTGGTCAGGTCGGCGGCCATGGCGGTCGGGCCCGAAAGCAGACCGGCGGCGACGAGCAGGGCGGCCAGCAGGAGCCGCAGAAGATTCTTCCGATGCATCGGGTGGTCCTCCATCGGGGGCGGTGGGAGGTTTCCGCGCTACGGAAATTGCGTGACCCTGGCGATTTCTTGCAGCGCGGGTATCCGAAGCTTGCAGCACCGGTCGCAGCACGTCAACACTTCGTCACGACACATCACCCCGCCGCCGGCGAACCGGGGCGGGGTGTCAGGTGCTGGTGATCAGATGCGTCGAGTCAGGCGCGGCGCTGGGTCGCCCAGTCGCGGATCAGCTCGATGCGATCCTTCAGCTGGATCGACGAGGCATGCGCGGCGGCCGGACCGCCGAGCTTGCGGCGCAGGTCGTTGTGGATCACGCCGTGCGGCTGGCCGGTGCGGTGGTGCCAGGCGGCGACCAGACCGTTCAGCTCGCGGCGGAGCAGCGCAATCTGCTCATGGGTGGCCAGCTCGGTCGGCGTCGGATCCTCGCGGTCACTCGTGGACCGCGAGGACTTCTTCTGCGCCGCCAGCGACTTCTGCTGGCGCTTGTGCAGCAGCTCGCGCACCTGGTCTGGCTCCAGCAGACCCGGCAGACCGAGGAAGTCCAGCTCCTCGTCGGACGCGTTCTCGCCGCCGGTCCCGTAGTCACCGCCGTCGAACACCACCCGGTCGAAGCTCGCGTCCGACCCGAGCGCCTCGAAGTTGCCCTCGAGCTCGTCGCTGGCGCCCTCAGCCTGGTTCGCCTGCTTCAGCAGGTCGTCCTCGAGGGCGAAGATGTCGCCGTCCTCGTTCGTGTTCTTCCGGCCGAGGACGTGGTCGCGCTCGACCTCCATCTCGGCCGCGAACCCGAGCAGCCGGGTCACCGACGGCACGAACACCGACGCCGTCTCGCCGCGCTTGCGGGCCCGCACGAACCGCCCGACGGCTTGCGCGAAGAACAGCGGTGTCGACGTCGGTGTCGCGTACACGCCGACCGCGAGCCGCGGTACGTCGACGCCCTCGGACACCATCCGCACGGCGACCATCCACCGGGAGTTGTCCTCGGAGAACTTCGCGATCTTCTTGCTCGCCGCCTTCTCGTCCGACAGCACGACGGTCGGCGCCTCGCCGGTGAGCTCGCGCAGCGTCTTCGCGTACGCGCGGGCCGTGTTCTGGTCGCCCGAGATCACCAGGGCGCCGGCGTCCGGCATGTGCCGGCGGACCTCGGTCAGCCGCTTGTCCGCGGCCGCCAGCACCGCGCCCATCCACTCGCCGGCCGGGTCCAGCGCGGTGCGCAGCGCCTGGGCGGTCAGGTCCTTGGTGAGCGGCTCGCCCAGCCGCGCGGCGATCTCGTCACCGGCCTTGGTCCGCCACCGCATCTCACCGGAGTACGACATGAAGATCACCGGGCGGACGACGTGGTCGCGCAGCGCGTGCCCGTACCCGTAGGTGTAGTCGGCCTTGCTCCGGGCGACGCCGTCGTGCCCCTCCTCGTACGTCACGAAGGGGATCGGGTTGTCGTCGCTGCGGAACGGCGTCCCGGTCAGGCAGAGCCGGCGGGTCGCGGGCTCGAACGCCTCGCGGACACCGTCGCCCCAGCTCAGCGCGTCACCGCCGTGGTGCACCTCGTCGAGGATCACCAGGGTCTTGAACCGCTCGGTCCGGACCCGGAACGCCAGCGGGTTCACCGCCACGCCCGCATACGTCACCGCGACGCCCTGGAAGTCCTTGTTGGTCTTGCCGCGGCGCCCGGCGAACGCGGGGTCGATCGAGATCCCGGCCCGGTCCGCGGCGTCGGCCCACTGCACCTTGAGGTGCTCGGTCGGCGTCACCACGGTGACCCGCTCGATCTGCCGCCGGTGCAGCAGCTCGGCGGCCACCGTCAGCGCGAACGTCGTCTTACCCGCGCCCGGTGTCGCGACCGCGAGGAAGTCCCGCGGGTTGTTGTCCAGGTACAGCTGGAGCGCCTCGGCCTGCCAGGCTCGCAGCTTGCTCGCGGTCCCCCACGCTGCGCGATCCGGATAGGCCGGTGGCAGGACAGCAGGGTTGGCCGGCACGTGCGAATCCACAGACAGCTACTCCCCCGAAGGTCGACAGTGTGCCGGGCAGGAAGGTTACCCGAGATCCGTTACGAGATCAGATCGGCAGGCACCACCGTCACGTCGTACGGACTCGTCAGCCGCGCCGCTTCATCGCCGGTCACCTTCGCGACCTGCACAAATGCGCCGTCCTGCAGTTCCCAGGCGATCAGGCTCGGCGTGTCGGGATCCACCACCCAGTAGGCCTGACAACCGGCCGCCTCGAGCCGCGAGAACTTCACCATCAGGTCGAAGCGCCGCGTGCTCGGCGACAACACCTCGACCGCCAGCAAGGGTGCGACCGGCAGATCGTGCTCGCCGAAGTCCTCGCGCGCAGCAACTACCAGATCCGGTTGCAGCACGGTGTCCGTGGCCAGGACCACGTCGACCGGCGCGAACAGCACCAGCAGCTCGGCCGGACAGGCCTGCTTGAGGATGTCGTTGAGGTTGCTGGCGATGATCTGGTGCCGGATGGCCGGGGCCGGGGTCACGAGCAACACCCCGTCGATGAGCTCGTACCGGTGCCCATCATCGGGCATCCGAGCGAGATCGGCCCTTGTCAGCGGTCCGAAGGGCTGCCAGGGCACCGCTGGTTGGGTCGGGATGGGTTCCACGAGACTCATACTGCCTCCTCTGGTCGGTCACGGCAGAGAAGGTGCCGCGATCTGCCCGTGGATTCCCCGGGATTCCCCGAGCTGTGGAAAAGTTCCTGGTCTGCTGGTGATGCGTCCTACACTCGGGGGTATGAGCACACAGCTGACCCCCGGCGCGGAGACGGTTGTCGACGAGCGGACGCAGACGTCGCCGGCCGAGCCTGGCGATCACGAGCGGTTCTCGCACTACGTGCCGAAGGACAAGCTGACCGAGGCGATGGTGATGGGCACCCCCGTCGTCGCCCTCTGCGGCAAGGTCTGGGTCCCGAGCCGCGACCCGCAGCGCTTCCCGGTCTGCCCGGAGTGCAAGGAGATCTGGGACTCCCTCAACCCCGGCGACGACGACCAGGGCGGCGACGAGTAGTCCCCCGGAAGGGGTTAGTTGAGCGTGGGGTCGTCGGGGTAGGTGGCCAGGTAGGCCATCTGGTCTTTCTGGCGGCGGAGGACCCGGCGCCAGAGGGTGTCGGGGTCGTGGCCGAAGACGTCCTCGGGGTGGGATTCGACGACGTACCAGGCGCCCTCGGCGATCTCGCCCTCGAGCTGGCCGCTGGACCAGCCGGCGTAGCCGGCGAAGATGCGCATCCGGGTGATCGCGCCCTCCAGCAGCGCCGGTGGTACGTCGAGGTCGATCAGCCCGATCCGGCCGTAGCACTCCCGCCAGCCGGGCGGGTCGGTGGTGTCGATGACCTCTGCGACCGCGAGTGCACTGTCGGTGCCGACGGGGCCGCCCATGAACAGCACGCCGGGCTCGTCGACCGCGGACGACCAGTTCGGCAGCACCTGGTCCACGGACAGGTCGGCGGCGCGGTTCACCACCACCCCGAGTGCGCCGTCGTCGTCGTGATCCAGCAGCAGGATCACCGACCGGCGGAAGGGCGGCTCGTCGAGCAACGGGGTCGCCACCAGCAGCGAACCGGTCAGGGTCGAGACCGTCATACCTCCATCATGGCGTACGACGGGTCGCCCGTGACCCCAGCCAAGCGCCCAGCGCGACCCCGGCCAGGTCGGCCAAGGCGTCGAACGGGTCGCCGTCGCGCTGCGGCAGCAGCCAGTGCTGCACCAGCTCGCTGACCACCGCGTTCGCGACGAGAGCTCCGAGCAGCCAGCGCGCCGGCACACCGACCTTGAGACCGGTGAACCCCACCGCCGCGAACAGGAAGCAGTGCGCGATCTTGTCCACCTGCGGCAACCCGACGTGCGGACCGGCCTCGCGCGGCGCGTAGACGCCGTACAGCTGCAGTGCTACCGCCGCCACAAAGGCGATCCGCCAGGCCCAGACCCGTACCCGCGACCCGGTGGCCGGCCCCGTCAGCGTAGAAGTCACCTGTCCACCGTACTCACAGCGCGGGAGCGTCGTCCGGGTAGCTCTCGTGCGCCGGAGCCTTGCCGCCGGCCGCCTCACGAACGGCGTGGGCCACCATCGTGTGCACCTCCGGGTGGAAGACGCTCGGCACGATGTAGCTGGCGTTCAGCTCGTCGTCGGTCACCACGCCGGCCAAGGCGCGCGCGGCGGCCAGCTCCATGTCGACCGACACCTTGGACGACTGCGCGTCGAGCAGACCGCGGAAGACCCCCGGGAAGACCAGCACGTTGTTGATCTGGTTCGGGTAGTCACTGCGGCCGGTCGCGACCACGGCGGCGTGCTCACCGGCCTCGGCCGGGTCGACCTCGGGCACCGGGTTCGCCAGCGCGAACACGATGGCGTCCTCGTTCATGGTGGCGATGTCGGCGCCGGTCAGGATGTTCGGCGCGGAGACGCCGATGAACACGTCCGCGCCGGCCAGCGCACCCTTCAGGTCGCCGCTGTACTTGGCGGCGTTGGTGTTCTCCGCGATCCAGCGCAGCTCCGGCGACAGCCCGTCGCGCTCCGGGTGGATGACGCCGCCGATGTCGGCGACACAGGTGTCCTTCACGCCGGCCGCGAGCAGCAGCTTCAGGATCGCCGTACCGGCGGCGCCCGCGCCGGACAGCACGACCCGCACGTTGCTGATGTCCTTGCCCACCACGCGAAGCGCGTTGTACAGCGCGCCGACGACGACCACCGCCGTACCGTGCTGGTCGTCGTGGAAGACCGGGATGTCGAGCTCCTCACGCAGCCGGGCCTCGATCTCGAAGCAGCGCGGCGCGGAGATGTCCTCGAGGTTGATCCCGGCGAAGCCCGGCGCGATCGCCTTGACGATCGAGACGATCTCGTCCGGGTCCTGGGTGTCCAGGCACAGCGGCCAGGCGTCGATCCCGGCGAACCGCTTGAACAGCGCGGCCTTGCCCTCCATCACCGGCAGCGCGGCCTTCGGGCCGATGTTGCCCAGGCCGAGGACGGCCGAACCGTCGGTGACGACCGCGACGCTGTTGCGCTTGATGGTCAGCCGGCGCGCGTCGTCGGGGTTGTTCGCGATCGCCAGGCAGACCCGCGCGACACCCGGCGTGTAGATCATCGACAGGTCGTCACGGTTGCGGATCGGGTGCTTGGCCTCCATCGAGATCTTGCCGCCGAGGTGCATCAGGAAGGTCCGGTCCGAGACCCGGGCGATCTCGACGCCCGGTACGGCGCGCATCGCCTCGACCAGGCGGCCCGCGTGCTCGGTGTCGGCCGCCGCGCAGGTGACGTCGATCCGCAGCCGCTCGTGGCCGGACGCGGTCACGTCGAGCGCGGTGACCAGACCGCCGGCCTGCTCGACCGCGGTCGTCAGCTTGCTCACCGTCGAGCCGCCGGCGGGCACCTCGAGGCGAACGGTGATGGAGTACGAAACACTCGGCAAGGCAGTCACGCGGGTGATCCTCTCACGTCACTGGTCATGCTCCGAGGTTACGTACGTTAAGTGCACGGCACACCTCTGGGTAATCCATTACTCGCCCGGCATACTGGTCGGTCAGGAAGGGAGCCAGAGTGCCGACTGTCAGCGACGTGGCCGCACGGGCCGGGGTGTCGACGGCGACCGTCTCCCGGGCCCTCAACGGCAAGCCGACGGTCGACCCGGACCTCGCGGCACGGGTACGGCGGGCCGCCGACGAGCTCGGCTACCAGCCGAACGGCCCCGCGCGGAACCTGCGCCGCCAGGAGGCCGCGGTGGTCGCGCTGATCATCTCCGACGTGGAGAACCCGTTCTTCACCGCGATCGCCCGCGGGGTGGAGGACGTGGCGCACGAGGTCGGGTACTCGGTCGTGCTGTGCAACTCCGACGAGAGCGCGGACAAGGAGAGCCGCTACGTCGACATCGCCATCCAGGAACGGGTCGCGGGCGTCATCCTGTCCCCGAGCGGCCCGGCGTCCTCGGTCGCGAAACTCGCCGCGCGAGGTACGGCGTACGTCGCGGTGGACCGGCCGCTGCCCGGACAGGACAGCGACGTCGTGCTCGTCGACACCCGGCTCGCGGCCCGCGAGGCGACGGCGCATTTGGTTGCCCAGGGCTACGAATGGATCGGGTGCATCGCCGGACCGGCCGGCGTCCGTACGGCGGACGACCGGCTCGCCGGATACCGCGAGGCGCTGAAGGCCGCGCGGCGGCGCCGGACGACGAAACTCGTCAGGCGCTGCGAGTACAAGGCCGCCGGTGCGCACCGCGCCGCGCTCGACCTGCTCGCACAGCCGGAGCCGCCAGACGCCCTGCTCGTTGCGAACAGCGCGATGGCGGTCGGCGTACTGCAGGCCATCCAGGAGCGCGGTGTGCGGGCGGGACGCGACGTCGGGCTGGTCACGTTCGACGACGCGCCGTGGACGGCACTCGTCGACCCGCCGCTGACGGTCGTCGCGCAACCGGCGTACGAGATCGGCACCGTCGCCGCCCGCCTCCTCCTGGCACGCATCGCCGACACCACCCGCCCCGCCACCGCCACCACCCTCGGCGCCCGCCTGATCCCCCGCGCCAGCTCCCGCCGCCCCTGACCCCGCCCGACCAGCGCCCGACCACCGTCCGTTTGAGAGGTTCACCTCGCCCGTTGCCCCTTCACCCGCTGCATGCGCGTGGTGAAGGGGCCAGTTGAGAGGTGAACCCCTCAAACGGACCACGGGCGGGGGCTCCGTCAGCCCGTCGGGTTTTCCTCGGCGTAGATCTGGGCCGCGTTGGTGGGGTCGATCAGGCGGGTCGGGAGGATCTGGGACTTCTCGATGGTGCCGCAGTCGACGAGGAGCTTCTTGGCGGCGGCGACGGCTTCCTTGCCGTTGGTCGGGTAGGTGAAGGTGGCGGACAGCCGGCCCTGCTCGACGGCCTTGATGCCGCCGGACGGGATCGGCAGCGCGTCGATGCCGGTGAACTTCATCTCCTTCTCCCGGCCGACCGCCTTCGCGGCCAGGTACGCGCCCTCGGCCATCGGGTCGTTGTGCGAGTAGACGACGTCGATCTTCGGGTTCGCCTTCAGCAGCGCGTCCATCTGCGCCTGGCCCTTCTCCCGCAGCCAGTCACCGCTCGCGGCGGCGATCACCTTGACCTTCAGGTTGCCCTTGATGCCCTCGACGAACCCCTCGTGCCGCTCGGCCTGCGGTGTCGCGCCGGCCAGACCCTTCAGCTCCACGACGTTGCCGCCCTGCGGCAGCAGCTTCTCGGCGATGTACTTCCCGGCCTCGCGCCCGATCTGCACGTTGTCGCCGCCGATGAACCCGGTGTACGCGTCGCCCTCGACCTTGCGGTCCAGCACGATCACCGGGATGCCCTTGTCGTAGGCCTTCTTCACGACGGCGGTCAGCGGCTTCGCCTCGTTCGGGCTGATGATCAGCAGGTCGATCTGCTGGGTGATGTAGTTCTCCACGTCCGCGACCTGCTTGGCGTTGTCCTGCGCCGCGTCCGCGAACTTCACGTCGAACTGCGGCACCTCCTTGGCCGCCGCCCTGATGTCGTCGTCCATCCGCTGCCGGTACGGCTCGGCCACGTTGGCCTGGCTCATCCCGATCGTGTACTTGCCGTCGGCTCCCTTGCAGGACGTTGACGAGCCCGGCGACGCGGCGCCCGAGGTCCGTTCACTGGTGGTCCCACAGCCGGCCAGCACGAGTGCAGCGACTGCCGCTGCTGCCAACGGAATCTTCACAGAACGCATGACGGAACCTTCCTCACGAGGCGGGGCGGAGTCGCTGCAGCGCGGCGGCGGCAACGATCACCAGTCCCTTGATCAGGAGCTGGATGTTGGAGTCGATGTTGTTCAGGGCAAGGATGTTGTTCAGGACGCCGAGCAGCAGCGCGCCCGCCACCGTTCCGGCCACCGAACCACGGCCGCCCGCCAGGCTGGTGCCGCCGATCACCACCGCGGCGATCGCGTCCAACTCGTAGCCGATGCCGTCGTTCGGGCTGCCCTGGTTGAGCTGGACGGCGTGCACGATGCCGGCCAGCGAGGCGAGCAACCCGCAGATCGCGAACACCGCGATCTTCACCCGGACGACCGGTACGCCGGACAGCCGCGCGGCCTTCTCGTTGCCGCCGACGGCGTACAGGTGCCGGGAGAACGCGCTGACCCGGAGGAACACCACGGCGGCGATCGCGACCACCGCGAAGATGATCACCGGGATCGGCACCAGCCCGCCGAAGGTGCGTTCGCCGAGCAGTGCGAACGATGCCGGCGCCTCCTTGGGGCCGTCGCCGTACGCGATCGCGACGCCCTGCCCGCCGGACCAGATCCGGGCCAGACCGCGGGCTATCTGCAGGCCGGCGAGGGTGACGATGAACGACTGGATCCCGATCATCGCGGTCGCGGCGCCTTGCAGGGCGCCGAACACCAGGCCGATCGCGAGCACGAGCACGACCGACGGCAGGAAGCCCCAGTCGTTCTCGACCATCAGGACGGCGGACCCGACCGCGGCGAGCCCGAGGACCGCGCCGACCGACAGGTCGATCCCGCCGATCAGGATCACGAACGTCATGCCGACCGCGATGATGCCGATCTCGGACACGGCGCGGACCACGTTCGCCAGGTTGTCGGCGCTGACGAACAGGATCTCGCCGTTCTTGCGCGGCGAGAAGATGATCGCCGCGACGAAGACCGCGATCAGCCCGAAGACACTCTGGAACCGGAAGAGCGTGGCGGCCAGGCTGCGCTGCTCCACCGGCCCGTCCTGCCCAGGCGCGACGGTTCGGTCCTGTACGTCGGTCATGGCATTCCTCCGACCTCGATTTGTCCCATCGCGGCGGCGAGCAGATCGCCTTCGCCCGAGTCCGCCGTACTGAACGAGGCGACGTCGCGGCCGTCCCGCAGCACGACGACGCGATCGCAGACGCCGACCAGTTCCGGCAGCTCGGACGAGGCGAGCAGTACGCCGAGCCCCTGCGCCGCGAGTTCGCCCAGCAGCCGGTAGATCTCGGCCTTCGCGCCGACGTCGACGCCGCGCGTGGGCTCGTCGAGGAGCAGCAGCTTGGGCTCGGTGAGCAGCATCCGCCCGAACACGACCTTCTGCTGGTTGCCGCCGGACAACGTGCCGACGTCGTCCTGCAGCCGCCCGAACTTCAGCCGCAGCCGGTCGGCCATCCGCACCGACGCGGCCCGCTCCCGGCGGCGCGCGATCACCCCGAGCCGGCCGTACGCCGGGAGGCTCGAGACGACCGTGTTGGCCAGGATCGAGTGGAACAGCACGAGCCCCGACGTCCGCCGGTCCTCCGGGACGAACCCGATGCCGTGGGCCAGCGCCTGCCGCGGCCCGCGCGGGCGGATCGGCTTGCCCTGCAGGAGGATCCGGCCCGTGTGGGTGCCGCCGGGCGCGACGCCGTACAGGGTCTCGAGCAGTTCGGTGCGGCCCGCGCCGAGCAGACCGGCCAGGCCGACGATCTCGCCGGCGCGGACGGTCAGCGAGATGCCGTCGGGGTCGCGGCGGCCGGGCCGCGGGCGGCGGGCCTTCAGCTTCAGGTTCTCGACGCGGAGCAGTTCGTCGCCGGTGGCGCTGTCGGGGGTCGTGAACATGGTCTGCACCGGACGGCCGACCATCGCCTCGACGACCTCCGCGGTACTGAGCTCGCGCGGGTCGAAACTGGTGACGATGCTGCCGTTGCGGAGCACGGTCGCGCGGTCGGCGACCCGGGAGATCTCCTCCATCCGGTGCGAGATGTAGACGATGCCGACGCCGCTCTGCCGGAGCTCGCGGATGACATCGAAGAGCCGCTCGACCTCGGAGCTGGTGAGCGCCGAGGTCGGCTCGTCCATGATCAGCACCCGGGCGTCGAGCGAGATCGCCTTCGCGATCGTGACGAGCTGCTGCTCGCCGACCCGCAGGTCGCCGACCGGCCGCCGCGGATCGAGGCTGACGCCGCTACGGTCGAGCAGCTCGCGAGCCTCGCGTTCCATCCGGCGCCGGTCGACCGTGCGCACCGCGGTCCGCAGCTCGCGGCCGAGGAAGATGTTGTCCGCGACCGACAGGCCCGGGACCAGGTCGAGCTCCTGGTGGATCATCGCGATCCCCGCGGCCTGCGCGTCGGTCGGTCCGCCGAACCGCACCCGCGCGCCGTTGATCGCGATGCTGCCGTCGTACTCGGTCACGTCGCCGGACAGGATCTTCATCAACGTGCTCTTGCCGGCGCCGTTCTCGCCGAGCAGCGCATGCACCTCCCCGGAGCCGAGCACGAAGTCCACCTCGTGACAGGCCCGCACACCGCCGTACCGCTTCCCGATCGCCGTCATCCGCACGAGGTCCGGCACACAACACCTCCGCGATTCGGGCGAGTAATCGATTTCCCGGACGCTAGACCGCGGCCTGCTGACCCGTCAACCCCTCACCACGGCAACGACCGGAACCGTGACCAAGCTTCCGTGATGCGCCGGTGATCGGGCAGCTGTTCGATCTGGGTGGAAGGTCGGGGCGGACCTCCACCACCCACCAACTCGTCCGGCCGACGCGCGACTCCGCCCGCGGGAGCGTGAGCTCGCACGGGCGGAGGCAGTTGGTGAGTGATGGCGGTCCGGGATCAGCTACCGGCGACGCTCACCTTCGCGAACAGCGGGCGGCCGCTCGGCGGCATCACGAAGCCCTGGACGCGGGAGCGGACGGCGGCGTTGGACGCGAGCTCGGCCGGGAAGATGCCGACGGCGTCGTCCCAGATCGTCTGGCCGGCCTGCTGGTAGAGCTTCGGGCGGGCTGTCTGGTCGACCGACGAGCGGGCGTCGAGGAGCAGCTTGTCGAGGGCCGGGTTGCAGTAGCCGTTGCGCTTCGCGGTGCACACGTACAGGCGGGCCAGGGTGTAGTCGGCGTCACCAGTGCCGGTCACGTTGGTCTGCAGGTTCATGTCCCAGTTGAGCTTGCCGAAGTCCTCCAGCCACTGCGCGCGTTCCTTCTCCAGCGGCTTGACCGTGACGCCGATCTTCGCCCAGTCCGAGATCATGGCCTGCGCCAGCGCGCGGATGTTCGGCCCGCCCTCGAGTGGCCACTGCATCGAGGTGGTGAAGCCGTTCGGGTACCCGGCCTCGGTCAGCAACTGCTTCGCCTTCGCCGGGTCGTAGGTGTACGGCGACAGCTTCGGCGCGCCGATCACGCCCTGGGCGAGCGGCGCCTGCGCGACCGACGCGAGATCGCCGAACAGGTCCTTCACGGTGCCTTCGAGGTTGAGCGCGTGCCACATCGCCTGGCGGACCCGCTTGTCGGTGAACGGCTTGCGGTTGGAGTTGAACCAGTCGAAGTAGTACGTCCAGCTCGGCGTGGTCGAGTACGTGATCTGTTCGCTGCCCTTCACCGAACCGACCTGGTCCGGCGGGATCTGGGTCAGCACGTCGACCTCGCCGTTCTCCAGCCCGGTGATCCGCCCGGCGACCTCCGGGATGTTCACGAACTCCAGCTTGTTCAGCTTCGGGGCGCCGTCCCAGTACGTCGGGTTCGCGGCGAGCTCGAGCTTCTCGTCGGGCTGGAACGCGCTGACCGTGAACGGCCCGGTCCCGATCGGCTTGTTGAAGAACCCGTCGGTGTCGACCTTGGCCGCCGGCCCGATGAACAGCAGCGTCAGCGAGCTCAGCACCGTGCCGAGCGGTTTGCTGGTCTTCACCGTCACGGTCTGGTCGTCGGTGGCCGCGAACGACGTCACCGTCGAGTACAGCGGTACCAGCGGACCGTCGAGCTTCTTGTGCCGTTCGTACGACGCGACCACGTCCTTCGCGGTGAACGGCGTACCGTCGGAGAACTTCACGCCGGAGCGGAGCTTGAACACCCACGTCGTCGGGTCCGGGTTCTCCCAGGACGTGGCCAGGACCGGCACGATCTTGCCGTCGTCGACGCGGACCAGCGGCTCCATGATCTGCTGGATCGCGGTCTGCACGGCCTCCTCACCGGCGTACTTGTGGGTGTCCAGCGACACCGGGAACATCGCCGGCGCGTACCGCAGGACCTGTTCGCCGCTGCTCGGCTCACTGGCCGGCGAGCAGGCGGCCACCGCGGCCAGGGCGACGGCGCCGAGCGCCGCCGCGAATCGCTTCCTCAGCACAGGGGTTCTCCTCAAAGCGTGTAGGTGGCGACGACCGGATGGTGGTCGGAGGGGGCGCGGCCGTCGTGGAAGAAGTCGACGACCTCACTGGACCGGGCGGCGAGCGGGCCGCGGGCGAAGATCCAGTCGATCGCCTTGGGGGGTGAGGCGAGCGGTGACAACCGGGTCCCGATCGGACCGGTCGCGACCGTCGGCACCACCGGATGGGTCACCGGTGAGTGCCGGCCGAGGGCGGTGAAGCTGTCCAGGAACCCGGCGTTGCCGAGCTCCCACTGCGGTGGGCCGATGTCGTTGATGTCGACGGTGAACAGGCAGGCGTTCTGGCCGGCCAGCCGTTCGAGGGCCTCCCCGATCGCGCGGGCCTGGGCGATCCGGCGGTTGACGTGGTCGGTCCGCTCGTCCGGGTGGCCGGGCCAGGTGAGGTGCGCCGTACTGAAGACCAGCTCGGCTTCGTCCGGCGTGCGGAGCCGGACCCAGAACAGGTGCGCGTCGGGCGACAGGATGCCGACGTCCTCGGCGCCGTGCTCGACGTACGTGAACAGGTCACGCCGCCACCACAGGTTGCTCTGCGTCTCCCAGCCCGCGCTCCCGTCGACGCGGTCGTGATCGGGCAGGACGTCGTCGAGCAGCTTGCGGGTGACGGGCCGGAGCTCCTGTACGGCGAGCAGGTCCGGCGGACGGGTCGTGAACAGGCCGGCGATCGCGTCGCGGCGCTGCTCCAGGTGGAAGTCGGCCCACAGGTTGTAGGTCATCGCCACGAACGTGAAGGTCATCGGTCCGTCCCGGTCGGCAGGTTGTACGCCACGAGTCCGTCGAGGCGCAGGATGGTGAGAGAGCAGTTCACGGGCGGGTCCAGCAACATCTCGGCCCCTGGCTGCAGCTGCAGCGCCGACGCGGCCGCGACCCGGATCGGCCCGCCATGCGTCACCACCAGCACCCGCCGCCCACGCCCGCCGACCCGCGCCCCTGCGTCCGCATCCACCTCGCCTCGCGCACCATCGAGCGTGGTTGCGTGATCGGCGAGCTCCGTTGCCGCCTCCCATACCCGTGCCCGCAGCTGCGCGAAGGTCTCGCCGCCGCCGCGGGCCACGTCTTCGCCCCGGGCGAAGGCGTCCACGACGTCCGGCTCGTCGGCGTACACGTCGGCGAACGTCCGTCCGCCCCAGGTGCCGACGTCGATCTCGCGCCACCTCTTGTCGACGCGCACCGGCAGGTGGTCGCGGGTGTCCAGGTACGGCTGGAGCGTTTCTTGCACCCGCTGGAGATCGCTCGCGACGATCGCGTCGAACTCGAACGACCGCAGGTACTCCGCGGCCTGCTTCGCCTGTTGCCGGCCGAGCGCGCTCAATCCGGTGCCTTGCTGGCCCTGGTACCGGTGCTCGGCGTTCCAGACCGATTCGCCGTGCCGGAGGAGGACTAGTTCGGTCACGAGGCGGCTCCGGCGAGTTCGGTGGCGAAGTGGCAGGCGGCGGGGTGCGACTCGAGCCGCGTGGTGAGCTCAGGTACGTCGTGCGCGCAGCGGTCCTCGGCCTTCCAGCAGCGGGTCCGGAAGCCGCACCCGGACGGCGGGTCCGCGGGCGACGGGACGTCGCCGCCGATGATGATCTGCTCGCGGGCGGGTTTGTCCCACGGCTTCGGGTCCGGTACGGCGGACAGCAGCGCCTGTGTGTACGGGTGCAGCGGGCGCGTGAACAACTCGTCCTGGGACGCGGTCTCGACGATCCGCCCGAGGTACATCACCGCGACCCGGTCCGAGATGTGCCGGACGACGGACAGGTCGTGGGCGATGAACAGGTACGCGAGGCCGAGGTCGCGGCGCAGGTCCTCGAGCAGGTTCAGGACCTGGGCCTGGACGGAGACGTCGAGCGCGGAGACCGCCTCGTCGCAGATCACCAGCTTCGGGCGAAGGGCGAGCGCGCGGGCGATGCCGATCCGCTGCCGCTGGCCGCCGGAGAACTGGTGCGGGTACCGCTCGGCGTGGTCGGGGTTGAGGCCGACGCGTTCGAGCAGGTCGCGGACCTCGGCGCGGTGCCGGTTCCGGGGCACGACGTCGGGGTGGATCTGCCAGGCCTCGGCGATGATCTGCTCGACGGTCGCGCGCGGGTTGAGCGACGCGTACGGGTCCTGGAAGATCATCTGCAGCTGGCGACGGACCCGGCGCATGGATGCCTTGGGCAACGAGGTCAGTTCCTCGCCGTCGAAGACGACGCTTCCCGACCGCGCCTTCTCCAGCCCGAGGACGGTCCGTGCCACGGTCGACTTCCCCGACCCCGACTCCCCCACCAGCCCCAGCGTCCCGCCGGCCGGGATGTCGAAGGACACCCCGGCGACGGCCTGGATCTGCCCGACGGTCCGCCGCAACACCGAGGACCGCATCGGGAAGGAGGTCTGCAGGTCCCGTACGGACAGCAACGGAGACTCAGTGGGCATGGGTGAGAGCTCCTTCCGGGTGGTGGCAGGCGGCGCGATGGGTGGGACGGCCGGGGAGTTGGCGGAGGTCGGGCTCGACGTCGGCGCACACGGCGTCGGCGTACTGGCAGCGGGGGCGGAAGGAGCAGCCGGAGGGGAGGGACAAGAGGTCTGGTGGGGAACCCTGGATGGGGATCAGGCGGTCGCGGGGCCCGTCGAGGGCGGGGACCGACGCCATCAGGCCCGACGTGTACGGGTGGGCGCTGTGCTCGTAGACCTCGCGGAGCGGGCCCGTCTCGACCACGCGGCCGGCGTACATCAGGACCACCCGGTCGGCGACGTCGGCGACCACGCCGAGGTCGTGGGTGATGAGGACGAGAGACATGCCTTCCTCGGACTGCAACCGGGCGAGGAGTTGCATGATCTGCGCCTGCACGGTGACGTCGAGCGCGGTCGTCGGCTCGTCCGCGATCAGCAGCCGCGGCGACAGCGCGAGCGCCATCGCGATCATCACCCGCTGCCGCATCCCGCCGGAGAACTGGTGCGGGTAGTCGTCCAGCCGCTTCGACGCGGCCGGGATCCCGACCCGCTGCATCAGGTCCAGCGCCGCCGCCCGGGCCTCGCGCCGGGACGCCCCGCGATGCCGCCGGAACATCTCGCCGATCTGCGCGCCCACCCGGAAGACCGGGTTCAGCGAGCTCAACGGGTCCTGGAAGACCATCGCGATCTCCCGCCCGCGCAGCCCTTTCGCCGCCCCGGGCGCCAGCAGGTCGCGGCCCTCGTACGAGATCGACCCGCCGCACACCCGCCCGGCCGGTTTCGGCACGATCCCCAGCAGGGCCTGGGCGGTCACACTCTTCCCACTGCCCGATTCCCCCAGCAGCGCAACGGTCTCACCGGCATCGACGTCGAACGACGCACCGTCGACCGCGGTCACCACCCCGCCGGACGTGGCGAACTCGACCCGCAGGTCGCGGACACTCAGCAACGTCATCACAGACTCCTCAGCCGCGGGTCGTACCGGTCCCGGAGCGCGTCGCCGAGCACGCCGAGCGAGATCACCAGGAAGGCCAGCGCGATCCCCGGGATCGTCGAGATCCACCACGCGTCGGCCAGGTAGTTGCGGCCGTTCGCGATCGTCACGCCCCAACTGGGCGTCGAGGCCGGGGTCCCGAGACCGAGGAAGCTCAGCGACGCCTCGGCCAGGATCACGTGCCCGATCTCGACCGTCGCGACGACCAGCACCGGCGCGACACAGGCCGGCAGGACGCACCGCGTGACCAGCCGCCAGGTGCCGGCGCCGAGCGTCCGGGACGCGTCGACGAACTCCCGCCGCCGCGTCGCCAGCGCTTGACCGCGGGCGACCCGCGCGAACGTCACCCAGTTCGCCACCGCGAGCACGATCACCACGTTCACCACCGACGGGCCGAGCAGCGCGGCGATGAAGATCGCCAGCAGGATCGACGGAAACGCCAACTGGATGTCCGCCAGCCGCATCAGGACGCCGTCCAGCCAGCCGCCGAAGTACCCGGCGGCGAGACCGATCGTGACGCCGATCGTCCCGGCCAGCACCAGCGTGGCCAGCCCGACCGCGATCGAGATCCTCGCCCCCTGCAACATCTGCGCGAACAGGTCCTGCCCGACCTGATCGGTACCGAAGATCGCGAACGACCCGTCGGACAGCCGCGTGAACGGCGGTTTCAGCCGGTCCGCGGTGCGGGTGCCGACGGGGTCGTACCGGAACAGCCACGGCCCGATCGCCGCAGCCACGACGTACACCGCGATCACCGCGAACCCGAACCGGATCCGGGCCGATCCGGCCCTGGTACGACGGCGCACGGCCACCGGGGCCGGCACGGAAAGCTCGACAGTCAAGGTCAGTCACCCGCCAGACGGACCCGCGGGTCCAAGAAGCCGTACAGGAGGTCGACGAGCAGATTGATCACCACGAAGATCGTTGCCACCAGCAAGATCGAGGCCTGCACGACGCCGTAGTCGCGGCGCCCGATCGAGTCGATCAGCAACCGGCCGACGCCCGGCCACGCGAACACCGTCTCGACGATCACCGTGCCGCCGAGCAGCGCGCCGAACTGCAGCCCGACGACGGTCACGATCGGGATCAGCGCGTTCCGCAACGCGTGCACGAGGACCACGATCCCCTCGCCGAGCCCCTTCGCTCGCGCGGTCTGCACGTAGCCCTCGTGCACCACCTCGAGCAGCCCGCTGCGCGTCAGCCGGACCAGGATCGCCAGGAACGGCAACGCCAGCGTGATCGTCGGCAGCACGAGGTGCGCCCACGTCCCGGATCCCGCACTCGGCAACATCTTCAGCCCGCGGGCGAACACCAGGATCAGCACGATCCCCAGCCAGAACGACGGCGTCGACTGCCCCATCAGCGAGAACACCGAGATCGACCGGTCCACCCAGCTGTGCGCGCGGAGCGCGGCAATCACGCCGAGCGGAAGGCCGATCAGCAACGACAGCAGCAACGCGGTCGTCGCGAGCTGGATGGTGGCCGGGACCCGTTGCAGGACAAGGCTCATCGAGTCCGCGTTCAGCCGGAACGACTCGCCGAAGTCCAGGTGTACGACGTTCGCCAGGTACGTCGCGTACTGCTGGATCAGGGACTGGTCGAGCCCGAGCTGCGCGCGCAACGCGGCCACCTGCGCCTGGTCGGCGTCCGGCCCGAGCATGATGTACGCCGGGTCGCCGGGGACGAGCCGCAGGACGACGAAGATGATCGTGACGGCGCCCCAGAGGACGAAGAGCGAGAAGAACAACCGCCGGACGACGTACGCCGCCATCAGACGCCGCTCCGCAGCACGGAGACCACGCGCCGCACCTCGTCGACGGACCCCGGCTGGATCAGCTCGGCGCCGAGCGCGCCGGCGCAGGAGCCGTCGGCGCCGCGGACCGGGACGGCGACCATCCGCGGCAGCGACGCGACCGGCCGTGAGTTGTGGGCGAAACCGGACACCCGGATCCGCCGCAGGGCGTCGAGCAGATCAGGCGTGCCGGTCACCTGCTCGATCGGAAGGGCGGAAAGGTAGGCACGCCCGAGCGCGCTCCGCCGCAGCGAGACCGCGTGTCCCGGTCGAACCGGCGAGCGACCGCCGTCCCAGCTCGCAGCCTGGCCGACGTCGCCGCTCACGGCCGGGCCGGCGTCGCCGCCCGCCCGCATCCTGCCCACCGCCGCACCGCCGCGCGGCTGCATGACGCCGTGCGAGCTGCGTGCGTCGGGCGCGCAGGCGACGTCTGACGAACTTAACCCGAGAACGCACCGAGATGTTCCGGACCGCCACCACTCACCAACCCACGCCGCCG